>JBARBI010000224.1:0-4777 GCA_049792875.1 Candidatus Sulfotelmatobacter sp.
CCAGTCAAAGTAGGGTTTACGAAGAATCCCGAGCAACTGACGGCCAGGGCGAGAGTTGCCAGCGCGGCGCAAGCGCCAGCCAGCCGGACCTTCTTTGTGGAAGACATATTCGTTGAGACTCCTTGGGGGGAGGAAAACGCAGCAGGCTGCATCTTTATGACCTTACCCGCACCGCCCGCTCACTCGCACGGCAAGTAAAAATTGTAGCAGAGACGGTTTCGCCCGGCGCACACGCCGGTACCTGAACTGCAGGCACAGAACCATCCCATCGCCGCCACCCGGTCCACTTCCCGGTTAGAACGCCACATCCCCGGCCAGCTTGCAGAAAAAACGGCAGACCTCGGATGTTACGTTCTAGCCTACGTCTGAGGTCTGAGTTCGAATTTGCGGAAGCGCAACCATTGCTCTACCGTCCCTTGTGGTGCTCTTCCTTCGGAGCGCCCTGATTGTGTGGAGGAGGCGCGCTCGAGTGGTGCTGCGGAGGCGGAGCCGACTGGTGCTGCGGGGACGGGCCGGACTGGTGCACCGGTTTGGGAGCATAGTTCTGCGACGAATTCGATTGCGGTGCCCTCGCCGTCTTATCCTTTTCGTACATCGGATTCGTCCCGCTGTTGCCGTGATCCTGGTACGTCGGGTTGCTCTTCGCGGCCGCATTATTATTTTTCGAGTTGTTCGCGTTCGGCGGAGTAAACGGGCGGAATCCATCGTTGGAATTCCCCCGGTTCCCCGGGTTGGACGCTACCCGCGCTTCCTTGGGCGACATGGCTGGCGGGTGATAATCCCCGCCCGCAGCCCTGGCTGGAACTGCAGAACGGCTGCTGAAATCCGCAGGCTTGGCGGTGGCTGCGATCGCCGGGCGTCCATGATTCTCCGACGCGAAATTCTCTCGATTCTGGCTGGCCATGTGCTCATGCTGGGTCTGCATGGACAGGGGAGCGACGTGCTGCTCGTGCTCCGCGGCCCGCTCCTGCGTGGTTGGTTCTGCCCTCACGCCACCCGTGCCGCCGTTGTAGCTGACGTTGTTCACCGTGGTGTTGTTCACGATGACCGTCTTGTTGTAGACGTTGGTCACATTGGTGACGCTGACGTTGGTGACGGAACGGTTGTAGTAGAAGCCTCCTCCGCGCCACTCGCCTCCCACGAATCCCACGCCCGTGTAGCCGTATCCGTAGTTGATGCCGCCATAGAAACCGATGTGCGGGCCCCAATAACCCGTATGCCACGCATAGAATCCGCCACCCCAGCCCCAGTAGCCGGGCGTCCACAGCATGCCGACCGGCGCGACCACCCAGGTGCCCGGCACCCAGTAGTAGCCCGCGTCATCGTTCCACGCCCAGTAGCCGGGCGTCCAAAAATAGCCTGGCCCCGGGCAGATCGGCTGCGCATACACCGGCAACGCGGGCGGGCCAACTCGGACCGAGATGCCTACCGCAATCTGCGAAAACGACGCCGCAGAAAGCGACATCACGACCACTGCCAGCAACAACCAGCGAACGGCGGATCGATTCATGTTCATTTCCCCTGAGTAGTAAGGCCCACAAGCGGACAGGCTTAACCCGGAAATGCCATTGTGCCGCAAAAACCGGCCCATGGCCTCATTACGTTCCTCCCCTATAAACACTGAACTTTCGAGTATGTTGCTCGGGGTAGAAACTGTTTGGAATGAGCAGGTTAAAAACGCAGGGGAGAATTGTGTTTCAGTCCGCGCCAAGCGGAGGCGGGTCTTCGATGCCCGGGCGGGCATTGGTGCCGCTCCAACTGAGAACGGGGAGCAGGAAGCCGAGGCTTAGTTGATCTTCCTGGCCCGTGCGATCCGCTCGTCAATCGGCTTGCGCCCCGCGAATCCTTCCTGGGTTCCGTGCCAGTGGGTAATGGATTTTTCGCCCAACTTCCAGCACAGCAGAATCACCTGGCCTTCGACTTCGCAGGGAAAATCGAGCAGGCCGATGTCGATGTCTTTTACCTGCACGCCAATGGAGTCGATCTCAGCCAGCGCGTCTTTGGCACGCTGTTCGGCTTTGACCCGTTCCGCTTTGCGGCGCGCTAGCGGGACAACGTCAACAAATGTGCCCCCGTTCAAAAAGATTTTGTGACTGAGAGCTTGCTGCTCGGCCTCCACCTCTTGCATCACTTTTTTGCCAGTGATGGCGGTGCGCAACAGCGACTCCAGCACGGGCAACAACGACTGCGCTTCGTCGAGAGTAAAAGTTCGGTCAGACATGGGATTCGGTTTCTATTTTAACGCACGCGGCCGTGGGAAGGATCGGGGGACGTTGCCGAATTCAAGTCGATGTGCAGCCCCTGCGCGGCATCGACACCGGGCGGATAGCAGTTTCCGTCGCGGCTGTAGTTGGTGCAGTGAGCGGCGACGTCCTGGCGCTGCGGGGACTGCGCGAATTGCCAGACCTCGGCGAACCGCACTCCGCTTTGCTCCGGACTCGGAGGGCGCTGCGGAAACGCGCATCCCGGCGCGGGCGGGCACGCATCGTTGATGGCCCAGTAGACGATGGTGCGTTTCCCGGCACTCTGTTGAATATCTTCGGCCGTAACCACATTGCCGTCGTCGGTCGCGGGGATGCCAGAACAATAGATTCCTGCGCGAAATCCCGCGGCAGTCACGCCGTCGACCCAGGCATAAATGTATGCCTTCTGTTCGGGCAGCATGCGGCCACCTTGTTCCTGATCGAGAAAAATGATGGTGGCGCGGGGAAATCCCTCGCGGCGCGCAGCGGCGACTGCAGCCCGCGCGTCCGACTGCCCGAGGCGAGTTGCGTTGGCCACGGTTTTCAACTGGGCGTACAGTCTGCCGTTGAACAGCACGAGAAATCCGAATCCTGCGGACTCGACGGCGGCACGGTGACCGGCCCAGCTATTGGACGACGCTCCGGGCGGACGGTTGAGCCAGTATCCGGTGTAGGAAAAAGTCTGGTGAAGGGTCTTGAGGTTGGCTTCGCCGGGATAGTCGTTGCGGTCGAAGCCGAGGTAGGTGGCGCTCTGCGCTCGTAGCATTACGCAGGAAAAAATGATCACCGCAGTAGTCGTTATTCGCCGCCGCCTCACCTGCACATTTTAACCGGAGTGGATCGCAGCGGCTAAAAGCCCGCTCGCATAGAGGTGCTCACGACGGAAGTCGTGCCCTTCCCGTTTCTCAGTCTCTCGGCGGGCGTCAAGATCCCGACGGCGGGCTTCCTGATTGCTGAAACTGACAGCTGAGGGTTATCCCCCGATATGCACCATCGTCCTCGAAGCCGGCACGAAGTCGGGCTCCCCGATGTGATGGCGTTCTTCCTTCTTCGCGACCACGCCGCGGATGAACTCCTGCAACTCTTCATCGCTGGCCCCGCGCCGCATCTGCGCGTGCAGGTCGTGATCCCATACCGAAAACAGGCAGGTGCGGATCTTTCCGTCGCTGGTGATGCGGATCCGGCTGCAGTGCCCGCAGAACGGATGCGATACCGGTGCGATGATGCCGATCTCGCCAACTCCATCTTCAAAGCGGTAGCGCCGCGCGGTTTCCGAGCGCGCATGCGGGATTTCGACCAGTGGCCGGTACTCGGCCATGCGTGCCAGAATCTCGTCGAGCGTGACCACGGTCGAGGGCGCCCAGGTGCGCCCCTCTTCCAGCGGCATAAACTCGATAAAGCGTACGGTCACTCCCTCTTCGCGCGCAAACATGCCAAAAGGAATGACTTGGTCTTCGTTGAAGCCGCGCATCAGCACGCAGTTCACTTTCAAGGGCCACAGCCCCGCCCGCCGCGCGGCGCGGATGCCCGCCAGCACGTGATCGTATCCGTTGGGCACGCGAGTGATGCGGGCAAAGCGGTCGGGATCGACCGCATCCATCGAGACGGTAACGCGTGTGAGGCCCGCGTCCTTCAACGGCTGCGCCAGCTCGGCGAGCATGTGCCCGTTCGTGGTAAGCGCAATGTCGAGCGGCTCGGAATCTTGGTTTGGGTAGGGCACGGCTTCAGCCGAGCCATTCCCCTTCGGGAAAGACTTGGGCTCTAGCCCCTGAAGCCTCAGCTTCGCTAGTTCCCTCACGAATTCCACCACGCCCTTCCGCAGCAAGGGCTCTCCCCCAGTCAGGCGAACCTTCGTGATCCCCATGCCCACCAGCACGCGCGCCATGCGTAAATAGTCTTCGAAGGGCAGGTCGCCGTAGAGCGCCCCCTCGTTTCCGGTGCGGCAGTACACACACTTATAGTTACAACGGTCGGTGATCGAGATCCGCAGGTCGGTGATGGCGCGGCCGAATTTGTCGTAGAGAAACACGCTGTTAGCTTTTGGCCCTTTCGCTCTTAGCTCATTCCCATAGGACGTGCGGAGGGGAAGGAGGATTCAAGGTTTTGCATTCGAGAGCGCTTTCTCAATCGCCGCCTCGGCCATCGGCGCCATGATTTTGTACCCCGCAGCGTTCGGATGCAGGCCATCGTCGGCCAGATCCTTCTTCATGAGTCCTTTGTCGTCGACCATGGCGCTGAAATAGTCCAGATAGGTACAAGTGTTCGGTGCGGTGTCGCAGTAGCTCTTCAGCCACTTGTTCAGGGCAAGAATCTTCTCCGGTGACCGCTGCGCAAAAAAATCCTGCGACTTGGGCGTGTAATTGTGCACCGGCAAGATCGAAGAGTAAATGACCTTGATGTTATTGGCACGGGCCAACTCGGCGAGCGAAGCATAGTCGGCCTCGATGTCTTCCAGTCGCATCGGTCCCGTATTGCCGGCAATGTCGTTGGTCCCAGCGAGGATGATGACAACTTTGGGTTGCAGGTTGATGACA
>JBARBI010000225.1:0-15115 GCA_049792875.1 Candidatus Sulfotelmatobacter sp.
TCGGCACCAGCGCGAATCCCATCGTGCAGAGCACCACGCCTGGCCTCGGTACGAACAAGCGCGGATACATTCAGGCCAGCGAGGAAACACAGCGCACCACGCGCAAGGGCGTATTTGCTGGGGGAGATATCGTGACCGGCAGCGCGACCGTAATTCTCGCGATGGGCGCCGGTCGACGCGCGGCCAAATCCATCCACGACTATCTGACAACCGGCGAGTGGTGATCTGCAATCGCGGGACTTTGTTACGCTAGAGTCGCTCTCCCGCGAGCGATAGACCCACTTTCCCACGGCGTAGAGACCGGGAATCGTACGGTTCGAAGAGGCTGGGAAGGGCATGATTACATCGGGTTCGCGGAGGGGCATCGCTTTCCAGCCGTCTACGCAAAGCTGATCTCAATATACGTATCCGTCCTCCACCATATCAGGGGAATCCGCGCCCCCCAATACTTGCGGTTGATGGCCTGCCGCGCCCGGGCATGCTCCTCCGACGTCAAAATCCGCGCCATCGCGGCGAACTCGGGCCCCCTCACCGTGCCACGCATTGTGCACGGCGCCACGCGCACCTGGGGATTATTGCGAATCCGCTTGGTCTTCCCCATATCGCTGCGGGTCATCACGTAGATTTTGTCGCCCTCTTCGCCGAACCAGACGGGTGTCGCAACGCCCACACCGGTTTTGCGAAAGGTTGTCAGCGAAATATATTTCTGACCTTCAATCTGAGCAGGAATTGAACTGGACATAGGCGTCATTTTAGACGGCGCAGGGTCCGGTTGGCAGGGCAAACCGTAGGACCCAAGTCTCCGCGGTCTTTGAGCCGAGTTTGCGAACCCAAAATGACGTCACTAGCGGTCCATCGCTGGCATCTGTGGTTCGCAACGGCCTGCGCGCATTGCTCCGGTCAAGGGATATGTGTTACAAGCCTGAACATGCGCAAATGGATGAAAGATCGCTTACAGCGCCGCAAGAAAAAAGCGCCCGAGCCGGGAAGTCAGCCGGCACCGCCGCCCCTGCAGCCCGCCTACTTCGACGCGGAGCAGCCTCCGAGCCCGGCGCCGGAGTCCAGCCATGACGAAGAGCAAATCCTGCCTGCTTCCGAGCCGGAATTTGAAGCGCAGCCCGTTCACGAGGAGTCCCCCGCTGCTGTCGAGCAGTCCAGCCAGCCCGGCGCCAGCGGCGAACCTCAGCGCGGACGCGGACGACGGCGCCGTGGCGGACGCGGCCGAGGTGGACGCGGGCGCGAGCAAGCTGTCGCCCAAGCCTTCAGTCCTGCGGTCACCAAGGGCATTATTCCTGAGGTGCCCGTTCAAGGAATCGAACAGCCATCCGAACAAGGCGCGCCAGTCGCCGCCGAAGGCGAAGCGGAGGACACGCCGCGGACGCCAGCGATTCCTGCCGCCGTGCCCACAGCCCCGCCTCGCCCGCCGAAAGGCGTCGTCGTGTTGGCCATCGGACTCCCCGGCTCCGGCAAGAGTTCCTGGTTTAAGCGTCACAACGTGGTTCCGCTGTCGAGCGACATGGTCCGTTCGCTTCTATTTGACGACGTACGCGAGCAGCGTTTTCAGGATCTCGTATTCTCCAACCTGCGCTCCATGCTCAAAGCGCGGCTCATCGCCAAGCGTCCCATGAATTATGTCGACGCCACGAACCTGACGCCGCAAGAGCGTCAACACTGGATCAAACTCGCCAAGGACTACAACTACGAAGTGCACGCCGTGTTCTTCGACGTTCCTCTCGAAGTCTGCATCGAACGCCATCAGCGCCGTGATCGCGTTGTCCCGGAGGACATCATGCGCCGCATGGCCGCCAAGCTGAAAGCTCCGTCCTTTGCCGAAGGCTTCGCCAAGATTACGGTTGTTCGCGTGAAGAAAAAGGAAGAATAGCTTTCGCTCAAGTTCCGCGCTTCACCGTCGAGCCGCTAACTTTCAGCCGCGAAGCGGCGAAAGAATGCGGCCCACGGCGAGAGCTGTGGGTGGGCGTGAGGGCAGGGGAGCGAGCCCCAGAGGAACGAAAGAAAGACACCGACGCGCGGCCTCATCCCTTCAAATGCGGTAACAGTTCCTTGAAAGCCGCCGACGAAGACGATCGCATCAATTCATAAATCATCATCTCGGTCGACGAGATCACCGCGCCCGCGGCCCGCATGCGTTCCAATCCGATCTTCCAGTTCCACTCCGTTCTCGAACTGACCGCGTCCGACGCTACGTGCACCAGATATCCCTCGCGCAGCGCCCCCAGCGCAGTCTGTGTCACACAGATGTGGCTCTCCATCCCGCACAGCAGCAGAGTATTACGCTTGCCCGGCAGTCGTTTGATCACGCTGCAAAAGACGTCGCTGCCGAAGCAGGAAAATAGTGTCTTATCGATTGCTTCCGTTCCAGCCAACAGGGAAGCGACCTCCGGAACTGTTCCCCCGAGTCCTTTCGCGTACTGCGTGCTGACCAGCGCGGGAATGTTCAGAATCCGCGCCGCGCGAATCAGCAGCTGAGCATTCCGCACCAGTTTGTTCTTCTGGAAGATCGGCGGCAGCAGCTTCTCCTGAATATCGATCACAACCAAAGCGCACTGTTCGGCGTCCAGCGGACGGCGCGCCATTTCAGCATAATCAGTGGTGGGACTGATGGAATCAAGGGTGGTGACCATGGCCGCTCCTCGCAACAAAGTCTGACGATAAGATTCTACCGCTTCAAAAGTGAGACTAGGCCGGAACGTCCTCGCAACTCCAATCAGGGTGCGGACAGCGCCATGACTGCCAACGGTTTCGGTTGACCCCACCTCGCTTTCAACCATAAAATCAAGTCTGAGCCAGCGAAGGCAGGCTCGACGCAGGAAATTGCCCCCTCGTTCAACGGCTAGGACACCTGCCTCTGGAGCAGGTTATCGGGGTTCGAATCCCTGGGGGGCAGCCAAACCAATTCAATAGCTTAGAAGCGCTCCGGCCTCCCGTTCTCTCAACCTCCACAAAAATATCCACAAACCGGCTGGCACTGTCGGCTTTGTCGAGCATTTCGACTGCTTGGCGCGCAGTGGTGCCCGAGATGTGGGTGTAGTACCGGATCATCGCCGGCGACATGTGCCCGACCATCGCGCCGAGAATCTGCAGCGGCACTCCGCTCGTGATGAAAACGTGTGCGAGGTCGCTGCCGTTCTCAGAGCACTGGGCACGCGCGGAGTACGAATACTTCGGGCGGTACGTCTGCGGTGCGGCAGGACCGTCACCGTATGCGGCGCGCCTCCCGCGGACTGACTGCCAATCACTCGAGAACTGGGGTTTTCTTGAGGTTTTCCGCAATTCCGGGTGCCACTGGTACATTTCTGCTTCATTGCGCCCGGGTGTGCCGTTCGCCTTCGTTCATGAGCGCCTCCGACCGCGACTCGATGTGGGAAAAGTGTCTCGACGCATTTCATCGCGCTTCTTTTACCGTCTGGTCGGATTCGCATGAGCGAAAGCACAAGTTGCGCGGAGCTTACCATTTCTTGTTTTTTCTTTCTAAACGTTTCTGTTATCGTCGTTCTCGAAAGGGAAGGGAAGTTCTTTAAGATGCAAACCTCATGCCCAGGACAACAATGGCTGGAAGCGCTTTCGGTTCGACAGGGAAGAGCCAGAGAGTTGCTGGCCAAAGCTCTAGAGGAACAGCAGCAATCAGGATATTTTCACACCTTGCCTGAGATCTGCCGCCAACCTCAGACCTGGCGCGAAACCTGCGAACTGATGATCCAGTCGACCGCTGCCGTGAACGCATCATTGCGCGGAGCGAAGAGCATCATATTCACAGGTTCCGGTAGTTCCGAATACGCCGGCGACTGTGTGCGGGCCAGTGTGCAAGCGGAGTTGGGAATTGACTGCCAGGCGATCGGCGCAGGTGTGCTACTCACGGAAAAAGCCGAAGCGCTGCCCGTTTGCCGGTCGCGCATGATGGTTTCTCTGGCTCGATCCGGAGACAGCCCCGAGAGTACCGGAGCGCTGTCTCTGATGCTCGAACAGGACCCTGAAATGCGTCACCTCGTGCTCACATGCAACCGTGCGGGCGCGCTGGCTCAGACTTATCGCAAGCATCCGCAAGTGAGCGTTATTGCACTGGGCGACAACACCAATGATCAGAGCCTGGTCATGACCAGTAGCTTCACCAATCTGATCGTTGCAGCCCGTTTTCTCGGACTCGCGAAGAACCCGGACGCCTACAGGGCCATCTGCCATCAAGCAGCAAGCATTGCCGCCAACGTTTTGTCAGCGCACTTTGATACTCTGGCGCAAGTTGCTGAATCCGGTTTCAAACGAGTCGTATACCTGGGCAGCGGTGCCCGCTATGGCGCCGCTCGCGAGGCGGCTCTGAAGATGCTCGAGATGACCGCTGGCCGTGTCACCTCGCTGTACGAACATTTTCTCGGGCTCCGCCATGGACCGATGAGCTATCTCGACAGCAACACTCTGGTGGTCTGCTTTCTCTCTTCCGACCCGACGACGCGAAGCTATGAAACGGATTTGCTGCGGGAACTCTCCCAGAAGCGCCTGGGCCTTGGCAAGCTGATTGTAGGCGAAGCGATCCCGACGGATAACATGCGAAATGACACCCGAAACGACGATGTCCTGATCGAATGTGGCGGCCTCAAACAGTTGGGCGATCGCAATGCGGTCTTAGTGGATGTAGTTGTGGCTCAATTGTTGGCTTTTTTCCGCTGCATGCAGGAAGGTTTGCATCCAGACTCACCTTCGCGCGATAACGTGATCAACCGGGTCGTCCAACCATTCCCGCTTTACGGGCTATGACACGGGCGGTGACGTCTGCGCTCGGGCTGGTCGCGAGCAACCACGGGAGAAAATATGATCAATCGGCGGCAGTGGCTATACGGAGTAGGAGTCGTGGCCGGCGCAGCTGCCAGGCCCGGCAACGCTTTCGGCAAGGATAAGGATGAAGACAATCAGGAGCCGCAGAAAACGCAGCATCGCCCTTTGGATCTCTCCGACTTCGAGCCCAAAAGCATGCTGCAAGTGCATGAGTCGCGAGTTGAGCATGCTAAATATCCTGCCCTCGATTTTCACACCCACATCACGACATCGGCCAAGTCCGAAAACGGTGTGGAATTGGCTTCGGAACGCAAATATCTGGGCACGCCGGAAGAGCTTCTGGCCGTCATGGATCGCAAAAACATCCGGGCTATGGTGAACCTCACCGGCGGTTACGGCAAGGGCTTGGGCGACGTAATCAACAAATACGATCGAGCGTTTCCCGGTCGCTTCTACACGTTTACCGAACCCTGCTATGAACGCTGGAAGGAACCCGCCTATCCGGATCTTCAGGCCCAAGCCATCGAGCTTGCCTATCGGCAAGGTGCGAGGGGCTTGAAAATTCTGAAGACTCTAGGTCTCTATCTTCGAGAGAACATTACTTCCGGCGTACTCGTAAAGATCGATGATCCCAGATTCGATCCTATGTGGGACGCCTGTGGCCAACTCAACATGCCCGTAGCCATTCACGTATCCGACCCGGTCGCGTTTTTTACTCCTACCGACCGGTTCAACGAGCGCTATGAGGAACTCAATAGTCATCCGGACTGGTCCTTTTACGGTGGCGACTTTCCCAGCAATGCCGAATTGCTGGAGGCCCGCAACAGGATTTTTGCGAGACATCCGAAAACGCAATTCGTCGTGTTGCACGTGGGAAACTTCGGCGAAAATCTGGCGAACGTAGCGGAAAACCTCGACCACTTCCCGAACATGACCGTCGACATCGCTGCCCGCATCGGAGAGTTGGGCAGGCAGCCCCACACGGCGCGGAAGTTTTTCGATAAGTATCAGGATCGTATCCTGTTCGGCACCGATGCCACTCCCCACGGTGACGAGTTTCCTCAACAAGTATTCAACGACCAGTTGTATGAGATCTACTATCGGTTCCTGGAGACGGACGACGAGTACTTCGACTACGCTCCCGCAAAAGTCCCCCCGCAGGGGCGCTGGCGCATTTACGGCATCAACCTGCCGGAGGCGGTTCTTCGCAAAGTGTATTTCGAGAATGCCGCTCGTCAACTCAGAGTGACAGTCTGATGCATCGATCCCTGCAAACGCGCATGCGGAATGGCGTGATCGGCGCCCTGGTTCTCATCGCCATACCGATTCTCATGGCATCCGAACCCGCCGTGATGGAAAGTACGAAAGCTCGTGAAGACGCGGCGCCGAGCACGGACGCAAATAGCCCGTTCTGGCGCGGAGCGCGCCTCGTCTATGCAGAGAAGGCTCCTTACGGCCAGAACGAGCCGCGCTACCGTACGGAGGTCCGCTCCCGCTGGACAGAGAAGAATCTGTATTTCTTATTCGTTTGTCCTTACGAAGCGCTGAATCTCAAGCCCTCGCCCAGTACTTCGACCGAGACATTTCAGCTTTGGGATTGGGATGTTGCCGAGGTCTTCATTGGTTCTGATTTTCAAAATATCCGCAGATACAAGGAGTTCGAAATATCACCGCAAGCAGAATGGGTCGATCTCGACATTGACCTGTCCAAGCCGCGTCACGAGGATGGCTGGACCTGGAACTCTGGCTTCACGGTAGCCGCTCGCATCGATCCAGCCGCGAAAATCTGGTACGGAGCCATGCGCATTCCATTCTCGGCCTTGCGGAGCCACGCTCCCGCAGTGGGCGACACGTTTCGGATCAATTTGTTTCGCAGCCAGGGCCCGCCACCGAACCGGATTGAAGTTGTCTGGCAACCCACGATGAGTCATACGTTCCACACTCCAGCAAAATTTGGCTTGCTTCGCCTGGTCGCGGAAGAACCCAAGTAGGGCCTCTGGCGCCGTCCCGGCATCATTCCAGCGGATGACTCCTTTCCTTGGCGCCCGGAGTCTACTGTTCCTCGCTTTTTTCACTTTCTATCGAAATCCTCATTTTGTCTGGACAAAAGACAACAAAACGATATAAAAGGAAAGGTTCCGTTAGTGTTCGGAGCAGTTTCCGTGCTCCAGACAGCGGGAGGGTAGAGTCGGCTGCGAGGTTTGATGCCGAGCCATTGATCGACACTGCATCACGTCCGCGCAAGGAGAACCACTATGAGAAAGACCATAGGAGTTGTCGTTTTTCTGATCAGTGTGGCCGTGGTTGGGTTAGCGCAAGTCGATACAGGTAGCCTGGTTGGAACCGTCAAGGATGCCAGCGGCGCCCTACTGCCCGGCGTCACCGTAACAGCTACCAACACGGACACGGGCATTGCCACTGCGACAAAAACCGGGCAGAACGGCGATTACGTAATTACGCCGCTCCATATCGGCCGATACTCTGTTTCCGTCGAAGCCACCGGCTTCCATCGGGAAATTCGCAAGGACATTGTGCTCGATGTGCAGCAGACCATTCGACTGGACTTCAGTATGAAAGTCGGCGCGGTTTCGGAGACGATGGAAGTAAGCGGAGCCACTCCGCTGCTCGAAACCGAGAGTGCATCCCTGGGCAACGTTGTGACCGCCGAAACGGTCGAGGAGTTGCCCTTGAACGGCCGACGCTACACGGACCTCGCAGAACTCACCTCGGGGGTGACCAAGGTCATCGAGGGACCGGTCAACGGCGGCAGCACACCGACCAACGGGAACGCGGGGGGAAGCTTCGCGGTCAATGGCACTCGCGGGGATCAGAACAACTTTACTCTTGACGGCGTTGACAACAACTCCAACGACAACGGCGATGTGGCGGTACTGAGCAGCGTTGACGCCATCGCCGAATTCAAGATAGAGACCTTGAACTACTCCCCAGAATTCGGCCGGAGCGGCGGCGCGGTCATCAACGCCACTACCAAGTCAGGGACAAACAAATTCCACGGCACCGCCTGGGAATTCCTGCGTAATGACGCCCTCGATGCCTCGCAATACGGTTTTGGCTCTGTCCTGACCAAAGCGCCTTACAAGCAAAACCAGTTTGGGGCGACCTTCGGTGGACCGATCAAACGAGACAAAGCGTTTTTCTTCGTCGATTACGAAGGAACACGCATCCAGCAGGCGCAAAGCGATATTGTCACGGTGCCGACCGACGGCACAAACGGCACGTCCAACGAGCGGGCCGGAGATTTCAGCGGCGTTCTGGGTGGGCAATCAATGATTTGCGGCGCGGACGGAGCCTCGCCTTGCGTCGATGCCCTGAATCGGCCTGTCTACACGAACGAGATCTACGATCCGTCGACTACGCAAACACTTCCGAGCGGTTCTGTTGTGCGCAACGGTTTTGGATTTGATACAAATACCGGGCTGCCCATAGCAGGACAGGCAAATATCATTCCCGCCGGGAGCCTGATCAGCCTCGGACTGAACTACGCCGCGCTTTATCCTGCGCCGAACCAGCCGGGACCGAACGGAGACTACTCGACCCTCAACTATGCGGTGAATGCGCCCGGAACTGACCAGACCGATCAGATGGACGTGCGGGTGGATGAGAATGTCACGGACAAAATCCAGCTCTTCCAAAGATTTTCGTACATCAAAGACACGCGTTTTCAGGCGCCGGTGTTCTCCGGGATTGCGGACGGAGGCAATTACAATACCGGGGGGCGGCCTTTGAATGCGGAGGGGGCGGTCTTCGGCTTGAATTATGCTCTCAAGTCGAACATGGTGAACGCGTTCCGCGCTGGGTTTAACCGCGTGCACTACGTCTCTAACTCTCCTTCCTATGGGCAGCAATTCCCGCCTGCTAACCTGCAGGTGCCGGGTGTGCCAAATGATCCCCTCATCAATGGACTGACGTGGTTTGCTCCCGGCGCATACGCCGGGCTGGGCGAGCCGCTGTTTACGCCGACCCGCAGCACGACTCAGGACATCCAGATCAACGACACATTAAGTATTGTGCACGGGAAGCACTTGCTCAAGTTTGGACCGCAGTTTCGCTTTGATCAGTTCAACCTTCTGCAGGTCGGCCAGCCGCGCGGGAACCTGTCGTTTAGCGGGCAGTTTACTTCTGATTCCGGTACGCTGGGAGATGGCAGCGGCGACGGCCTGGCTGACATGCTGGTGGGGCTGCCGGTCACATCGATCATTTCGACAGAGGTATATTTCGGCAATCGCCAGCACACGTACGGCGCGTTCGTCCAGGATACTTACAGAGCAACGTCGAAGCTGACGCTGGACCTTGGGCTGCGCTGGGACTATGCGACTCCTGTTTACGAATCCCAGCATCGCCAGAGCAATTGGGATTACACGAAGGGCATCCTTGTTCCTGCCGGGACTCCCGGTTATCCGAAGAACCTGGCGACCACGGACAAAGACGACTTCGCCCCACGCATAGGACTGGCCTACAGCCCCTTTCCATCCAAGCCATTTGTGATTCGGGCAGGGTATGGGCGATTTTTTGTCTTTTACGAAATTCGCACGGGCGACCCGCTGCAAGTCGACTACAATCTCCCATTCTTCTTCGAGCCTACCTTCAACAGCGATGGCATAACACCTTCGCAGGTTACCCTAAGGTCTGGATTCCCGCCCCTCAATGCGAGCCAGGCACCCTTCGCGAATGTGACCAGCCAGGACTGGAATCCTCACACGCCGGTCTATGACCAGTGGAATCTGAATCTCGAATACCAACTGCCGGGCCAGATTGTAATCAGTCCGGGCTATGTCGGGACGAAAGGCACTCACCTGCAAGTCCTGCGCGACTACAACCAGATTGCGACGCCCCAGTCGACGTACGACCCAACCTTGGCACCCTACTGCGACCCGACCGCCACCCTCCAATGCCAATATGGGACTTTCACCTCGATCACGAATCGCGGAAACTCCACTTATGAGGCATTTCAGATCAAGGCTGAAAAGCGGGCTAGCCATGGCCTTTACTTCCTGAGTGCGTTCACTTTCGGCAAAGCCATCAACGACCAGCCCGAAATCTGCTGCAACTCACCATGGCCGCAGGACAGCTACAATATCGCGGCAGAGAAAGGGCTGGCGGACTTCGATAATCGCAAGCGCTGGGTGAATAGCGTCGACTACCTGCTGCCTGTCGGAAAAGGCCAAAAGTTCATGAACCGGGGTGGCCTGCCCAATGCGATTCTTGGCGGATGGCATGTAGGCGGAATTATTACGCTGCGCTCGGGCTTCCCCTTTTCGCCAGCAATCGGATTCGACCCAAGCAACACGGGCTCTCCGGGGTTGCAGCGCTCCAACCAGACCGGTAGTGGAGCTCTCCCGCATCCCGGTCCGAACTTGTGGTTCAACCCGAACGACTTTCCGATTCCCAACTGCCCCAACGGTTGTTTCGGCACTGCGCACAAAAACGTTCTTGAGGGACCGGGAGAGACAACAGCAGATTTGTCAGCGCGAAAAGTGTTCAATGTCACAGACCGGTTCAATGCTGAGTTTCGGGCCGAGTTTTTCAATGCCTTCAATCACGCGGTCTTTTCTCAACCCGATAACTACATCACCGATGGCCCTGGAGCTACTGGCGTGATCACGTCCACGGTGATACCGCAGCGGCAGATTCAGTTTGCTCTGAAGTTGGCGTTCTAGTTCCTCAGCTCCCCAGTGTAATCAGGAGTCCTGGGAAGCGAGGACTCTGTTGGTGATAGGTGTGGTGAAATTCAGGATTCGCTGGATTTTGTGCCAATCATGCCGAGCCGCGTCTTGAGATTCCATCGGGGCGGATCACCCGGTTGGCGCCACGAAACCTGTTCGCGAGCTGCAGCCGAGTAACGAAGAAGGACCGGACTTCGATGAAGCGCAGAGACTTTCTCAAGACTAGTGTCGCATTGGCGGTGGCTGCTGAACTCGGAACCGGTAAAGCGAAAGCATTCGTTCCCGCTCACAACTGGGCAAAGTACGATTTCGGATCTGGCCCTCCCGTTACCGATCGCCTGAATCAGGGACCCTTCCCGCAGTATCCCCCGGATGCCGTCATTCCCACGGATGAAGTGGTGATGACGACGACTCCGTCGGAAGAAGTCGTGCCGAACTATGGCAAGGGGCTAATCACGTACATCACTGCCGATATGGGTACGGACGAAATCAAATCGGATAACATCTCTCAATCGATTGAGGATCTGGTTCGATTCCCGCTAGGGCAGCAGCTCTATGTAAGACCCACGTGGCGGGAGGTCCAGCCACGGCCCGGACGGCTTGAGATGCCGGATTATCTCAAACTCGTTTTCGATCTGGCCAAGAAGAATAACAAACGGGTCGGCTTGCGCGTTCAGATGAGCGCTCCAGACTATACACACGCTGCGGCCCTGCCTGACTTCGTCCTCGAAAAAGTGCCGAAGGTCGACCTTGTGATGAATCCGAAAGAGAGCAGTGCGGCGGCAGAAAGATACTTACGGAATCCGCATGCGCGCTATCAGCCGCGGTTCGACGATCCTTTCTTCCAGCAGGCATTCAAAGAGCTGGTTGGCCTGCTGGCGGCGGAATTCGACGGAAACTCCTCCATCGAGTTTATCGATACCTTCATGTATGGGTTTTGGGGCGAAGGTCACACATGGCCATTCGCCAACAATCCTTTCCCCGACTACCAGACTGCCGAGCGCACCTGGATCAACATGCTCGAAGTTCAGTTGGAGAGCTTTAAGAAAACTCCATTGCTGACCAATACCCAGCCTGACTACAGCCGCGTTGGCAACTCGGAGCTCGTTGACCGCACTATCCGCAGGAATAACTGGATTCGCAGCGACACCATCTTCATCGAGAACGAGCAGATCGAAGCCCTGAGTAATCGGCCACCTTGGATCGGGGCAGTCCTCGAGCAGCCGCTTCCCGGAAAACCTCCTGACATGGCCGCGACGCAGGAAGGAATATCGCCGGCGGAAAACATGATCGCTCACGTGATTGACGTCGGCGCGAATTACTGGACACTCTGGAACTTCCACCAGATCAATCCCAAGACTCTCACGGCCTACTACCAGGCATCGCCAACGTGGTTCGACCGGATTAATCGCCGAATCGGCTATCGCGTGAGGCCGTCCTTCATTTGGAACTATGAAGACTCAGGGTACCAAGGCCTGATCATTGGCTTCGCCAATGACGGCATCGCCGGTGTTCCTGGCGTGCTGCGGGTCACTGTCGAGAGTGAAGATGGAAAGGCGTTGAAGACTGGCTGCTTAGACCCCGGCTATCCACGACCGGGCAAAATCCGGCAGGCGCAGTTCATACTTCCGCAAGGAACGAAATGGAAGGGACTCAAACTCAAAGCGGAGATCGAAGTGAAGGGCATGCGCTATCCGGTGCGTTGGGCCTGCCACCAGAAGCTGAATGATGATGGCTCACTCACTCTGCGTCCCAACCTGCGTCCGGATGTTTAAGCGCAACGGCTAATCGATCGGCAAAGAATTGTGAATCTGAGGGCGCGCACGGGGTTCATCGATCTCGAGCGTACCGGAAACATCATAGGGAGGCGCATTCATGCGGAGGCGAGATTTCGTTAAAACGGGAGCGGTTCTGGGAGCGATAAGCACTCTCATGCGTCCGCGGCTGTGGGCCGATGTTCCCGACCATCTATGGGAAGGCTATGACTTCGGCTGCCCGACCGTAACCAACCGCCTCGATCAGGGTCCATTTGGCATCGCTCAGGATGAAGGTTGGTACACGATTTTTGCCACTCAGCCCTCTCGCAATCACATCCGAAATTTTGGCACAGGCTTGGTCGGCTACACGTGGGAGGAAAACGGTCCGGCTCTAACTGTGCAGTGTGGCAAAGAGACGCTGGAACAAGGCGTGGAAAGAATGGCGTCCGTGCCCTTCGTCGACGTCTTGTACATCCGGTGCGACTGGCGAGACGTACAGACCAGTCCCGGGAAACTGCA
This sequence comes from Candidatus Sulfotelmatobacter sp., assembly GCA_049792875.1. Taxonomy (GTDB): domain Bacteria; phylum Acidobacteriota; class Terriglobia; order Terriglobales; family Acidobacteriaceae; genus Sulfotelmatobacter. The sequence continues at coordinate 12,746 of JBARBI010000225.1, forward strand.
ACTCTCTCCTGTTTGGGAAGCAACATTCGATGCTGCCAAGCGTCACAATCTAGGCGTCGGTTTCCGAATCCAACTCTCCAGCCCTAATATCCAACCAAAAAAGCTCTCGATGCCGGATTTCCTGCACGACAAGGTTCCCATCGTAAACATCGGCCACAAATCGAAGGAGCACCATACCGGGTTTGATTTCTACGAACCGCGCTATGATTCCCCCGAATTTCAAAAGGCTTTTACCGAGTTGAATGAGTTGCTCGCCGTTAAATTCGAGGGCAATCCTCAACTGGAATACATGGACTTGATGATGTACGGATTCTGGGGAGAAGGTCACACGAACGATCTGCCCAATCCGTTCCCCGACTACCTGACCGCTGAAAAGACCTTTGTTCACATGACCCGGCTCCAGATGGATGCCTGGAAGACGACTCCTCTGGCGGTCAACACCCAGCCCGACATCAGCAATGTGGGTAACCGGCAAGTGCAAGATATGGCGGTTCGTGCCGGATGTTGGCTGCGCTCCGACAGTCTCATTATGGATGAACCCATCCAAATTGAGGAACTCGGTCACCGTCCACCCTGGGTCGCCATCGTCATGGAAGATGGTGAGAACCGACACTACGTGCTCCCCGAGTTCGCGGCCGAGGAGAAAGCTTGTCTGAGTAAACTGTCTGACTCCATGCTCGCATTTGTTGGACCGGACGACGAAGCCGTGCCGACTGACGATTATCCTCACCGCATCGGCGGCCCCATCGATCGTCCCTATCGCGAGAGCGCGAGCTTTCACGCTCTTGACATCGGAACGAACTATTTTGGCCTCTGGACCGAAGCCGAAAACATCCGGCGCTACTACGAGAAGTATCCCGATTCGCTTCGCGCCATGGAGCAACGGCTCGGGTACCGGGTCCGTCCGTCTATCATCTGGCAGAGAAAACGCTACGACACGATGGAACTGATTCTGGGAATCGTCAACGACGGCGTTGCCGGCGTGCCGGGAATTCTAGGCATCTACGCTGAGACTGCTGACGGCCGAGTCAAAGTGGGAGGCAATCTCGACGCGGGCCAGCCGATCGCGGGCAAATTGCGCCAAGCCTCGATCATTCTCCCAAAGGACATGGACGGACAGCAGATCATTCTGCGGGCTGAAATTGAGGTCAAGGGCGTGCGGAGGCCCGTCCGCTGGGCTTGCCACGAGCGAACCAACCCCGACGGCTCCCTGACTATTCGTCTTAAGAAGGGCAGCGATCCGGACTGGAAAAAGGGAGTCTGAGTACGTCGTTCAACAGAGCCGACAGTATGTAGACACTCGAAAGGTTGAAATGGAACTGCGGCAGTTTTCGTTTCGAAAATCAGGGATCCTTCGACGGTTGATTTCACGGCAAGTGTTATCTGCCGCCCTCGGGTCAATGCTGCTGGCACTTCCGGTATCAGCGGCGGATGACAAGCGTCAGGCCGGCTTCGACGCGCAGCGGCTCGGCAAAATCCAGCAAAGAATGCAGGAGTATGTAAACGCCGGAGAAGCCGCCGGTATTGTGACGATGGTTTTGCGAGGGGGCGATGTTGTGCAGAAGACAGCGGTCGGAATGCAGAACATCGAAGACAAACGTCCCATGCGCGAGGATTCGATCTTTCAGATCATGTCCATGACCAAGCCGATAACCGCCGTCGGAATCATGATGCTCTGCGAGGAAGGCAAGATCAATCTTTACGACGAAGTCCAAACGTATCTGCCTGAGTTTCGCGACCAGATGGTCAATGTCAATGGATGGCTGAAGAAGCCCTCCCGCCCGATCCGCATCGGCGACCTTCTTTCCCACACGTCCGGAATGCGCCAGATGCCTCAGGGAGACATGAAGGACATTCACTGGAAGATGGATCACACGCTGGCGGAAGCCGTCGCTTCATTCGCGAAAGAACCTCTCGAATTCGAGCCTGGCACCAAATGGCTCTACAGCAACACAGGATTCGCGACCCTCGGCCGCATCATCGAGGTTGTTTCCGGCCAATCCTAAGAAAAATTCATTCAAAGCCGGCTACTGCAGCCGCTGCAGATGAAAGATACGTTTTTCTATCCGCCTGCCGACAAACTGGACCGAATTGCAATCGTCTATGCGCCCAAAGATGGCAATGTGATTCGTGCTGGAAGTCAGATCCTGGGCGGCGACCCGGGCGCCTTCCGCAAAGGCTCGAAATATCCGGGACCTGAATACGGCCTGTTCTCTACTGCTGAAGACCTCTCGCATTTCTGCCAAATGATCTTGAACCATGGAACATGGAAAGGCACTCGCATTCTTTCTCCTGCAACTATTGACACCATGCGGGAAGTGCAAACTGGAGGCATGGTAGCCGGTTGGTATCCCGGCGCCGACTACGGGC
>JBARBI010000226.1:0-13641 GCA_049792875.1 Candidatus Sulfotelmatobacter sp.
GATTGGCGTTGTTTGGTTGTGGCTTTGCTCCGCCAATCGGGAGATTGGCGTTCCCGTGGGCTTTGAGGTACTCGAACGATTCGCACAGAAAGCCAGCGGAGCCGCACGCGCCATCATAGATGCGCTCCCCGATGCGCGGCTTGACGACTTGAATGATGGCGCGAATGAGCGGACGAGGCGTGTAGTATTCGCCGCCGTTGCGCCCGGCGTTGCCCATGTTGCGTATCTTGGCTTCGTAGAGGTGGGAGAGCTCGTGCTTTTCGGTCTGTGAGCGGAAGCGAAGCTCGTCAATCTGGTCGATGATTTCGCGGAGGTTGTAGCCGCTCTGAATCTTGTTTTTAATTTCGCCGAAGATTTCGCCGATTTTGTATTCGATGGTGTTGGGGCCGGAGGCGCGCTGCTTGAAGCCGGTGAGGTAGGGGAAGAGTTTAAGGTTGACGAAGTCGCGGAGGTCGTCACCGGAGAGAGCTTTGTTGTGATCGATGGGAGAAGATTTCGGAGCGCCAATCTCCCGATTGGCGTTGTTCGGGTTTGTTTTTGGGTTTGGGTTTGCTTCGCCAATCAGAAGATTGTCGTTCCCGGCAGCTTTGGGAGCGGCCCAAGTTTCCCAGCGGTAGGGCTTGTCGAGGAGAAACGTGTACTTTTTCCGCTGAAGCTCGGCTTCCATGGCGCGCTCCTGCTCGAGCGCTTCGAGATATTTGAGGAAGAGGAGCCAGGAGGTTTGCTCGGTGTAGTCGAGCTCGGTGGTGCAGCCGGCTTCCTTGCGGAGAACGTCGTCGATGTTCTTGAAGACTTGTTCAAACATGGGGCGACCAATATAAGGGATTTACGTGTGAAGGAGAATTCTAAATTGGATTTGACACATGGGACGGGCAAACGGTTGCGTGACATGCCTTGAGGGGTACGGGGTAGAGTTGGCGAGGAGTTCAGGGTGTCCCGCGCGGAGACGCCGAGACACGGAGCAGAGCGATTTCATTGCGGACGATGCAAGCCATGGGCGGCGGGCCTGTCAACGTAAGCTGAGGAGGACTAAAGAGAGATTTCATCGCGACAAGACCCGCGATGGGGCAAAGGCTAAATCTTCATTCCGCCCGAGAGCGACTGATACAAGTGACAGGTGACTTCAGAAAATCCGCAGGATAGGTTCCCCTCGGGGAGGTTTCTGAAGAATATGGCTGCTCTCATTGACCTATTGGCTTGACCGAGGCTGTCAGCTCGTTTGCGGCTACTTGGACTCAGCCTGAACAAGTTTCGAGTCCACGCGGGAATTTGCGCACTAGGGTAGAGGAACTGAATGAAATGTTCGCGAGAGCTCCGCATCGCCTACCTCATTGCGGTTTCTCCGTCGATGTTGGTAGTTCCTCCTACTCATTCAGAGGACAAAAAAGCATTATCAAAACAGACCGAAGCGAAGGCAGACCAGACGAAGAAGTATGTCTGGCCAACCGACCCGTCGCTTTACGTGGGTTCCGATACTTACAAGACCTGCCACGAGGAGATCTACACGCATTTCGCCAGTACGGCCCACTTCGCCACCACCATGGACGCGAAGCTCGACGCGCAGAAAGGCGTGGAGTGGCATGGATGGGAGGCTTGTCATGGCCCGGAGACAGAGCACGTCGAAGGCGGCGGCGACAAACGAAGATTCGAACGGCTCCTACCAGGACTTGTACGCGCCGAGAAATTTCCGGGGCAACATAGTCACGTTGTCGGTGCGATATGCGTTCTGAAAAGAGCGAGTGGGGAGCCATTGCCTTCACGCTGTTATTCGGTGTGAAAAGACTGTCGGGCAAAAATGGAATCGCGATGGCAATTGTCCGCTCGCCGCGAAGCGGCGAATGGCATGAAACTGAATTCGGTACTGGGCATTTCCGCTCCAGCATGCCCTGTACCAGGGAAGAACAAACAAGGAGGAAATGATGAAGAAAGTTTTGATAGGAGTAGCAATCGTAGCAATGTTGTGGCTGGGCGCGTCCGTTTCGCGCGCTCAAGATTCCGCCAAGGGCGAAAAGACTTTCAAGGCAAAGTGCGCCGGTTGCCATGGCGCGGACGCTGCCGGCAAAGCGGCGGTGAAGTCGCCCTCGATCAAGGGCAAGACCGCCGACGAAATCACCAAGGAGATCTCCGCTTCGCCGAAGCACGCAAGCGTAAAAAATCTGGCGCCGGCAGATGTGAAGGATCTCGCTGCTTATCTGGCGACTCTGAAGTAGTTAAATATCTTCGCTGATGCGCCTGCCTCTGCAGGTGTCCTCGCCAGATATACCCGCAATGCTTCAGCGAACATTTCGTGGACATCCGCGATAAGGAAGCGCAGGCCATCCCCATGAGGAGACGGACGCTCCATTAGCATTCGTACCACGCCGTCACGGACCCAAGTATAGTCGAGTTCGCGGTAACGGACGTGAGGTGAACTCAGCGAGATGCCAAACGTCTTGCTAGAGGATGTTCCCCGTTTTAAATAGCCAGACAAACTGTCCTCCGGTGGGGATTTAAACTCAGTTGGAAAGTGTGACTCCGGAGATAGCACTTCACATCTTGGGTCGTGTAACTCAGAGGGTCATCGAAATGTTGTCGCATGAATCCAAGGAATACTGGCCAGGGGCGAGCGAGAGTCTGGCAGCTGCCCAATAGGCAGTTCTTGCAGGCGTCACTTAGCGCCATTTTCGCGCGAGCATCTACGCTCGAAGCCAAGTGCCTGATTGACTTTTCGGACATGGGGCAGCCGGTTCTTGATTTGAGGACGTATTCGGGCCAAGGCATGCGCCTAGTAGTTTTGCCAGTTTAGAAGTCTCCATCAAAGCAGAAATATCGTCTGTAGTTATTGCTTTGTTGAGGTGCCTGAATATGAGATTTAGAGCGATCGCATGCATGCTCGCTGTGGCTTCGTTGTTCGCACTGGCATCCAATGCCGCGGATGACAGCGAGAAAAAGAGGGAGAAAACCCGCAAGATGGCGGCCCAAACTCTGCAGGACTTGTACAAGATGGAGCCCTCAGCTCAGGCGTCTATCCAAAAGTCGGCAGGATACGCCGTTTTCAATAATATGGGAACGAACCTGCTGCTTTTGAGTACGGCGCGCGGCGCAGGAATCGCCATCAACTCCAAGAGTAAACAGGAAACCTTTATGAAGATGATCTCCGCCGGCGCGGGTTTGGGGGTGGGGGTGAAGGACTATCGAGTGATTTTTGTATTCGAGAACGATAACGCTCTAAACCAATTCCTCGACTCCGGCTGGTCGGGTTCAGCGCAAGCGGACGCAGCGGCCAAGGCTGGCAACTCGGGCGGAGCCTACTCGGGAGCGGCGGAGGTTGCGCCGGGGGTATGGGTCTATCAGATCACCAAGAATGGCCTCGCCCTTCAGCTAACCCTCCAGGGTACGAAGTACTACAAGAACGACGACCTTAATAAGAAGTAGCCACGGGTCACTATAGGTCGACTAGCCTGCCCTTCGGGTGGACCAAGAGTGCCAACGCCATTCTGAACAGCAGCGGCCGGATCGCTCCTCTCACGCTCGCCGGATACGCCACAAACAATGTGCAGGAAATTAATGACTCAGGGTACTAGAAAGGTAGTAGTAGTTCTCGTAAAGATTGGCATTCGCTGAAGCGTTCGTCGAACGCCGTCATCCCATGGGAATAATCCTCCTTTGTCAACTGGGGCGAAGCGGCTGAACTCTTCGATGTGGCGAAGAAGTGGTTCTCTCTCGATGAACGACGAAAGAAAAGCCCCCAATTGGGGGCCCTTGTTCTTTCCAAAAAGAAGGAATGAATTCCGCATTATGCTATCAATTGCCGCTGGGCCAGCGGAACACCTAATGGCTCTCGTCGCCCCTCCGAATCATCTCCTGCGTCCGGCGCAGATGTGCGTGCCTCTTGAGTTGACATAGGCATAGACATCGCCTTGCCCGTTTGCCGCGCAGCTTCGCGAACCAGATCCATCCGGGAACGAACGCGGAACTTCGCCAGTAGCGAAGAGACATGGAATTTCACGGTTCGCTCGGAAAGATTCAAGTTAGCGGCGATTTCCTTATTGGGGAGCCATTTCATCAGCCCCGATAGGACTTCTTCCTGTCGTCGCGTCATCTTCATCTGGCTGCAGACAGATTTCCCTGTTTCTAATAGCTTGTCCGCTTTCTCTTTAAGGCCCTCCAGGATCTCGTCTTCCGCCTGCACCATTACAACGTAATCGCTCGTGGATTGGCCTCTCACCATGCAGTGCATCGCCAAAAGGCCGGCAGCCTGGTCCACGGGAAACCTGCCGTCTGGACCGGCCTGGACCTGAAAGTGAGCCACTCCAGTGCTTTTCTCATAGAAAAAGAAGACGTCGCCGGGAAAATCCGGCCCGGAATTTGCCAGTTCCTGCAGATTTTCACTTCCTCGCATCACCTTCACGTGCGCCCTCTCAGAATCCATCCTCGTGGCGGAACGGAAGCTATTTGGTCTTATTTCGCCCCTCGACGAGGTTCACTCCCCAGATGGACAAGGCGATAAGGCAACAAGCCAAAAGAGGGCTGGCTGCTCTTTGCTCTTTTTGGGCAATAGTATTCGGTGAAGAGGTTATTCCCCTCCGTCCCTGAATACTTCATGCTCCCGTCTGGGAACCGCGTTGGGATTTATAGACCAAACCGTTTTTGCCATCCAACTGGCAGAATTACCAGTAAAGTTTTCTTAGAAGTGCACAAGGCGCGGGGCCGGAGTGTCTAGGGCATTCATATCTGGGCAGGTTGGTCGTGCCAGAAAGAGGATTGGCTCTCCCTGAAAACTTTGGTGTTTTGCCCGGTTCAGATTGCACCAGACAGCGATTTCCGCCCAAGTGGCAGAATTGCTAGGGGACCCTAGCCCGCTAAGGCGGCACTCGCAGAGGGAGCCCCTGGCATAGTGATGATTGGCTGGAGAGCTCGCCCACCAGGACTGGAAGACAGCAAAATCCTCGACTGCGCGGATGAACATGCGTCTGCTATGTTGAGCACAATTGCGGCGCTGGAGTTCTTCGAGCATCCTTTTTCTGAAATGGATCACGGGGACCTCCTTGTGACCGCAAACTTATCTCAAGCTGTCGAGCAACCCATGCTTTCCTACCTCACGCGCAGTGTCCGCCGGTGGGCGGCTACGTCCAAACACGCTTACTGGACAAGGGGCCACGCTTCCAGTCAAGGGAGTCTCTCCGGCAATATAACTTGGACTCGAGGAGGTCTGTCCAATCAGTGGACCAATTCCGACAACTCTTGAGCATGGATTAACTGGAATTGAGTCTGAGAGATTTTCTCAGCTACAAACGCTCCGTCATCGCAAAACATTCGAACGCGGTCGCCAACATTTAATAATTTCGGGAGTTCCTTGCATTCTATGCGCCGTCCGCAAAAATATATCTGTCCCGGATGGCCAACCTTCCTCGATTGCCTGCCTTCTACTGGATGGTGCAGGTGACCAGGCGTGGTTGACAAAACGATTTCTCCCAAGAGCGTCCAATATTTGCCCGCAGGCCGTTTGCACAAGTCCAGCCCGTCTAATAATGACGAGCCGACGCCCCAGATTCCGAATCCTCTTGACATCATCATTCTTTCCACTTACCGGGTGACCCTTCCTCCGGACAAAGCTATGGTTGCGGCGGTTATGAAAAGATTTATCAGTAGGCGGGATGCTGTCGTTGCGCGCGAACAAGAAACAGTAGAAGGGCTGATTACCCGGGAGCAGCTGTGTGAGATGCCGCAGCGCGTGAAGAAATCCGGCCACGCCTGGGCCACGGGTAGAAACCGGACCCGATGGAAGTGGCCCGTGGAGAGCCTCGAGAAATTCGCTTCCACACCACCAACGTCAACCCTAACACTATTCGCCAATCAGTATGGAGCTACTTGCACACGGTTCGGAAGTGATGGTTGTGGTGGCGAGTGCCAACAGCCGCGATCGTGCGCCGCCGGTAAGCTCCTACCTACAATTGCTTCGTCCGCGGGAGGAGTCGTACGAGAAGTTTGGGCTAGACTATTCATTTCATCCAAAGGTATCGGAGCGAATCGTTTCGACGCGCAATCCGACGTTCGTGTCACTGCATTTTCCGAAACGGTCATGCGGGTCGCCGCTGTGCCAGCAAAATTATGGTTTCCTGCACAGGAAGCTAACTTCTCGATTCCACCCCAAACGTGCAGCAGCTTTTCGGCCTCGCTCTGGATTTCATCGATGGTCCGTGGCTGCAGATTGCCTGAACCCGGAAACACGAGATACAGAATCTCGTCAGACTCTCCTCCTCGCCGCGCGTCAGACGAAATCCCAAGATTATCTGCCAGCGCGATCGAGCCTTCACCCACTGTGCCGATATCAGCATAGATAGCAAAGGACGATTTGCCATTTCGGAGGTTCATGACCACGGCGAAATCCCCCAGCCGCGCCCCTCCATCGTCCGCTAAGTCTTTCGGCAGGGCTACGTAAGGGATCTTCGCCGCATCCACATAGCCGGTTGGGTCAGTGAATTTTTTGCTCGGGTCTGAAAGGGAAGTGCAAGAGATATAGTAACCGGGAAAAGGATCGCGCTCTCCCTGAATCAAGGGAATACCGTTTCGGTCGGTAATAATCCCGTCCCAATGGGTCGGAACACCGGCATTCGCTAAGTCATCGAGCCCGGTATTGTCGAGATCATAAGCATTGGGAGCGCCGTCCGCATCAATCGTCATGCCCGAGATGAAAAAAAATGCTTGGCTTCCTGGCAACTGCCAAATGGGCACCTCATAAAGACGCTGCCGGTCTCTGCTCCACACCACAAAGTTCCGCAGCGTCGATCGCGTGACGGTACAAGTGTTCGCCAACCCACGAGATAACGTGGGTTCAGGATCGTACTTTTCTAGACTCTGACCACTTGCCGGGCCGGCAGCAAACAGTAAGGGCACGAACAACGAGATGAGTCTTGTCCCGTTCATGAAGACGCTCTCCGAAGCTATCGAGAAAGTTTCACCATGCTTTCAATCTTCAAAAGATGCTGTACCGGTTTCCATATTTCCCTAGATGGAGAGGCTACTTCAGCGGAACACAGAGAGCGTGCTTCCCGTCGTCACATTACATTCTGAGTGACTCCACGAGAATAGAAACGGTGTAAACCTGTCGTTCCCTTAAGTCTCAGGCCAGCTACTACTTGGCCATATCGCCGGGGGTGAAGAAACTGTCAGAGTTTACAGACGTAACTTTCGGAATCGGCCGCGCAAAGCGGCGCGCCAATAGTCTGGCATTGATGCGAGCATTCTTTTTTCGCCTCGGCGATAGCTGCCAACATCAACGGATGCGCCACCGTTACGGCAGTAGCACGTGGTTCGAGTTCATCGTGGATCCAGCCTTAAACATGATGGCTGCCATCGCCGCACTCCACGGCAGCGACAGCGCGTTGATCCAGCGATCAAGGTCAAAGCGTGTGGCGGGAATCGTTCCTTCTGCGTGCATCGCGCCGCTGCTGTCTCTCACGCAATAGCTGATCGTCCTCTTGTGAATATCCAGGCCGATGTAATACATAGTTTGCGTGGGGGCGCCTCCTTGGCGTCTCAGAATCAGCGACCGCTGAGTTCAACTTTCGTACACCGCCCGGTCCTTCTTAGATCTGTGGATTCAGACTTACCAAGACTTAGCCGGTTGCGGTTCTCCACGGAATGTGCTGCCGCATGCCGTGCCTGCGGATTCATAGACCCGGCCTAACGCGAGTGCCGCCTTCACTAGAAATCCTTGCGAATTACGACCTTGCCTCCGGTTATTGTCCTTGAGGAGGCACGAGGTTGTTTTCGAGCAACGACAGAACCCCTCGGAGCTAGTAACCTCGGCGGTTTCAGTTCAGCACTGCCGGTCAGCGACTTCGACCCTGAAGCTTGAACAGGAGGAGCCTGTTTGCGACACCCCTCAGCCCGGATTCTCATTGTCGATGATTTCGTTTTGTTTCGCCAATTGGTCCGTTCAATTCTGGTGGGGAAACCGAAACTACAAATAGTCGGAGATGCCTCAGACGGGTTGGAAGCGGTTCAGAAAGCGGTGGAACTGACGCCGGATTTGATCCTAATGGACATCGGACTGCCGTCCCTAAATGGAATCGAGGCCGCGCGACAAATTCGCAAACTTGTCCCGCAATCCAAAATAATATTTTTGAGTCGGGAATCTTCTGTTGAGGTGGTGCAAGAAGCAATGAAGCTGGGGGCGTCAGGTTACGTTCTAAAAGCATATGCTGGAACTGACCTACTCGCTGCTGTGGAAGCCGTCCTCTTGGGAAAGAAGTTTGTCAGTAACGAGTAGGCAAACCACAACTTCAGCTCGAACGTGCTTAAACCAGAAGTGGATTTGATCCCAGATTCAGATCTCCGGTCATGCGGGTGGTCTCAATAAGTCGATGCAACACCACCTGATATAAATTTCCCTTCCGAGGTGGTGTCTATGGCGCAAGGGAAATACGTGGAGCATACTGTGGCGCAGCGGACTGAAGTGTCCCCCCTACGAATGGACTCGGTGTGCGTGTTGCCCAAAATCGTGGCACGACGGTTGAGCTGTTCCACAACATCCCCGAAGCTGTGGCGTGGCTTGGCAAATGGCCTCACCCAGAAGAAGCAGGTAGATCACCGCTCTTGTTCCTCCTGATCCGTCTGCAGTAATTACCCTCCCGCAGGACTTTGCCGCAATCCGAACCCAATATCCGTCTGTCACTTTTGACAGTTAACGAACGACGTTGGATCGCGCAATTGTGAATACGGCCCGAAAGTAATCCCCGATGCCCAAAAAACCTAACCAATGCCTGCATGCCGGAAGGTTGCGGACGAAAGCGGGTCTGCAAAAACAGGGCTGGCCACGATTGGACCCCTGGACAGGAAGGCGTAAGGACATCCTTGCCGGCGCGTAGCTGAATAGATCGTGACAATCGAGTCGAAGACGGCCCGGTGGGGGATTGGAGTAGGCTGGCCGAAAGGTCATGCCACAAGAATGAAGGGGGCACAGGGAAAGTGAAAACAAGCACGGGAGACGCGTGTGAGGAATGGACGGAGACGGAGTCTGCCCGGATTGGGACTCCAGAGGTTTTTGGCGAGTTAGTGCGGATGCACTCGCCCCTTATCTTTCAAATGTCGCTCAAGCTCTTGAAAAATCACGCGGATGCCGAGGATAACTTACAAACCGTTTTATGTAAGGCGTACGCGGGGATTCATCGATTTGAGGGTCGGTCGCGTATCTCCACGTGGCTCGTAAGTATTACTATCCATCAAGCTCTGATGCGGATTCGCCAAAGTAGGCCTGATCCTCTTGCCATTGCTCTACAACAATCCGAAGGCGTAGAAAGCATGCTCGCTCACGTCGGTGACGGTCAGCTAAATCCCGAACGTCGCTATATGGCCAAGGAACTGGTGGCAAAGGCCTTTGCTGGGCTTCCCCCCTCGTTAGTCGATCTTTTCATCCGAAGCAAATGTGAGGGATGGACACAACGTGAGTTGGCCCTCGAAGAGGGAATCACGATTTCTTCGCTGAAGTCACGTATCTTCCGAGTGCGCGAACGAATGCAGAAGCAACTCAACCCGGCCTTCTGACGCGAAGCGTAGGGAGCCGCAGTTGGTCCGGAACTCGGCGCCAGGACGGAGCCTGGATGCTGATGGCTCAGGGCCAGAAAGAAAAAGGTCAATGAAAAATCCTCTGCCTCTTGGCCCCGCTCTTCTGCTCGTTCTGTTCTGCGCGGCTCAGCCTTCGTACGGGCAGAAAATTACAACCGACTGGGTTAGGGCATACAACTTTGCAGGGCTGAAACGTTTCGCATGGAAGCAGAATCACCTGGTTACCATGCGCCACCCGGAAGACAACAAAATCCTGGATCGAAAAATCATGCGTGCCGTTACTGAGGAATTGGCGGCCAAGGGCATGGTCGAAGATGCCGCCAACCCGGACTTCTACCTTTTCTATCATGCCGGCCCGGGCGATGAAGGCCTTCTGGCCGGCGCCGCGGCTCCGGCCGGTCTAGAAAGCGTACAGCCGGCCGTCCTGGGTGCTCCGGATATGGTTGCCGGTCCCAATGTAGGGTTTGCCCCAAACGTGTGGTATTCCGTGCAGGGCAAGTTTGTCTTTTATGCGCTGGACTGCAAAACCAACAAGGTGATCTGGGAAGGTACCGCGACGAAACGATGGCATGACCCGCAAAAGGCCCGCAAGAACGAAGACAAGGAGATTAAAACGATTGTGAGCAAGACTCTAAAGGATTTTCCGCCCAAGTCTAAGAAATAGCAGCTATATACCTATTTGCGGCCTGTGGTGGAAATTTTCAGTCTTGGCGCCCGAAGTCGAGTGCGGTCAGTTCTTTCTTGAGTGTGTGCAATTCATTTGCCGGAACTATGAGCTCAGCGAACCCACACTCCAAACAGACCAAAACGCTCTGGCAAATGTAGAGTGGAGGTATCTTCAGCCCCTTTGGATCAGGCAGGCTGGCTGTGAACTCCGCGTCAAGCTTTTGTAGATTTTCGGACTTGCACGCCTTACATGGCATTCTCACTCCAAATCGACCCCCGCCCAACGTGGGCAAGGCCCCCTCGGATGCTGTCAGTGCTTGGGGAAAATAGTTTAACACACCAGCCCTATGATATTAATCCCTTGTCCTTTGCCCCTAATTCGTGCCATGGCCCCAAGCCGATCGGGCCGGGTCATATTTCCTTAAAACTGGCATTCTTTACAGTGACAAAGGCATTTTATCGAGAATATCTTGAATGTTGGAGATCGGGATTGCCGCACTGACGATTATCATCTCAGGAATGAGCAATGTGCTCAAAGAGGGGCACAGACGCTTCGTGGGTCCGCGGCCATCGGACGGGCTGATTGAGCAAAGTGAGAATACTTCTCGCAGATGATCACCCGCACTTTTCGGAGATTGAAGAGCGTCTCTTAGAACCGGAGTTCGAAGTCATCGGAAAGGTTTGCAACGGCCAAGCTCTCTTTGAAGAGGCCATGCGGTTGAAGCCTGATGTCATCGTGACCGATATTTCGATGCCCATTCTGAATGGCATCGAAGCCGCCATCCGATTAAGAGAATCAGGCTGCAATTCCCGGATCCTCTTCTTGACCGTGCATTCCGACACCGAATTCGTGCGTTGCTGTCTCTCCGCCGGAGCTTTTGGATACGTTGCGAAGAGCCGAATGTTAAGTGATCTGGTATTAAGCATTCGTGAAGTTCTAGCCGGCAACATTTTTGTCTCACAAGGATTGCCGCACGAGAACGAAACGTAGAGCCCGACTTCTTGGCCTATTCAGCTGCTATGGTCGCTGAACCCATTAGGTCAAAGACGACGATTGAGATAGTACAGATTCAAGCGGCTGATCTTGCTGCCGCGGCGGATGCGCCGCGATTGGGGACTCTTAAGGCCATCGACTATGCTCGCTTTGAAACCTGCCACCGGAGCCGCTCATTTGAAGTCTCGATTTCTCGACGGTCTCTCACCTGGCGAAGTCGAGGTTGTTCTGGCAGCCGCTAGGCAGCGACGCTTCCCTGCGAAATGTGTAGTGGTAGATCAGGGCCATTCTGCTGATCATGTCTTCCTATTGACTGAGGGTCGCGCCCGATTTTTCTTCGATACACTCGAAGGGAAGAAAGTGGCCCTTCTTTGGCTAACGCCAGGTGAAATATTCGGGGTTTCTGCACTTTTGTCGACGCCGTCCCCTTATCTTGTCAGTACAGAAACCCTGAAGGACAGCTCAATGATGGTGTGGACTCGGGACACACTTCGAAAGCTCGTGACGCGCTATCCAAGGTTGCTGGAAAACGCGTTACTCATCGCCTCGGATTATCTCGCTTGGTATCTTGCCGACCACGTAGCTCTGATCAGCCAGACAGCGCGTCAAAGACTCGCCCGCGTCTTAGTCTGTCTAGCCGAAACCATTGGGAACAAGAGTTCAGAAGGCTTCGAATTCGATGCCACGAACGAGGAGCTGGCGGGTGCCGCGAATGTCACTCCGTTTACTGCGAGCCGTCTCTTGAGCGAATGGCAAAGAAATCGCGCTATCGTAAAACGCCGCGGAAAGATTCTCCTCCGTTCCCCCCAGAGGCTTTTCTTAGATACGCACACGGCCTAACCCGGGCTGGACTTCCATACTCTCTTTCTGCAATTGTAGCCTTCTCCGATTGCCCTCGCGCAAGTTCGAAGTTGCTGTTGCACAACGACTGAGCCGCCCCTCAAATGCAAGACTGCTACGTGGCTGCTTTTCCGGAAACAACGAGGGCGGCCTTCTGAACATGGATATCGAGGAGCCAGTAGAATTGCTACAGTCATTGGTGCGCGTACTCGTGGTGGATGATGTCGAGCTTTGGCGTACTTTTGTTCACGTATATCTCGACCAGGCACCTAATCTACACGTCGTCGGCGTCGCTGCAGATGGATTGGATGCTGTTCACAAGGCAGAAGAACTGCGTCCGGATATGATCTTGCTGGACATACGCTTGCCTAAGCTGAACGGCATCGAGGTCGCTCGACAAATTCGCAGGGTTTCCCCTAATTCGACAATTCTTTTCTTGACTGGCGAGTCAGATCCGGATGTCGTGCGAGATGCCTTTAGTGCTAGCGGACTTGGCTACGTTCTCAAGTTGGATGCCGCTCGGGATCTGATTCCAGGCATTGAATCCGCACTTCTCGGCAGAAGATTTGTGAGCAGCAGTCTGCGGGATTTGGATAATGTGACTCGATCCAGTCATGATGGTGGGAAAGTGAGCACGCTGTAGGTCACATGCACTTGATAACGACGGCGGTCAGATCGTCCTGCTGTTTTGTGCCACCAGAAAACTCAAGCGTGGCTTGGTATATGTCGGAAATAATTTCTCTGGGCTGCTTAACTCTCGAAGTACGAATGACCTCTTCCAACCTCTTGGCGCCGAACAATTCTCCTTGCGAATTTGCCCACTCAAAAAAGCCATCCGTGGCCAGTACCAGAAGGTCACCGCGAATTAGCTCGAGGACTTGCGGGGGCTCAGAAACCAGTTCGGCTACAATGCCGAGCGGCAGCGCCTGCGCGCCTATCTCTTGAAAGCAATCTTCCTTCAATACATAGAGGAACAGCGGCCCATGGCCGGCTGAAAGAAGTTCCACACGCGGGCTTCCCGGAGTGCACACCGCCGCTACAAACGTCACAAAGCGCCCCTCCCCAATATCACCTACAAGCGCAGCGTTGAGTTGTTCCATCGCGTCTAAAAGCCCGTTCCCCACTCTAAAGTTCGCCCTAGCATAGGCACGACAGACTGATGCGAGCAGCGCGGGACCTATCCCGTGGCCCGTCACATCCGCCAGGGCTACAACCACCCTTCCATCTGGCAGAAGCTGCCAGTCGTAATAGTCTCCACCAGTCTCATCGGCGGGTTGATTCCATCCAGCGATCTCGAAACCTTCGACTCGGGGCATTGTTCCCGGCAGCAGAGACTGTTGTATCGATCGAGCCACCGCAAGGTCGTGCTCCATGCGGTCCACCTGAAGCTTTAACTCTGCTTCGCGGAGTGCGGCGTCTACCTGCTTTCGGAATTCGCCCGCTACCACACCAGCAACAAACCCCGCGATAAGGAGGGCGGCCGCGTAGCCGAATACAGCCTTTTGCGGAGAAAGCAATGATGTGCCAACACTCATCGTTGGCCGCCAGCCGAGGTAAGCCGCGGCAGCGAGGTAACTCGCTGCCGCGGCGGC
>JBARBI010000227.1:0-2586 GCA_049792875.1 Candidatus Sulfotelmatobacter sp.
CGCCTGGACGGCGTACGGCACAAAGAACGTCACGCTGAAGCCGCCCATATTGATCAGGCCCAGTAGGATCATTCCCCAGATGGCCGGATTTCGTAGGTTGCTCGCATGGGCCGAGGAGATTGAGTGCCCGTGCGCTCCGGATGTAGCAACGTCTCCCGGCCCGCTGCTACGATACAGTACACCAAATATGAGCGTTCCCGCGACGGAGATCGCCGCGAAGCCTAAGATGCCTCGCCTCCAGCCCAGCAATCCGGCAACGTGCGCCCCGAACGGAGCGCCGATGACCGATGCGAGGGCGGCCATCGCGCCGAGAATGCCCATCGTCCGGCTTCGAAATTTCTTCGGAGTAACCATGGCCATCGCGGTGAACACGGCGATAAATGCGGTGCGATAGCCGATGAGCCAAATTCCGCGACTGACAAGCGCGCCTCCGAAAGTTACCGATTTCGCCAGGCTCACCAGTCCGACCGCGGTCACTGCGAGTCCAGCGAGCAACGTTCGCTTCTCGCCGATTCGTACGGCCAGGATTCCGGCTGGCAGACTCATCACCAACGCAATGATTCCGTACATCCCCGTGAACAGGCCTATTTGCGAATAAGACGCCGAGAGGTCCCTCTGCATGGCGGGTAGCAGCGGAGAGAAGCCCAGGCTCGACATCTGGATCGCCATCATTGCCAAAATGACTGCAGAGACGGAGACGGCCCAGTGTTGACCTATTTTTGAAGGTTGCTGGCGAAGCTCGTCGATTTGCATTCCCCTGCGCGCTCCGCGTTAGTATACATCACGGATACACGGGACTGTTCGTAGTTAGTCAATCTGTCCGCTTTTATTCACACGTGATCTGTCCGCTTTAGGTTGTTCGGTCCGCCGATCCCCTTCGGCTAGCCGAAGGGGGTTTGCGGTTTTGGGTTTGCAAGGGGGAGGGCCTATTGGTAGGGGCCGTGGGAAAGTGGGAAACTCGCGGGGTGGGCGAGTTTTCCAAGGGACGGTGGGAACGGTGGGAAACCGGTTTGTGGTTTTCCACGGTTTCCACGGGCCCGCCTTTTCCACGGCCCTCCGGGTCGTTGCCTTGGCTGGCTGGGCGCGCCACCGCCGCCGTGTAACGGCCGACCACCTGCGGACCGTAGCGGATCGACACGGCCCCATCCAGATGCTCGTGAATGGTAACCGTGCAACCAGCCAGGCAACTGCGAAACCGACTTTTCTCCAACTGCCAGCGGCGGTCAGCCATCGCAACCGTATTGTCCTTTCCTACTACCCGCTCACTTTGCACCGTGAAGATCCAGTCCAGATCGGATCGCGTGGTGCGCCGGAAGGCGGTGCCTTTTTCTGCCGCGGTCACGGTGAACTTCTGGTTGAAGACCGCTATATAGCGCTCCCGCAGGAAGGCATTGGCGCCTTCCACCGTCACAATTTCGGCTAGGCGCAACTCCTGAGGCAGCCGTCCCTGCCAAGTCCCAAAACTGCGTTCGCTGCGGCCGCGTGCTTGCGGCGAATACGCCGGAATCATCTGCACTCCCAGCTCCTTCATCGCTCGTCCCACCTGCGTCAGCCGGTGTTTATCCACTTTCTCGCCCGCCTTCGGTGTCACGAAAAAGTGACTGCCTCGGTCGCTGTACAGCGCGCAGAACAAACCCTGGGTCTGGATCACTTCCTGTAAGGCAGCCATCACCGTTCGCGTGGACTCCTCCTCCACCAGTTGCGCATAGTAAACCTCGCTGGTGGCGTCGTCCAGAATGACGATCAGGTCGTACCAGCGCTCGTCTCCGAACCACTGATGCTTACTCCCATCAATGTGCAGCAGCATCCCCGGCATCGGGCGCCGCTCTCTTCGCCGCCGGTGCTTGCGGCGCTTACGCCCGCGCGGTACCAGTCCGGCTCCCTGCAGCGCCTTCTGTACCCACGTGTAGCTCAATTGGATGCCGTGCTCTCCCTGCAGCTTTTCCTGGAAGTGTCGCATGTTGAACCCAGCGTAGGTCTCCCGGTACAGCCGCAGCACTTCCTCCACCCGCGCCAGCGGTACGCGCCGATCGCTCGGCCTGTTCTTCCGCCTGTCCGCCAGCCCTGAGTAGCCTTCCCTTTTTCCAGTTTTTCCCGCCACCGCCTCATCGTGCGAGCCGTCACCCCGATGATTTCCGCTGCCTCCCACCAGGTGATCTTCTTCGCCATCGCTT
Source organism: Candidatus Sulfotelmatobacter sp. (assembly GCA_049792875.1). Classification (GTDB taxonomy): domain Bacteria; phylum Acidobacteriota; class Terriglobia; order Terriglobales; family Acidobacteriaceae; genus Sulfotelmatobacter. The sequence goes on from JBARBI010000227.1 coordinate 2,175, forward strand.
TCAACAACACATCTTGTAGTTTCATCATCCGCTCTGTTTCCGCCGCGGGGTACCACTGAGAGGTTTCCACTCTTCAGCTTCCCCCGCCGCTTGTTCAAAGCGGACAGTTCATGTGTGAATTTCAGCGGACAGATCACATACTAGCGACAAACAATCATTTTAGGCTTGACCTTGGCAGCAGGTGCGTAAGACTTTCTTACAGTTTTGGTTCGGGATAGCTCGTTACGGGGCGCTTGAACAGTAACAGTTGACTTGGGGGCTCAATATGCGTCTGCACACGTACGTACTTTGCGCGTCTGTTTTTTCTCTTGCCGCGTTTGCCCAGAGCACCGGCACCATCACAGGCACCATTGAGGATCCCGCGGGCGCGGTGGTCCCCGGGGCGCCCGTCGAAGTCAAAAACATGGATACA
>JBARBI010000228.1:0-1955 GCA_049792875.1 Candidatus Sulfotelmatobacter sp.
CTGGAAATTCTTGTGGGTGAAATCTTCAATCGGCGAGCTGGCGTCAGGATGGCGCAGCATGCTCTTGGGCGTGAAGACGACCAGGGGCTTGCGCCAGTGACGCAGGGCCTGGCGGCGCAGGAGATGGAAATATTGCGCGGCGTTCGAGGGCTGCGCGATCTGAATATTGTCTTTCGCGGCGAGCTGGAGGAAGCGCTCGATGCGCGCGCTGGAATGTTCCGGTCCCTGGCCTTCGTAGCCGTGCGGCAGCAACAAAACCACCCCCGAAAGCAAATTCCATTTGGCTTCGCCGGCGCTGATGAATTGATCGATGATGGCCTGCGCAACGTTGACGAAGTCGCCGAACTGCGCTTCCCAAAGAACCAAAGCTTCGGGATAGTCGCGGCTATAGCCGTATTCGAAGCCGAGAACTCCGGCTTCGGAAAGCGTGCTGTTGTAGATCTCGCAGCGCGCCTGGCCGTCGGCGACGCTGTGCAGAGGCACGTATTCGCTTTCGTCTTCAATGTCGATCAACGCGGAGTGCCGCTGATTGAAGGTGCCGCGGCGCGAGTCCTGACCACTGAGGCGCACCGGGATGCCGCCTTTGACGAGGCTGGCAAAGGCCAGAGCTTCAGCCATTCCGTAATCGACCGCGCGCTTGCCCGCACCCATTTCCGCCCGCTGCTCCAAAAGCTTTTTCACCTTCGGATGAATGTGAAAGTTCGCGGGGTACGCGGTTAAGCGCGCGGACAGCTCACCCAGTTCCTCTCGCGTGATTCCGGTTGCGACTTCGTATTCCGGCTTGTGACGGCCGCCGTAGTATTGATCCCAATAGTGCGGCAGGTCGCGCATCAGCGGCTTTTGCTTGACACTGCCAGCCTTTTTCTGCGCAGCCTCGTATTCGGCCTTGACGGCATCCACACGCGATTGGACATTGAGCAGACCAGTATCGTCGGCGTAAATTTCCCACAACGGCGGATGCTCTTTGATCTTTCGATACAAAATCGGCTGCGTGATGGTGGGATCGTCGACTTCGCTGTGCCCGTGCCGTCGGTATCCAATCAGGTCAATGACAACGTCGGTGCCGAACTTATAACGATACTCGACGGCCATGCGAGTGACGCGAACGACCGCGTCCACATCTTCGCCATTGACATGAAAGATGGGAATCGACTGGCGGCGCGCAATGCAAGCGGCGAAGCGCGTGGAGTGCTCTTCGTGATAGTCGGTAGTAAATCCCAGCAGGTTGTTGACGATGACATGAACCGTTCCGCCGACGGTGTAGCCGGGAAGGTCGGCGTAATTCATGGTCTCGGCGAGAATGCCTTGGCCTGCGAATGCGGCGTCGCCGTGGACGACTAGTGGAAGATACTTTTCTTTGCCGCCCTCGCCCGCGCGGTCCTGTTTGGCGCGAGTGCGGCCGATGGTCACGGGATCGACCGCTTCCAGATGGCTAGGGTTTGAAACAAGGTGAATGTGGACTGTGGCGCCGCTGCGCGTCGTGTATTCGCCGGTCGCGCCCATGTGATATTTCACGTCGCCCGAGCCCAGAACGCTGCGCGGATCGACGTCTTCAAAGCCGGCAAAAATTTCCTCGGCAGGACGCTGGGCAACATGCGCGATGACGTTGAGCCGCCCGCGATGGCTCATACCCATGACCAACTCTTGGGCCCCGTGCCGTGCGGCGGTGTCGAGCAGTTCATCCCCCAGTGGTATGATAGCCGTGGTTCCCTCGCGAGAAAAACGCTTGTTGCCCAGATAGCGCTGCTGCAAGACCTGCTCGAAGAGATCGGCGCGAATCAAAAGGTCGAGGATGCGCGACTGATCTTCCTGCGGCGCATCCGACTCCATGCGCTGATAGATCCAGTTTCGGCGTTCGGGATCGGAGATGTGATTGATTTCGACACCGATGGTGCCGCAGTAAATGTTGCGCGCCTCCTCGGCGTATTTGTTGTCGATTTGCAGATCGGCATGAG
>JBARBI010000229.1:0-6944 GCA_049792875.1 Candidatus Sulfotelmatobacter sp.
ATTACTCGCAGGCCAGAGTACGTTCTGAAGGTGTTGTCGAAGCGGCGTTGTGCGTGATTAGCGTTTTTTACGTCCGACTGTCAGAGATGTGAATGGCCCGATTGTGTCAGCGAGGAGCACTATTTGGGTACAACTTCCGGTGGTGGCACTCAGAACGGTCAATGCATTATGAAAAAGCGCCCCGCTTCAGAAGGTCGAAGCCGGATGAGGCGCCGCCTCCGCTGCGCTGCGCTGTGCAGGGCTTCGCTCCGCTACGGCGGCGCTCGAGAGTAACTGCTAGTGTGCCCGGTGGGAAAGGACTATAGGAGAGCCTAGTCAAATTAGCTGGAGAATGGCATTTTACCTTGAGGGAAAGACAAGCGTCGACACGAATGATCTTTCCCCCAAGGAGGCAACTCAAATGAGTCACGACGTCAAATATATCGGAATGGACGTGCACAAGGAAGCCACTGTGATCGCCGTCCTGAATGAGAGCGGGAAGCAGGTGATAGAGTCGGTCATCGAAACCAAAGCCAGTAGCATTCTGCAGTTTTTCCACGGTCTACGGGGCTGCAGTTCACTTTATTTCGACAGTGACGGATTGTTCCATTAGCAGTACGGAAACAGGCTGCGCGAAGGCGGACATGGATGTCGTTCTTTGATGCTGAATGAACGAGACAGGACCACATTACAGTCGATGGTTGAGACCTTATCCAATTCTCGAAGTCATCAGCTCCCGGGAATTCCTACGGATTAAACAAAGGGTCCTTCGCCATCCGGATGAACGACGCTTCCGAACCTCGAGACGAACTGATGCGCCAATCGGCTTCCTTGTTGATGTCAAACCATATAAGGCATTTGATAAGAGGAAAGCTGGTGCGCAGCGTGGGAATGATCTCGTCGATCCACCGGCCTTTATCTCCGCCAGCTTCGGCCGATGACATCTCGCCGATGATAATTGGCTTCTTCTTCGCGGCAAGCAAAGGGTAAATATTTCTGAATACCTCTTGGAAGCTCTGCCAGCCTCCGTTCTTCGTGCCCCAGTTGTAGCCGTCGACCCCTGTCCAATCGACATATGAATCACCGGGGTAGTAGTCCATGGTGGTCCGGTTGCGCCCGTCGGTGTCGGTGACGTTCGGACACCACGCCCAAACCACGTTGGTCGCGCCTGCGGCAGTGAATATGTCGTGAATATGCCGGTAAGCGGCAACGTACAGCGTGGGGTTATTGCCTCCCCACGCCTCGTCGCCGTTCATTTCTGCGGCAAAGTCGAGGAAGAATCTCTGGCCCAGTGCTTTGGCGCCGTTAGCACGCGCCGTAATCGTCACGTCAAGGCTGCCATTAACAATTTTGTGGAAGTCGATATGGTGCGGCTCCCAATTGACGAGAGGGATGCGTCCCGCTGCCAGGTCTGCTTTGGTGACACTGCCGTTCCAGTCCGCGTCCCACGCGTAGTAGGTCAGATGAACAGGGAGCGTTCTCCCAAGCTTCTTCGACGTCTCGGCCACGCTACCAGCGCCGTAGAATAGTCCCAGCAATGCACCGGATGCAGGCTCAAGAATCGAGGATGCGCTCGACGTCTGCCTGCCCTGTGCTTGCACGAGGCCGGCGCCTGCGGAGCTTGCTAGTAATGAGCTCAATAGAAAAATTGCTACCGTTGGCCAGGCAACTTTGGTAAGGACTGTTCTCATGGCTAAGACTCTGAAGGCGAATTCTACTACTTCGATATCAGCGGTTTCCCTACTTCTACTCGTATCCATCGCCTGGCCCCAAGCTACCAAAACACCGGTCGCTCCGCATGGACCGAGCATCGCTGCCGGCAATCGGGGCGTTGTTGTTTCCGGCAAGCCTGTCGCTACTGCGGCGGGCATCAGGATTCTGGAACAGGGCGGAAACGCCGCCGATGCAGGCGCCGCCACTCTGTTGGCACTGTCCGTAACCTATGTAGGCGCGTTCTGCGTGGGAGGGGAGGTTCCCATTCTGGTTTACAACGCGAACCAGAAGAACGTGAAGCTGCTGGAGGGACAAGGGGAGGCACCGCGCGACCCCAAAGCGATTGCCTGGTACATGCAGCACGGAATCCCGGATGGTGATGTGAAGGCGGCGGCGGTGCCGGGCACCATCGATGCGATCGTCACGCTGCTGAAGCTCTACGGAACCAAAAGTTTCGAAGAAGTGGTACAGCCTACGCTGGCCATTCTGGATGCAGGCGGACCCAGTTGGTATAGAGACACTGGCAGCGGACAGAAGATCGAAACCGGCGTGAACTGGCAGGCGGATATGGCCGTGACATTTCGCAAATTAGTGGAATCCGAAAAGGCTGCGAAAGGTACGCGCGAGCAGAAACTGCAAGCCGTCTCGGATCGCTTCTATCGCGGCGACATCGCCGATGCCCTGGAAGCCTGGTATATCGAAAAGGGTGGGTTCCTTCGGAAGGCGGATTTGGCTGCGCACAAAACTCCCGTGGTGGATCCACTCCAAACCACTTACCGTGGCTACACGGTCTATAAGCCCGGCCCGCTGACGCAGGGTCCTTATCTTTCACAGACGCTACGCCTGCTCGAAGGTTTCGACCTGAAGAAGATGGGTTTTAATTCGGCGGACTACATCCATACGGTGATTGAAGCGGAGAAGCTGGCGCTGGCCGATCGCGACGAGTATTACGGCGATCCAAACTTCGCCAAGGTGCCGATGCAGCAGTTGCTTTCTGATCAGTACACGGAAATGCGGCGTAAACTGATCGATCCGAAGAAGGCATCTCTCGAGCTGCGGCCGGGCGATCCTTACATCATGAAAGCGACCAAGCCGCCGACTATCACTGGGCCGTGGCAGGGTGGGACCACCGTCATGTGTGTGACGGATAAGTTTGGCAACGTCATCGCGGCGACTCCCAGCGGGCTGTCGAGCACCGCAGGCGTAGCCGGACGCACGGGAATTATTCACGGAAGTCGGCTCAGCAGCCTGAACACGTTTGCCGGAACTCCCAACGTCATCGACGCCGGCAAGAGGCCGCGGATTACGCTGAGTCCCACGCTGCTTTTCCATGATGAGCACCCCGTGATGGCGATTTCAGTCGCAGGGGGTGACATGCAAGACCAGGCGGCGATTCAGGTGATCCTCAATAATGTGGAATTCGGCATGAGTCCCGTGGAGGCGTTTAAGGCGCCGCGCTTCTCTACTACGCATTTCATCAGCTCCTTCGGACAGGAGCGCGCCGATCTGGGTAGCTTGTCTGTGCCCAACACCTTACCCGAAACAGTGCAAGCCGACCTGAGGGCTCGCGGCCATGTGGTCACCGTCAGCAGCGGCGGAGTGGGCGGAGTAGCCCTGATCGGCATTGATCCTAAGACCCAGCAGGCTACCGCCGTAGGCCCGGCCGCCGAGAAAATCAATTAGACCCCCTTGTATCGCAGGGGATTCGCCGTTCGGATTATGCTCAAACCGCACTGGTTTGCATGACTGCGTGCCTAGCACGCAGTCACTGTCTAGTCATTTTCGGGCCTCAAGCGTCCTTCGAAAGTGATTCCCCCGGCCGACCGTATCGCTCATGCTTCGCCTTCGAGTCAGACTAGAGTTGCCCTTGTTGGCACTGTGCGGCCCGCAGGCAGTCACGGAGAATTCCCTGACCGACCTATCCCGCGTAACCGACGCAAACGTTAACCACTTGCAGGGGAATGACTTGTACTAAAGGTTCGAATGTCTGTCTCTCCGCCACGCAGTCTGGATTGCAGGGAAATTCCGCCTTGGTTTTCCGCAGGATGTGCGAAACATGCCCGTATTTCGCGATTCGTCCTCGACAAACCGGATTGGAGAGAATGGACTCCCTGCCGGCAACAGATCTGAATATTGCGCGCTGTGAGAGTATTTATCAGCTATGGCATCTAGGGAGTTTCTTTGAGGGTGCCAAGAAGTTTTGCGTCGGCATCATAAACTCTGAATACGTTGTATATCGAATCGTACAGTGCAAACCAAGTCGTTTCCTGACCGGAAACCGTGCCTGTCACGGTGAGCGCATCCCCGCTGGCGAATCCGGTAAGGGCGAGAGGCGCACCGCTATAAGTTCCGCCCGCAGTTGCTTCCGCTCCACTGGCGGTAGAAGCGAACCATACAGCGACAGCGTTGCCGTCGAGAGTTCCCTGGTAGACATCGGCAGCCGAGAACTTGGTAGAGTCTTTGTACCCCGAAATAGTTCCGTGGTCTTCTGGAAAACCACAAGCGGCGGGCAAGGTATAGGTTCCAGTCATAGCGCCGGCGGCAGTGATAGAGGCCGAGGCCGTAATAACGGCGGACCCCAAGTTGCTATTCTCAGTCAAAGTGAAAGTTGCGGCTTGGGTCGCCGACTTTGGATTCTCGAGCGTGCCAGCGGTGGTTACTTCGTCCGCCCCGCTGCTATGACACTCGCCCCCAAGATGGGACACAACGATGACAGTTTGATAGGCCATCGGTCCCTGCCCCTGAAAGATCACCGCGCCGTTTGCTTCGGAAAAAAGGTGCTTGTCTGTCTGTGACAGGTTTGCTTCCAATACGACGAATTCACCAGGACTGAGGTCAGATTGGAAAAAGATTTCCCACGGTCCTTGTAGGTTCGAACCACTTGATGGGCTTGGTGGAGGCTGAGGTGATGGCTGGACTGGAGATGAATATTTGCCTCCTCCACAGCCGATGCCTATGAGAGAGAGAGACAGGATTAGTGGCTGAAGATAGGATCTGCGCCTGACGTTTGCGTTCGCCCTCATAGCAATATGTCCTTGTGTGGTTGCAAGCTGAAGATATTGCACCAATTTACGGAAGGAGCCCCAGTTGGGATAGACAATACTCCTCTCACGGGTGTAAACAAGTGACCTAAAAGACTATATTTACGTGTACGTACAGCATGATTCACTATCGACTCGCATGCCCCGATGACATCGCAACCTGCGTAAAGTTCATCGCGGACCACCCGGTTCTCGGGCCGAGATACGGTTCTGCCATCGCACATTTGGGGACGGTGTGGCGCCGTTTTCTAGGCTCGGATGCTCTTTTCAGCATCGTTAGCGAAGAGACTGGTACGGGAAGTGCCCGGACGATCTGCTCGCAAATCGCGAGTTTCGTCTCTGATGACTTTGCAACTGAGCTGGCTACACCACCCCTCAAATGGATCGGGCCTGAACTGGTGAATCGTTGCATCCACGGCCCAGCTCCGGTATTGACAGAGGCAGAAGTGCGTCATTCCAACTCAACCCAGGGCCTTAATATCCTGGTCTGGCCAACCGGTCCGCGCGCCGACTTCGAGAATCTTCCGGAGCTTTTTCAGGGGAGTCAGGTTATTTTCTTCGACGCATACCGTGGCTTCAACATCAAACGGCTTCAGACGCAAGCGACCCATTCGATCGAAATAGCGATGGCCGTGAATAGCGGAGGATGGTACTTGCGAAACACACCTTCAGGTCACTTCTCGAGTTTCCAGGAGCCGGCTGAGTCGATGTTCCTACAGCCTCACATGCTGGAAATCACGAAGGAGATGGCGGCGCAGCAGCCAGGTAGCTGGGCCAACCTTTTCTTCGCCTATCGCAAGCCCGTGATTGGATTCACGCCCGGCGAGCAGCGGTTGCTGTCGGCCGCCCTGCAAGGTGGAACGGATGTAGAGTTGTCTGATCTACTCGGCGTCTCCTTGTCCGCGGTGAAGAAAATGTGGGCTTCCATTTATCTCCGTGTCCAGTCCCGCAAGCCGTTCGATGTAAGAATCGAACTCGATGAAAGCCTCGACGGTGATCGTGGCAAGGAGAAGAAGCAAAAACTGCTAGTGTATCTCCGCGAACATCCGGAAGAGCTGAGGCCCTACTCGTTGAGGCTGCTGGAAAGCGGCTTGTAGCCAGCATTGGAAATGTATTCAATGAAGGTCACAACTCTATGGAGACTATATGCGAGCACTTTTGACGGGCTGGATACTGCCGAGAAGTGCGGTTATGGCGTGCTTCCAGCCTGACGTTCCGACGGAGATGGAATCACCGACGCGCGGAGTTGATCGTGCCCGCCGGATGACCTTGGGTCATTCCCATCGGGCAAGTCTCTCGGCGAGCGGCGAGAATGGCTCAGACTGCCCGCCAGCAGCCGTTTTCGCTTGACAGTCCGGAAACTTGAGATCAGAATTGCCAGCAGTCTGCCGGCCGTGTTCCCCCTCGAGCCGGCTTCGATTCTGGGCCATTTCCTATCTATCCACCCAAAGCAGAGTTGTCTGCGATGGAATAGAGTGTGCCCCGATCACCAGCCGTATCAGTGCGGGCCTTGGAAAATTGAGAAGCACTTTGCAGGCGCCTCCATACCGCGAGGCGGTCGCGCCTGCTCGAGGATGAACTGCGATTGCTGAGATCCTTTTTTCAGTCATCCAGAAGAAGCTTAGGAGAACATGATGATGAGGATAAGCAAGTCCGTACTATGCCGCGTCGCTCAACTCGTTTTGTTACTGGTCGCAGGGATGGGGTACGCCGAAACCGTTCCCCCCTACTCGGACCCGTGCACGCCGGCGCTGCCGCTCGGGTCTGCAACCGGATGCGGCGCTCTGATCACCGTGACCCTGGTTGATGGGAATGGAAACGCCGTTGCCTTCACGGTAACAATCCCCAGCGGAGGCGGCGGTGGTGTCGGTAACGGAAACCCCTATGACGGCACTGAGGACACATTGGTAGGAATCGTAAACAGTTCCGGTGCGCCCCTGAATTCCATCACTCTCAGCGCGGCCGATACTACCTTCGGAGGGATCTTCAATTTCGACCAGGATGGACCCTGCGGCTCGAAGGGCTCTATCAACGCACGAGTTTGCTTCCACGGTGCCGAGGAGCGGGTCGACCCTGGTGATTATCAGGGTCCGAATAACACATTTACTGTAGGCGCGGGAACTCCTTGCGGGAAATCTGCGACTTGCTACACCAGCGGAACGGTCAATTTCATCAGTCCAATTCCAAATTTGGGAAGCACCTGGTTTGCCT
>JBARBI010000230.1:0-1756 GCA_049792875.1 Candidatus Sulfotelmatobacter sp.
CCAGCCGAGCTTTCGCATCACGGCAGCCAAGCGCTTCGTCTGATATTGTTGTTGTCGCTCCTGGGGAATCTCGAGCTGGAGCCTCAAAAGGTCGGCGGTCGAGACCCGCACGAATTCTCCCACAACATTGCCCTCGTTCAGATCGAGATTGGACAGAGCATCCAGCCAGGGATCGTCCTCGAGTCGCGATTCCTGTTCGACCTGCGCCAGCGGCCAAAGATCCTCCGCGAGGACGAGGGACTCGCCTTTCGCTTCACACTAGGCGGCCTCGGCCCAGAGTTGATCGCGGTCACGAATGAGCGCGTCCAGCGAGACCTTCTCGACTTTGACGGGCCAGAAGCGCCGGTTGCCCGTCGTATCGCGGAGGTACTTGTCGTCGTTGGTAGTGCCTATGAGAATGGCTTGGCGTGGCCGGGCCTCTTTGAAGCGGGCATAAGCTGGGCGCCCCTGATCGACGGCGCGGGACGCAAAGGCTTTGACCTTCGCCGTATCGGCTCTCGACAGACCCTCAAGCTCGCAAATCTCGTAAAGCCAGACGCCTTCGAGCGCTTCCATCTGGGCCTTCGGATCGAGGGTGAGGATGTCCTGGTCCGAGAAGTTTTCGGCCCCAGCCATGATCTTGATCATGGTCGACTTGCCGGTCCCCTGATCGCTCTCGAGGACGAGAATGTTGTCGAACTTGGTTCCCGGCTGTCGAATACGCCTGACCGCCGCAATGAGCGCGATCCTTCCGATCGCGTTGGTCAGCGGTGAAGCAGCTGCGCCCATGTAGGTCGTCATCCAGAGGTCGATCCGAGGCGCTCGATCCCAGGCCAATCCATCGAGGTATTCGCGGATCGGATGAAAAGGGTTCTCGACGCTCAGCGTTTGAGCGGCTTCCCGCGAGTTCTCCTTTCCCGGGTCGAAGCCGTACTCTTCGATGATTCCATGACGCAGGACCGCGCATGCGTCGTCGCTCAGGTCGCCCTGATACTCCTGAATCTGGACACCTCGAACTGTCTTGCGATACCGGAACTGATCATACGCAAAGCGCAACCCCATTCGTCTCATCGCCAGGATAGTGTTGCGCAGCGTCGGCCTCGGCTTGCCGCCGCGGGTTGTATCAGGCCAATCCGACCCGAGCGCTTCATTGGCGCGCCGACCTTGTCGAAGCGCGTAATCAATAGGCTTGCGCCGTTCGAGGATCGACTCTGATATGCCGTACGCGGGGTTTAGGAGAACTCCAGCGATCTGCTCGATCGTGCATCCGGCACGGGCGAGTTCGCGCGCGACGTTCCAGACCGCTTCGCTGCGCGAGGGGAAACGAGCCTCCGCCGTGCCCGCAGGTCTGTCCGGATCGTCGCCACGCTCGATAAGCGCCCGTAGCGCGTCCGAAACTGCTATGGGCAGCAATTGATCGAAGTCTATGAGCCCGATCGCGCCTGAAGTGGCTGCCACACGGGCCGCTGGCGCCGCAGGCGTCGGGTCGTCAAAGTCGTCGAGCGAATAGAGGCGCGACCAGTCGGTCTCCGCCTCGATGACTCTGGCGAGCGTCGGCACGCGCCCGGCCTTGCGCTTCTTGGCGTTGGGGACGTTGATCGTCCCGGGCAAACGCATGATGCGGTCGATGTTGTGACATTTATCGCCGCCAAGCGCTCGCGCGATTTGCTGATTGATCCGCTCAACGCGCGCGAGGTCCGTTGACGGCTCGCGCAACTTCCAGAACGCCTGATAACCTCCGCCCGAGAACACCACTACGGTTGGCTTAGGCAAGAGC
>JBARBI010000231.1:0-14954 GCA_049792875.1 Candidatus Sulfotelmatobacter sp.
GGCACATCGGGTGCATGCCCAACATTCGAAGATGCGTCCCCTGGAGAAACATCGCTGTTGGTTTCGTTCGACTCTTGCCGAGCCTTCGCAATCAGAGTTCCGGGCCGCTCGACTTCGAACTGGCTGATCACTTGCGGCTTCCCCTTGTCGAAGACTTGAAAGTCCTCCTGATGCAGATTCCCGACCGCACGTCCCTGGGAGTCGCGCACGACCGCGCGTACGAGCACAAGCTTTACGTTCACCTTGAATGTGGTGGGTTGGTCATGAGAAGCAAGTTCTGCCGAGTTTTGCTTACTCTCAGGCTGCGCGCCAGAACTCTTAGCTGGATTCTGCTGGGGCGTTTCCTGTTGCGAGAGCGCGGGGCTTGAACAGAACCAAATAGCGCATACCAGAAAACAGCAACAGAGGGCGGGAGCAAACGAAAAGCATGAGTCCGCATTGCTGGCGGTGAAACTCCGCACGGCCTGTGGAGAATTGCTCATAAAACGTCAGCAATCGCGAAGGAAGGCAGGGGTCCCTTCGTCGATTCATCCCGTTCGTCGGGATTCCCTTCGGGACTAAATACTGCGCAAGAGTGTACACCCGATTCGGCGGCGGCCGGCACCTGGAGTGCGCTCGAACTATAGTACCGCTGCCACTCTTCGTATGCCGGAGACGGCTGAAATAATGGAACCGTATGCTTCTCTGATGTTTACCCCAACACTGAAAACTCTACACGGTCCCTGCCTCGAAACCCGCTCGCCCCAATCCCTACCACTCTGTGTCGTATGATCTCTCCATGTCTGCCCCGTCCGGCAACTCCTCCGTACTCAGTTTTGAAGATGCCCACCGCGTGGTCGAGGAGCAAGCCGCGCTCGTACAGGCTGGCATCGCGCGTGGAACGGAAGCCGTAGATCTGTTCGCCGCGGCAGGCCGGGTCCTGGCCGAGCCTGTAGTGGCGGATCGGGATATTCCGCCGTTCCCGCGATCGACCCGCGATGGCTATGCCGTGCGATCGGCGGACTTGTCTCACCTCCCCGCAACAGTCCATGTGATCGGCGAAATTAAGGCAGGTGAAAAACTGGACCGAATCCCCGCCAACATCGGTAGCGGACAAACCGCGTCCATCATGACCGGAGCACCTGTGCCCGCCGGTGCGGACGCGGTGGTGATGGTGGAGTACACCTCGCCGCATGGGAAGCAGGTCGGGATCAGCAGAAACGTACTGCCGGGAGAAAACATTGTTCCCCGTGGCGCCGAAGCCCGGGAGGGCGCCCTTCTGCTCGACCGCGGGCTTCGTCTGAATGAAGCGGCCATTGCCCTGGCCGCATCCGTCGGCAAGTCTCGTCTGCTGGTCCACAAGCTCCCACGAGTCGCGGTGCTGACCACCGGGGACGAAATCGTGGATGTCGACGCTGCTCCCGGCCCCACTCAGATTCGCAACTCGAACAGCTATTCCCTCGCGGCGCAAATTCGCCGGGCGGGTGGCGAACCGGTCCTGCTGCCAGTCGCCCCGGATAAGTTGCCAGGACTGCGCCGCCTGGTCGAAGAGGGGCTGAACTCCGACCTCCTGCTGCTGACCGGCGGGGTCTCCATGGGCCGGTACGATCTGGTCGAGCAAGCTTTGTCGAAAATGCATGCCGAATTCTTCTTCACGGGGGCGAAAATCCAGCCCGGACGCCCGGTCGTGTTCGGCAAGTGTGGCGCGGGTACTCTTGCCCGCGACGCAGCTTCACGGTCGCGAACCAGCACCTACTTCTTCGGCCTCCCCGGGAATCCCGTCTCGACCATGGTGACATTCGAACTCTTCGCGCGCCCCATGCTCGAGGCGTTGGCAGGCCAGTCTCCCTGCCAGACGCCATTTCTTCATGCGCGTCTGAAGACAGAAATCCATATCAAAACCGGTCTCAAGCGTTTTCTGCCCGCAGTCCTTTCTGGCGAGTTCGAACGTTCGCAGGTCGAACTGGTCGCGTGGCAGGGGTCAGGAGACATAGCCGCGACCGCTCGCGCAAATTGCTACATTGTCATTCCGCCGGAGCGCGAACATATTCCCGCCGGCGAATGGATCGCGGTGATGATGCGCTGATCCTGCTGCGCGATGCTCAGCCCCACAGACGTCTGGAGTCCCGGGTCTCCATGTAAGATAGAAGCGTCCAATGCCGAAGAAACTCTCCCATTACGACCGCGCGGGCCGCGCCCGGATGGTCGACGTCTCCGGCAAACCGGCAACCAGGCGCGAGGCTGAAGCCAGCGCGTTCGTTGCCATCCCTCCTGACGTGCTCGCAGCTCTTCCCAACAATCCCAAGGGTGATCCGCTGGAAGTGGCCCGAATCGCCGGCATCATGGCCGCCAAGCGAACGGCCGAGTTGATCCCCATGTGTCATCCACTGCCCCTGGCGCTCGTTGATGTCGAACTGCGCCTGTGCGAGAATGGCGTCGCTATCGCTTCCAAAGTCGCGACTACCGCCGAAACGGGCGTTGAGATGGAGGCCCTGGTCGCCGCCAGCGTATGCGCGCTGACGATCTACGATATGTGCAAGGGCGCCGACAAAAGTATTGCGATTCGAGAAATCGTGTTGGAGCGGAAGAGTGGGGGAAAGAGCGGCGAGTACCGGCGGGCTAAGTAATGGCGAATAACGTCAAGCTGTTGGTGGTGGATGACAATCCGATGGTGCTGGCGATGCTACAGCAGGCGTTGACTCCACTGGCGCAGGTTACGATCGCGACCGACGCTGCGGACGCTCTGTTGAAGGCAGTCGACGATGCTCCTGATCTCCTGGTGTGCGATTACAAGATGCCGGGAATGGATGGACGGCAACTTGTCGAGAAACTGAAGAGCCGGCCGGCAACCGCGAACTTCTCCACCATGCTGATGGCCAGCAAGGCGGACATTGCGGAGCGACTTTCGCCGCAGGATGCAGCGGATGACTATCTGGAAAAGCCTTTTTTCTTGAAGGATGCCACACGGCGTATCAAGCGCATGGTTGACCGTATTGCGCTGGAAAAGATGGCGAAAACGGCTCCAAAGGACGGAGTTGTACGCGGGAGTCTTTCGCAGATGAACGTGATCGACCTGATGCAATCGCTGGAAATGGGGCGCAAAAGCTGCCAGCTTTCGCTGAGCAACCAAGGCGAAAATTGCGAGGTGTTCTTTGCCGAAGGTCAGGTAAAACACGCCACCTACGGAGCGCTGGTGGGTGATGAGGCGGTGTTCAAGGTCCTGCGCTGGACCGGCGGAAATTTTCAGCTCGACTTCGAAGGTAAGACGGACAAAGAGACGACGCAACTGAATACGCAGGGACTACTGATGGAAGGGTTGCGTTTGCTCGACGAGTCGTCGCGGGATGGTGGGGGCGAAGCGGAGGCAGCGGCGGTGCCTGCAGAGACTGCGCCTCCGCCTCCGAGTCCTGCTAGTACGCCACCCATCCCCACTCGCGGCCGAAGGGAAGAAGAGGAAGATGTCCTCCTCGATGGCTGAGTCGCCGGAACTCACGGCCGCGGTGGTGACCGTCAGCGATTCCTGTGCTCGCGGGGAACGCGACGATCTTTCGGGCCCCGCGGTAGCACAACTTGTGCAGAAGCTTCACTTCTCGGTTACGGCCCGCGAAGTTGTCCCGGATGACTCCATCCAGATCCAGAACCTTCTGATTCGGCTGGCGCGTGAGGTGCGATTTGTCGTGACGACCGGCGGAACCGGCATTGCCGCGCGCGATGTGACTCCAGAGGCGACCATGGCTGTGTGTGACCGCATCCTGGACGGAGTGGCGGAGCGGATGCGGGGTGAAGGAACGAAGAAGACGCCACTGGCCGCGCTGAGTCGCGGAGTGTGCGGGGTGCGGGGACGAGCGCTGATTCTTAACCTGCCGGGAAGCCCGGCGGGGGCGGTGGAGTCGCTGGAGGCCGTGGCTGCATTAATCCCCCACGCCATTGAGTTGTTGGCCGGAAAGACGGAACATCGGTAACTGACGATGCCCGTGTGGGAACAGCCGCCCTCGGCTGTCCGGCCGCGACGGTTTTAGTCGCGGCAGCGCATTTTGGCCCCGCCGTACAAGAATTTTCCACTCCAGCCGCGTTAACGACCGTTGGCCGATTTCGGCTTCCCCGGCCCTACCAGGGCGCGACCCGGAAACACGCCGGAGACCAACTTGCCCTCGTCGATTACTGCCGTCCCTCCGACTAACAGATAATGCACCCCGACGCTAGGTTCCATCGGTTTTTCAAAGGTTGAGCGGTCCGTGATCGTTTGCGGATCGAAGATGACCACGTCAGCATCGGCACCTTCCTGCAGGCGTCCTTTCTGGCGCGCGGCAGGCGTGGAACGCTCCAGCATCTGTGCGGGCATGAGCGTCATTTTGCGCAGTGCTTCCATCAAGGTCAGCATCCTTTTCTCGCGCACATATTGCGCCAGGACGCGCGCGTACGTGCCGGCGTTCCGGGGATGGCCTTCGGCTCCGTCGCTCGCGATCATAATCAGCGGGTTAGGGATGACGGCGTCGACCGTCTCCTGTGTGTTGGCGAAGACGAGCACCCACTGTTGCTTGCTGGAATTGTGCAGTTCTTCAAAACTCTCTTTCGTGAGGTGCTCTCCGGTGTCGGGTCGGACGAGATTGCTGTAGTCGATGCCCAACTTCTCGCGCCAGCCGGGATTGAATAACGCGGAATTGATCGCTGTCATACCGGCGATATAGGGATAAGCCTCGGTGGTCACGTCGAGGCCGCGCGCGCGGGCTCCTTCGATCAGCGAGATGCACTCCAGCGAGTCACGCAGGCACGTGCTGTTGATGTGAACAATATGGAGAGACGCACCGGTGATGGCGGCCGCGCCGATCACCTCCTCGACAGATTCGATGGCCGAGCCGGGCTCGATTCGCCCGGCGCTCCTCATGTGGGTATACACCGGCAAGGTGCGCTCGGCGGCGATGCGGAACATGTCGATGACTTCCAGACGCGTAGCGCCGGGCGTGTACTGAATACCCATGCCGATGCCGAGTGCGCCAGCATCGAGTTCGCTGCGCAATCGCTGCTGAATTCGCTCAATCTGCTCAGGTGTTGAGGGTTGGTCAGTGGCGGGGCCACTCTTCGGTAGGATGGTTCCGTCCGGTAAAGGCGCGCCGAAAACCAGGGCACGGGCGGCTACGTGGCTGGCGGTGGAGCCGTAGTGGATGAGCGACTGTCCTTGTTTCGAGTTCAGAAACTGGACGACGTCGGGTGCGCCGATCTCCATTTCGAGAGCGGTTGTGACGCCGTCGAAAGCCTTGACGCGTTGGCTGGCAACGTCCTGGCCGTGCTGGTGCAAGTCGATGAACCCGGGAGCGACGACGAGTCCGGCGGCATGGATTACGCGGCGTCCGCTGAGCGGTGCCGCGGAGATTCGGGCAATCTTTCCGTCCCGGATGCCGACGTTGCGCACGGCGTCGAGGCCGGTCTCAGGGTCCATGACGCGGCCACCCTCGAGGACGAGATCGTATTGTTGGGCGGCTGCGAGCGTGGTTGCGACCGCGAACAGGCAGAGAGTGACGAATCGTTTACGCATGGGGACTCCGGAGCCAGCGATGATAGCAGGGCTCGTCAATTTCGGCGGGGACGGGCGGTGTGGGGACGGGCGGTTTCGCCCGTCCCGGCCGCGACGAAGGCGCCCGTCCCCACACTGCCTAAGACCGTTCTCACCACAACCTAAGGCGAAAGGCTCCGCCCACACACCGGGGCCTCACTGACACAGGTCTGTCTCGATCACGTACACTAACTGTTTCCCTTGAAGACCATTGGACACATTCTGGCGCGCTATACGGCGTGGATCCTCGGGCTGCTGAAGCTGCTCGGGATCTGGGGACCGTTTGTGATTGCATTTGCCGACAGCGCGCTGCTGGGCATGCCGGTGGATTTCGTCGTCGCTACGTATGTGTACCAGGATCGCGGGCGGCTTCTGCTGTACATCGCGATGGCGTCGCTGGGGTCGGCCCTCGGCAGCATTCCCCTTTACATCATTGGTTATCTTGGCGGAGAGAAAGTGTTGCGCAAGCGGATCTCGGAAGAGCGGTTTCTCAAGATTCATCGTTCCTTTGAAGAGCACGAATTCTGGGCGCTGATGTTTCCGGGGATGCTGCCCCCGCCCATGCCCTTCAAGATCTTTGTGCTGGGAGCGGCGGTATTTGAAATGCGGTTCCGTGACTTCCTGGTGGCGATTTTTCTGGGAAGATTTGTCCGGTTTCTGATCCTATCGGTGCTGGTGCTCTGGTTTGGACCGCCGATTGTGGGACTATTCGGAGGGATGTTCAAGCAACATTGGGGTTGGTTTTTGGGGGCGATCGCGGCGGGAGTCTGCCTGTGGTTGGTGCTGCGACGACGAGGCAGAGCGGGAAAGCCGGAGCGCGGAGAGTAGAGCTAGGCGGTCTGGAACTGAGTTGTCGAAATCGCTGCTTCAGGTTCGACGATTTAACGCTTGCGAACAGCACGGTGACATCACTTCGATCAAAGTGAAGGTTACAGCGAGTAAAGCAGCCGCGACAGAACCGTCGCGGCTGGACAGCCGAGGGCGGCTGTCCCCAATGGGCCTCTCTTCGCGACTCTCTTAGGCGGCTGAGGTGTGGTCGCCGGATTTCTGCAGCCGTCCGGCAAGCGCGTCGTACAGAACCGGCGCGCCGAACATCACTGCGGTGAAGAGCAGGTCTCCTGCGGCGGCGTGTCGGAAAAACGGGAGTCCGGCGTCGTAACAAGTCAACAGGCCGGCGACGGAGTGCGGATACATATCCCATGCTGCCCAGACCGCGAAATTGCTCACCCCAAAGAACGCGACGGAGCCGGTCAGCGCCGAGCCCAAAATTCGGAACGCTCCCGCGTTCGGCGTGAGACTCGTGCCCAGCCAAAGCATGCCCGCATACCACGCCCAGGTGACGAAGTGATCCCAACTGAAGGGATAGCGGTAGATCATGGTGGTCAGGACGACGTCGGATGCGGCCAGGAGTATCAGCGGGATCCAGAGGCGTCGGCGCGGTGCGCGCGCGCCGAAGAACAGCAGAGCCGCGCCCACCGGAGTGAAAGCCATGGGATGGGGCATGAACCGGACCGCTACCGCAAACAGAATGAATACGTATGCCAGCATGATCACCTCGGAGACGAAATCTTATTCTGGGCGCTGGAGAGGCTGGCGTCAAGAGACGATCAGAGGGCGTCGATTTTTCGGGATGGGTGACTCGGGAAATTGCTCTTCGCGAGGTCCAAGCGCCGCCTAGCGCTGGCCCGGTTCAGGGACGACGATCTGGCCTTTTGAGGTGTCGTAGACATCGCCAACGATGTTCAGATTCTTATCAATTTGCACCGCACGGCTCAAACCGCCGCGCCCCCGGCGACCGGTGATGGATCTTGGGATGCCGGAATAACGCAGGTCCTGGAACAGGACGATGGATCCCTCCTTCGGCGGTGGAAGGGCTTCCGTTTCGGTGATGGGATATTGGGCCCAATCCAGAAACGCGCGTCCCACGTAGGATTTTTTCGCTGCCAGAGTGACAGCGGTCTCTTCTGGCTTGTAGCGGATTTCCATGCGGCCCTCCGGATCTACCTCGGGGGCAAGAGAATCCACCGACGCGAGGGCGAAGAACGCGGGTGTCTCCACCACGCCGTACCAATGGAAGGGATCGATAAACTTGGGATAGGCCGAGGCCCGCAGCGGGTCCACTCCGTTGTAAGTGCGGGCTTCGAGGGCATTGATAGCGCGGCGGTGTTCGTAGTCGCGCAGCCCCCACAACAAGACGATTCCGATGAGCGCTAGCGTGGCGGCAACCCGGCCTCGGGGACCGCGTCGGCGCGCTCCGATTTCCGTGTCGATCAGGGCAAATAGCCACGGGACAACCAATCCCAGTATCAGCAAGGCCCACATGACAGGTTCGACGATGAACACGATGTCCCACGAATACCACTTCTCGTAAAACGGCCAGAAGGGGCGAACCCCGTAGTTGTTGGTGAAATCGAGCAGGATGTGGCTCAGTCCGGCGAGGCAGGCGTACAGGAACAGCAGGCCCCAGCGCGGCGGCAGGTTGGGGTTGCTGAGTTTGCGGCCCCGCAGACGCCATATGAGATACACGAATCCGACTACCGCCAGGGCGTCGAGCGCCACTCCGACGAAAGAATGGGTGAATCCGCGGTGGTGGGCGAAGCCGAAGGCCGGGCCGCGAAAAGTGCCGATCACGTCGAGGTCGGGCGCTTCGGCTGCCAGCGTCAGAGTCAGCGTCGCCAGGGCCGTCTGGCGGTTGAGTCCGGCGCGTCCCAGGCAGGCGCCGGTCAGGAAGTGGGTAAGAGGTTCCAAGCGGTTCGAGGAATTCTATTTCGCCGGGCGGATCTCCGCCACCAAAGACCGATCGGCAGACTCAGCGAAGTTAATTTGACGCGGGAATCCAGGGGAAGACGCAAAGTAATTCACCTGGACGAACTGCCCGCACCAGGCTCGGTTCAACCCGGTGGAGTCAGCAGGGTCAGAGCATCCGGCACAACCGTGATTTCGGCCGGCAGCGTGCCGAGGAGTTCACCGTCGGCTTCCACGTAGATATTTGGCTGCTCCTGCGGCGTGGCGGAGGACGCTCGGTAGTGGCACAAAACCCTCTTGCTGTAAGACAGATCAATCCCGGGAACTGTCCAGCGAAGCCGCAACAGGCTGCGAGTCACGTAGGCGAGGTAGGCCAGGCGGCTGCCGGTTTCGCAACAGAGCAGCCGCATGTCGTCACGTTCGAGGGAGGCACCGGGGGCGAGTACCTGGAGGACTCCGCCGAAGTTGCGGATGCGGACCGCCATCAACTCGGTGACTTCGGCGCGATGGGGGGCATCCGACCCGGTTTCGACGCGATCCGCCACAAAGCGCGTCATGGGATAGGTGAACCACAGATTCCAGGCTTTGGCATAGTAGGCGGCCATCCCCATGCGCTGCTTGGCCCCGCTGTGGAGTTTGTAAAAAAGGTGGGCATCGACTCCGACCCCGGCGGCGATTACGAAGTAACGCATGCCCGGATCGCCTTGCAGATCGGCATAAGTCACGCGGCCGAGCGCAATACGACGCGGCATCGCGCTCAGGGAGGCCTTGGCCGCAGCCGCCACATTGAGAGGAAGCTTGAGATCATGCGCCAGTGCGTTGGCGGTGCCCATGGGCAGAATGGCCAGCGCGACCGGCGAGGTGGCAAGCACTTGGGCGATGTTATGGATGGTGCCATCGCCCCCGCAGGCGAAGATTGTGTCGCAACCGGAATCCATGGCCAGACGAGTTTCGTCCCCGGCGTGATCGCGAGACTGCGTGGGAATCAGGTCCGCTTCCACGCCTCCGCCCCTGAGCACGGCGAGTGCGGAGTCCAATTCCCGCTGGCGTCGCCTGCTTCCGCCGGAATCCGGGTTGTAGAGCAACGCGGCCTTGCGCATGGCGTGGTCGAAGCTGGATTGTACCTGAGGGAAGTTCAAGGGGGGAGCCATGGCCTTGCAACAAATGCTTCAGACTTCATAGGGTCCTCATGGCGTCCTCCGTTTCGCCCGTGGGCTGACACTTTGAGGATTGCGGCGTCAACCCGGCATACGGAGTTGAGGACGGTTCTCTTCCGAATGACTTGGCACCGGTGTCGATTTGGCTTAAGCTGGGCCCACTCGCAAGGGCGTCTTCCACGCCGATTGGTCTTTGGGGCTCGAATTTCAAAATTGAATTCAGGAGGGTTGACCAGATGAAAACTCTGGCGCAGGTGCTATGCGGTGCTCTGCTCTGCGTGGGAGGGATGGCGCAGGATCATGCCTCCCACATGCAGGCCCACCCGGTCACATTGGTGATGGGATTGGGCGATCTTCATCACCCGGTTTCCACGCACAATCCGCAAGCCCAACAGTTCTTCGACCAGGGCCTGCGCTTTATCTATGCCTTCAACCATGAGGAGGCGGCGCGCTCCTTTCAGCACGCCGCGGAACTCGATCCCAACCTGGCGATGGCCTACTGGGGCGTTGCTGAGGCCGTGGGCCCCAACTACAACGATCCCGCGGATCCCGACCGTTACCAGCACGCTCACGACGCGGTACAGAAGGCCCTGGACTTGTCCTCTGGGGCTTCACCCAGCGAGCTGGCCTACATCCAGGCGATGGCCAAGCGCTTTCCGGCGGACCCGAATTCCGACCTGAAGAAAGCCGCGGAGGAATATCACGATGCCATGCGGCAAGTCGCGGCGGAGTTCCCCGACGACCTGGACGCCGCCACCCTTTTTGCCGAGGCGGGGATGAACCTCCATCCCTGGGGATTGTGGCACCAGGATGGCACACCCGAGGTTGGCACCGATGAGATCGTGGTCACGCTCGAATCGGTTTTGAAACGCGATCCTAACCATCTGGGTGCGGTCCATTATTACATCCATGCCGTGGAGGCTTCGAATAATCCCGAGCGCGCGCTGGCGGGCGCAAACCGGCTGGCCGCCCTGGCGCCCGGCGCGGGACACATCGTGCACATGCCGGCGCACATCTACATTCGAACCGGGGACTACGAGGCCGCGGTCAAAACCAACGAGCAGGCGGCTGAAGTCGATCGCGCCTACCTCAAGTCGACGGGTGAGCAGGGCATCTACCCGATGATGTACTACAGCCACAACCTGCACTTCGTCGCCATGTGCGGTGCCATGAACGGCCGCTACGCCGAGGCGCGGAAAAATGCGGATCTGCTGGCCGCCAACGTTGGCCCGCATGTGAAGGAGATGCCGCCCCTGGAGGGTTTCATGACAATCCCCATGGCCGTCGAGATTCGCTTCCATCATTGGAACGAGATTCTGAAAATGCCCGCTCCGGATGGGTCCATGAAGACCGCGACCGTCTTCTGGCACTTCGGCAGAGGGCTCGCCTTGGCAGGAACCGGAAAGGTGACGGAGGCGGAAGCAGAGTACAAGATTGTGGCCGATGCCGAGGCGGCAACGCCGCCGGATGTCAGCTTCCAGATGCCCATCAACAACAAGGCGAAAGATATCATGAAGATCGCTGAAGACGTCCTGGGTGCGCGTGTGGCCATCGCGAAGAATGACACCAGTGCCGCGATCGTGCTGCTCCGCCAAGCGGTCGCCATTCAGGACACGCTCAAATACGGCGAGCCCCCCGACTGGTTCTTCCCCGTGCGCGAGTCGCTAGGGGCGGCGTTGCTGATGAACGGAGATGCCGCCGGTGCGGAGAAAGTCTTCCGCGAAGATCTCGACCGCAATCCACGAAACCCGCGCTCGCTATGGGGACTACGCCAGGCTCTTCTGCAACAGAAGCGTGACTACGATGCCGGATTCGTTCAGAAACAGTTTGAAACGTCCTGGAAAGGCGGACCCGCCGCGCTGAAGCTCGACGACTTGGTGTAAGAACGCTGGATTCTAAAAAGCTCACCTAGGGACGGACGCATTCGTCCGTCCCGCCAAGCGAAGAGAGGCGGGGAGGCACGGCGCATAGGCCGGCGCCCGGCCGCCTCCACGTCCAAGGGTAATCCTCGCATTTGGAAACCAATCCGGCCCGAACGGAATTTTCAAGTATGCAAGCTACTTTTGCATCGAGTGATTCCGACGACCGCAATACGCGATCCAACGATTCTGTCTGCCAAGGTTTCCCCCGGCGACCCAACTCTCGATTGATCAGCTTCGCCGACGCGCCCTTGATCCCGCCCATGATTTCCGCCAACGAATAAATCTCGCTCTTCTCCGAGTTCACCAAGGGAGTGAAAATCAGATGCACGTGATCCGGCATGATCACCGCCGCGTGGAGGAAGTGCGTAACGTCGTTGCCGTGCAAACAACATTGCCGTGCGATGGAGCGAGTCGCATCGGGCAGGATCCATCGACAGAATGTGAAAACGTAACGAAATGTCGCTTATCATCGCGCTGCAGACGAGGCAGTTTGCGCCGATAAAATGGCATGAGTCCACCAAGAACCACGTAGCGACAGCCGCCTCGGCTGTCCGGCGAGAGCCAGCGCAGCCGCAAGTCGAGGTTAGCTCAAACAGACTCCATCGTCGCCGCAAAGACACGAAAAATCGGCGATCCCGACCGAATTGGGAACCACCACGCAGCCGTTTCTAGGCTGCCTCGCTGCGCTTGGCTGGACAGCCGAGGCGGCTGTCCCTACATGTTTCTTTCCGCCTATAATCTGCCGATGCCTGCCGCTAGCAAAGACCTCGAAAAAAAGATAGAAGCGCTCCGCGAGAAGATTCGCCACCACGAGCGCCTCTATTACGTTCTCGACAATCCCGCCATCAGCGACGCCGATTTCGACAAGCTGATGCAGCAACTGAAGGATCTGGAGGCTGAGCACCCGTCGCTCGTGACGCCAGATTCGCCCACGCAGCGCGTCGGGGGCAAGCCGCGAGAGGGATTCGTCAAGGTCCCGCACTCCTCGCCCATGCTGTCGCTCGACAACACTTACAACGAGGAAGAACTGCGCGACTGGGAACGGCGCGTCCACGAACTCACCGGGCGCAGCGATGTGGACTACGTCTGCGAACTGAAGCTCGACGGCATGTCGCTGGCCCTCGTCTATGAAGACGGCAAGCTGGTGCGGGGCATAACGCGCGGCGATGGATCGATCGGAGAGGACGTCACTCTCAACGTGCGCACTGTGCGTTCGATTCCTCTCTCGATTCCGAAAGAGCGGCTTAGGAAGGCGGGCATTCCTGCGGACTTCGAGGTTCGCGGCGAGTTGTTGATGCCCACCGCTTCTTTCAAAAGGATCAATGAAGAACGTGAACGCAACGGCTTGCCAACCTTCGCCAACCCTCGCAATTTCACCGCCGGCACCGTTCGGCAGCTTGATTCCAACATCACCGCGGAGCGCCGCCTCGACTATTTTCCCTACATCTTGTTGCAGGACGGCCGCACCTATTTTGATCATCATTCGAAAACACTGGCGGCCCTCGACGCCGCCGGATTCAAAGTCAATCAAAACCGCAAACTCGTTCACACGATGGAAGAAGTCTGGTCGTTCATCCAGCAGTGGGAAGAAAAACGCGACACGCTGCCCTATGAGATCGACGGCATCGTCGTCAAAGTCGACCGCACCGCCCTGCAGGACGAACTTGGCTTCACCGGCAAAGCGCCCCGTTGGGCGATCGCCTACAAGTACGCTGCCCGCGCGGGAATCACCAAGCTGGAGAACGTGCGCTGGCAGGTTGGCCGCACCGGGAAACTAACGCCCGTGGCCGAGTTGTCCGCTGTTTCCATTGGGGGCACGACCGTCCGCAATGCCACGCTGCACAACATGGATGAGATCGGGCGCTTGGGCGTGAAGATTGGCGATTGGGTGCAAGTCGAGCGCGGCGGCGATGTCATCCCCAAAGTCGCCAAGGTCATCGGCGACAAGGACCACCCTCGCGGCAAGGAGGATATTGAGGCGCCGGAGAGGTGTCCCGTGTGCGGAACGAAAGTCGTACGCACCGAAGGCGAGGTCGACTTCCGCTGCGTCAACGCCAACTGCCCCGCCAAGCTAGCCGGCACGATCCTGCATTTCGCCTCGCGCGGCGTGATGAACATAGACGGCATGGGCGACGCCCTGGTCACGCAACTCACCGAGCGCGGCCTGGTGAAGAACGTTGCCGACATCTACAAGCTGACAAAAGAAGACCTTCTCGGCCTGGAGCGGATGGGCGACAAGTCCGCGCAGAACATCCTCGACGAGATCGAGAACTCGAAGAAGCTACCCCTGGAGCGCGTCATCTACGGCCTCGGCATTCGCATGGTAGGCGAACGGACGGCGCAGTTTCTGGCTGAGCACTTCGGCTCCATGGAAGCGCTGGAGCAGGCGGGGGTTGAAGAGTTGCAGAATGTAAACGAAGTCGGCCCGCGCATCGCCGAGAGCATCGTGGAATTCTTCAGCATCCCGGCAAACCGCAAACTGATCGCGCGTTTGGGCGACGCTGGGCTTGCCTTCAAAGGCAAGAAGAAAGAGCGCGGCGCGAAACTCGCAGGGAAGACCTTCGTCCTGACAGGCACACTGGCGAAATATACTCGCGACGAAGCTAAGAAGATGATCGAGGACGCGGGCGGGAAAGTAACCGGCTCAGTGAGCAAGAAGACCGACTACGTAGTGGCGGGAGCCGATGCTGGCTCAAAGCTGGACAAAGCGAAGGAACTAGGTGTGGCCGTGATCGATGAGCGAGAGATGGTAAAGCTGGCCGGCTAACTTTCGTTGTCATCCTGAGCAAAGCGAAGGAGCCATGCAACCGGCCACCTCTTTAGAGATGAGCGCCGACCTGCCTCAGTGCTGCCCTCATCCTCCCCCAAGTCACATCCAGCGTCTCCGGCAGCACCCGCGTCTCGCCAACGACCGACACGAAATTCGAGTCCGCCACCCAGCGCGGCAGAACGTGCATATGAATGTGCCCCGCGATTCCCGCCCCGGCTGCCTTCCCGATGTTCATCCCGAGGTTGATGCCGTCGGGATGGTAGAGCTCGCGCAACACGGTCTCCATCCGCTGCGAAAGCCCCATCATTTCGTGAGCTGCTTCAACCGGAAGCTTCTGCAACTCGTCCAAATGCGCATAGGGGACGATCATCACGTGCCCGGGCGTATACGGATACGCATTCAGGATGACGTAGCAGTGCTGCGCGCGATGGACGATGTGGACCTTGGCGTCCTCCTTCTCCTTTGGCGCATCGCAAAAGACGCATCCGGCGGTTTTCTGCGTGGAGGAGACATAGGCGTAGCGCCACGGGGTCCAGAGGTAATCCATAGCAGGGCAGGGTAGCAGATAGGCGGCTTGTTCCGAAACCGTAACGCTGCAACCTGGCTTTAACATTCGCCCGATTTGAGTTTGACACTGTTCGCGCGCGATTGCTATAGTCGAAGAGTTCCCATTGGACGCGGGTTCTCTGTATAACGTCCGACAGCTGGGATTGTCCAAGCTCACTCGCCAGGGTGGGCCCACCACAACCAAACGACTCGTCCAGCAGTCCGCAAAGCAGGCCCCGCATCCCGTCATCAGAGAGGCATAACCTTGTTCGACGAGACCACCG
>JBARBI010000232.1:0-11665 GCA_049792875.1 Candidatus Sulfotelmatobacter sp.
AACAGCCCAGGTTTGAGCATGTCGTTCTAATGGAATATAGCGGGACGGCAGGCAGAGTCGAAGGTAACGTTGGGAGTAGCCCGATGGTGGCGCGCTGCTTTACGCTTTCCGGCCTCCCATTTAGAATGGAGGACAGGCCGACGTAGCTCAGTTGGTAGAGCAGCCGATTCGTAATTTGACAAATCCTCCCACATTATCAACAGCTTACACGCGTGGGGGCACGTCAAATTCGTGTGTCAGCCCCAGTATTCGTGCGGGCCGTCGTTGAGTCGTGAGCTAACACGAGAGAAACACGAGAGACTTTCGTCGCTCGGACGCCTTGGCTGGCAGAGTCTCCCCGTGCGGATCTCCCGCAGGCCCGTTTCTGGACAGCGTTCGTTTTAACGCGGCGGTCAACCTGAGGCCCTTGTTGAGGGCTGCCGAGTCGAGCGATATGATTATTTAGGCAAGGGCCTGCCGGAGGTATCCTGCCACGTCGCTAACGAAGCGATGCACTGACACTTCTGCGATGCGGTGGCCGATGATCGCGTTCATGGTTTTTCCAACGGCGCCGAAAGGTGGTTCGTAAATCCCGGAGAAATCCAATTGCGTTTCGGTCGCCGTCAGCGGATACACGGCAAGCTCGCCCTTCATGAGCGGAAACAATCTCGGCATCGTCGCGGCCTCCCACTCCAGCAGCAACCGCGTGGTGGGAGTTGAAGTGCTGTCAACGACCTTTTCCTCAATGTTTCTCACAGAAATATTGATATCGGTCTTAACGCCAATACCGCCAAAATCGACGTGCAGTTCAGCCGCGATCGATTGCACCCGGGAAGCAGCCGCCTTCGTAGCCGACTGGAATATAGAGAGTGCGTTCTGCCTCAACGCATCGCGGACGCGCTCGTAGGGACGGTTCACATAGTCGTAGCTGCGAATCTCACGTCCTGTACTCATGGTTCCGTCCAGCCGGACCGTCAATCAAACTGGTGGTCACGAAAACTGTACCATAGCGACCCTCGTACGGGAGTTCGATTGCGTGCGGCGTCCCTTTCGGGTTCATTGTTGCTCCACCGTTTACTTGGGCAGCGTTTCCGAAAACAATGACAGTGAATTTCGCTGTATCATGGCTACCGCCCGAATTCAAGCGCATCAAGCTAGCGGTTGATCGCGGACGCAAGGTCCGCATCGACGCGTGAGGAGGCTCGATGTCTCAGATTGACGTCCCGTTGTTGCGCACAGGTTTTGGACAGACGCGACGAGCCGACAATTGGTGGGTACAGCCACTGGTTGTGTTTCTGGGTTTGTCGGCATTCATTGTTTACTCAACGTGGGCGGCCCTGCAGGGGCAGCATTTCAGGTTCGGACCATATCTGTCACCGTTTTATTCGCCCGAATTGTTCGGCCCTGCCCACGAAGGTTGGTTTGGTCCGAACCCAAGCTGGATGCCCGCTTGGGTCACAGGAGCGCTGCTTATTCTGTGGGCGCCGGGCGGATTTCGAGTGACGTGCTACTACTATCGCGGGGCGTATTACAAGGCTTTTTGGGCCGATCCGCCTTCCTGCACCGTGAGCGAGCCGCGGAAGACATACCTCGGCGAACGATCGTTCCCCCTGATCCTGCAAAACGTCCACCGGTATTTTCTATATCTGGCCCTCGTGTTCCTCGTGATTCTGGCGCGGGACGTGTGGGATGCGTTCTGGTTCGACGGCCGGTTTGGCATCGGCGTTGGCACTCTTGTCTTGTTGACGAACCTCGTGCTGCTGGTTTCCTACACTACGGGATGCCACTCCTTACGTCATGTGGTCGGCGGCTTTCGAGATCGGTTGACGGGAGCGCCAGCCCGCAAGCGGGTTTACGATTGCGTGAGTTGCCTGAACCGGCGCCACATGCTGTTTGCCTGGTGCAGCCTCTTCTCGGTTGCGCTCTCCGATCTGTATGTGCGGATGTGCTCGATGGGTATCTGGAGGGATTGGAGGATTGTCTAGTGAGCGAGTACATCACGCATGAGCACGACGTTCTGATCATCGGAGCCGGGGGTGCCGGTCTGCGGGCTGCCGTCGAGGTGTCGGCCGCAGGCGGAAAGGTCGCGGTCATTTCGAAATCTCTTCTTGGCAAAGCACACACCGTCATGGCCGAAGGCGGCATAGCCGCGGCGATGGGAAATGTGGACGACCGGGACAGCTGGCGCGTTCACTTTGCCGACACGATGCGCGGCGGTCAATACCTGAGTAACTGGCGGATGGCGGAACTGCATGCCAGGGAAGCCCCGGCATGCGTGCGCGAACTGGAGGCCTGGGGCGCACTTTTTGATCGCACGAGCGACGGCCGAATTCTCCAGCGGAATTTCGGCGGCCATCGGTATCCTCGGCTTGCCCATGTGGGCGACCGTACCGGCCTAGAAATGATCCGCACTCTTCAAGACCATGGAATACATCTGGGGCTGGACGTTTTCATGGAACACACAGTCGTCACGCTGTTGAAGGACGGCGGCCGCATCGCAGGCGCGTTTGGATACGACCGCGAGCGCGGCCGATTTCACCTGTTCCGCGCCAAAGCCGTAGTGCTGGCGACGGGAGGAATTGGAAGGGCTTACAAAATCACCAGCAACAGTTGGGAATATACGGGCGACGGCCATTCGCTCGCCTACCATGCCGGTGCGGCGCTCATGGACATGGAATTTGTGCAGTTTCACCCGACGGGAATGATTTGGCCACCCAGCGTGCGCGGCATTCTGGTCACGGAAGGTGTGCGGGGCGAGGGCGGAGTGCTGCGTAACCGGAACGGCGAGAGATTCATGTTCAAAGATATTCCGTCGCTGTACGCCAACCAGACCGCCGATACGGAAGAAGAAGGCTGGCAGTACACGCAGGGAGACAAGAACGCGAGACGCCCGCCCGAACTGCTGACCCGCGATCACGTGGCCCGCTGCATCCGGCGAGAAGTGCGAGAAGGGCGGGGCAGTCCTCACGGCGGTGTGTTCCTGGACATTGCGTGGATCAACGAGAGAATTCCGAACGCGGCCGAGCATATAACGAAGAAGCTGCCCAGTATGTATCACCAGTTCAAGCAACTTGCCGACATTGACATTACCCAGGAACCGATGGAAGTTGGTCCTACGACCCACTACATGATGGGAGGTGTCAAGGTGGACGCTGATTCCCAAATGTCGGACGTGGCAGGCCTGTTCGCAGCGGGAGAGTGCGCGGCTGGTCTGCATGGCGCCAACCGGCTCGGCGGGAATTCACTTTCCGATTTATTAGTCTTCGGCAAGCGGGCCGGTGAGTACGCCGCGGCCTATGCGAAAGAGAACTCGCTGGGCGCGGTGAAAACGGATGAACTCGGATCCGCGGAAAAGTGGGCGCTGCAGGCCTTCGAGCGCAAGGGGTCCGACAATCCGTACGCCATACAACATACATTGCAGGACGTGATGCAGGAACTGGTGGGGATCGTACGTCAGGAACCGGAGATGCTGCAAGCGCTCGAGCGCCTTCGAGACTTGAAAGGCGCCAGCGAGCGGGTCAGCGTGGATGGAAACCGGGAATACAATGCAGGCTGGCACACGGCGCTCGACTTGCACAGCCTGCTGACCGTCTCGGAAATTGTTACTCGGGCGGCGCTGGATCGGAAAGAGAGTCGTGGGGCGCATTTCCGCGATGATTTTCCCGACAAGGACAATCGGTACGACGGCTTCAACATCGTGGTGCGAAAAGGCGCCGGTGGAGAAATGCAGCTCACGCGCGAGCCCATTCCCCTGATGCGAGAGGATCTGCAGCAAATCATCCAGGAGATGAAGTAATGGCGACGGCCACGTTTCGAATATGGCGTGGGGAAAAAGGCCAGGGAAAGTTCCAAGACTACACTACAGAAGTCACAGCGGGCATGGTGGTCCTCGATGCCGTGCATCAAATACAGGCGGAACAGGCCGGCGATCTCGCAGTTCGCTGGAACTGCAAAGCCGGAAAATGCGGCTCGTGCTCGTCCGAAATCAATGGGATGCCGAAATTGATGTGCATGACGCGGCTTAACACGCTCCCACTGGATAGGCCTGTGACCGTCGAACCCATGAAGGCATTTCCGCACATGAGGGATCTGGTCACGGACGTATCGTGGAATTACGAGGTAAAGAGGCGCATCCCAAAGTTCCGGCCGCGGCAGCCGGATGCGCCCGATGGCACCTGGCGCATTGCCCAGGAGGATGTCGAACGGGTGCAGGAGTTTCGAAAATGCATCGAGTGCTATCTCTGTCAGGATGTCTGCCACGTCTTGCGCGACCATCACATGCACGAGCAATTCATCGGTCCGCGATTTCTGGTGTATGCGGCCGCGCTCGAAATGCACCCGTTGGACGTGGGAGATCGCGTGGAAGATCTGAGAGAGCAATTTGGTATAGGTCTCTGCAACATCACTAAGTGCTGCACCAAAGTTTGTCCTGAGAGCATCACGATCACCGACAATGCCATCATTCCGCTCAAGGAACGCGTCGTGGACCGTTTCTTCGATCCGCTGTCGAAACTGTTCCGGGTATTCAGCAATTCGAAAAGATAGGAGAGGTTATGCATTTCGAACTGAAATCCATTTCCGAGCAGAGTATTCCCGAAGCGCTAGCGAAGGTCGAGCGCTACCGACTATTGAATGAACCCAGCCTGGCGGAGAGCATTTGCCTCGATATTCTGGCCATTGTTCCCAATCACCAGCAGGCGCTGATTTCGCTTCTGCTCGCGCGCACCGACCAATTCGATTCTGATGTCCGTGTGAGATCCGCACAAGAGGTCCTGGCACAGATTAAGGGCGACTACGAGCGGGCCTACTACCAGGGCATCATCTGGGAGCGTTTGGGAAATGCGCGCATTCGCCATGGCGGCACTGGAGCCGGCGGATCCGCATATTACGCGCTGCGGGAAGCAATGGATCACTACGAGAGAGCCATGAATTTTGCGATACCCGGAAACGACGATGCCATTCTGCGGTGGAACACCTGTGCGCGCCTGATCATGCAGAATCCGGACCTCGGACCGGCTCCTGAGAGTGAGCCCGCAGAGGCGTGGGAGCACGACGAAGCCGGCTCCAGAATCGCAGACGCTTAGCATCAGATGCGATTACATCGCCGCGATCGTCGAAGTGTGGACCTAGGCCTAGCCGTGCGTTGGAATCGGAGGACAGACACGCCGCAAGCTTCTTGGCCAGAAGTCGGCTTGGAGGCTTGACGACCCTCTCAGGTGTCTTTCAATCCAAGGTTGTCGTTTACCGCATGGCTGAGTCTCTGCTTGCAGCCCAGATATCGCTCAGTTGTCTCAACGGATGCGTGCCCAAGCAGAAATTGAATCTGCTCAAGCTCTCCGCCTGCCAGATGGCATAAACAAGCACAGGGGCGACGCAAGTCGTGAGAAGCCGGATTCTTGATGTCGGCACGTTTGGCAGCCACTTTCACCACGTGCCAGATTGCCTTCGGTCGAAGAAATTACGCACACCTTAAGGGTCCTCGCACAGCGAGTCTGCACCCAAACATCATTTTTGCTGGCACGAGCGCGAACAACCCACACCTGCGTGCGCGGCGACGCTATGGCTGGTTGCGTCTGGCGCGAGATGGCTCTGGGGGTGTACGATTCTCGTCTTTCTAACGGTCACTGAATGCGGATCATCGAGCCACGATCGACCGGCGACGCCGTGATCTGGTTCGGCGCTTCAAAATGCGGATCGAGGCGGCGATACGCATTCACGCTGGCGTTGAGCCGCAGGCAAACGTCGTTGCCGGGGGTGAGGATGCGGTCCAGAAACGCCCAGCCCATCTTGCTGAGTTTTTCTTCGCCTCTCGCGCCCCAGAAAAGATTCTTGCCGTTTTCGCTGATTGAAACGTTCGTGTGCATGCCGTTGCCATTGACGCCGAGGACGGGCTTGGGCAGGAACGAGGCGGTGAGTCCCATGTTGGTCGCGATCTGGCGGCAGATCAGTTTGTAGAGTTGAATCTGGTCGGCGGCAGCGACGACTTCGCCGTAGCCGTAATTGATTTCGAACTGTGAACCTCCGAGTGGTCTTTTTCGTTCTGGAAGCCCATGGCGCGCTGCACTTCAGCGGTAGTGTCGATGAATGTGCGCAGCGGATCGCCGGGCAACGAATGATAATAGCCGCCGGTGTTGACGTATTCGAACTCGCCGGTTTCGTGGAAGTGGCGCTCCCGGTCGGGCCCTTTAAAGAGGAACCCTTCCATTTCGTTGGCCGCGTTGAGGGTGTATCCCTTTTTCTTGTGGAGTTCATCGGCATATCCCTTGAGCACGCCACGAATGTCGCCGGCGTAAGGCGTTCCGCCCTTGTCGATGACTTCGCCAAAGACAAGGACTTTGCCGGAGCCGAACACGTCGGCGGGAGCCCAGTAGAACGCAGCCCAGTCGATGCCCAAGCGTAGATCGCGTTCGCGCTGCGCGGTAAAGCCGCGGATCGCCGATCCGTCGAAGGTGAGGTTGTCCCAGCTCTTCAGCAGGAACTTCTTGTCGTAGTCGAGCATGTGCAACCGCCCTTCAAGATCACTTGAAGAGCACGGTCACGGCCTTGATGCGTTTTTCGTCAGTGAGGTACTTGATCCGCTTTTCCTGGATCTTGGGGGCGCGACGCGGTTCTTACGCTGCTCCTTGGCCTGAGATTGAGTTCTTCCAGTTCGTCGTACGACAGAGCCAGAAAACTCCGCAGTTCAGTGGACATGTCTCTCCTTTAGTTCATCGGCCCGGTCGATGAGTTCCTTCGGACCGTAAGAGGGGCGACAGAATATCTTGTAGCTCATCCGCTGCCAATATCTGTACTCATGAAAAATATCTATCGCACCTGTATGCCCACGGAAATGTTCATACCTGCAATGAAAAAAACTGCGAAATGAGTGCGGAGTAGCTTTCCTTCATTTGGCCGTGCTCGAAAGGTTCCTTATGCAACGCAAAAGCCCCAGCAGCGCGCGCTTTTTCCGCGTTCATTGTATAGAGTCGTGGAGTCGCGTTGACTTGCTCTCTTCAAGCGATAAATCTTCTCTATCGCGCCTATAAAGTTCTTTTTGCCTTTGCAAACTTTCAATGCGATGCAGAAAAAGTATGCGTTGGACTCCTTCTGCTCTCGTCGCTAAGGTCAGCGGGCTGGCAGCGGACACGCCACGGTGATCCGTTGCATGCACCAGGGGGAAAGTGAGTCATTCAGATGAGAAATGTCCATCTCGGAGCTGTGGTGATCGTTGTAAGTTCTCTGCTAACGTCCTCCGGCCGTGCGCAGGAACCGGCAGGTAGTAAGGTTGTGCATCCTACTAAGGCTGCAAACGATGCCAAGGACCCGGTTCTGTTGGCGCACGCGACAGCCTCCGCCGCCGCACCGCAAGATGCTGTCTCTCAGCCGGCGCCAGCCGCATCCCCAGATTCGCCGTCAACGCTCCCCACTCCTTCCATGACGGGTCCGTTGAGTGCACTTCCTCCAGCCGTTTTCGACGCCGGGCCTTTCGGCAGGATCGCTGTGAACGGCATTCTCGACGGGCTGGGGGTGTGGACGGGGAATTACACAGCGAGCGATAAGAGCACGCAGGCGGCTCTGAGTAACGGCCAGGTGTTTATTCAGAAACCCGACGGCTGGTTTCAGTTCTACCTGCAAGCGGGCGCGTACAACATTGCGGCTCTCGGCGCGCCGTTCCTGGCAACCGACAAAACGATGACCGAACTCTTCGGTCCGGTGCCGGTCGCGTTTGTGAAGCTTCAACCGGGGAAGAACAGCCCCTTTAAGAACACCTCGTTGATGATCGGCGAACTGCCAACGCTGATCGGGGCTGAGTACACCTTCACCTTCGAGAACATGAACGTCGATCGTGGCCTTTTGTGGAACCAGGAGAACGCCGTCAATCGCGGAATCCAGGTGAATCAGGTCATGGGCAAGTTCACTGCCTCACTGAGTTGGAACGACGGCTTCTACTCCAACCGCTACTCGTGGCTTACGGGTTCCTTAACTTACGCCAAAGGGCCGCATAGCCTGATATTCGTGGGAGGCGGAAACTACGGGCAGACCGCGTTTCAGACCTACGCCACACCAGTACAAAACAACAGCAGCATTTACAACGTGATCTACACGTACACAAAAGGTCCCTGGATTCTGCAGCCGTACTTCCAGTACACCAAGGTGCCCACCAACCAGAATATCGGCATCGTCAAGGGAGCATCCACGGCCGGCGGCGCAATGTTGGCGAGTTACACCTTTAAACACGGCTTCTCGCTACCGGTGCGCTGGGAATACATATCGAGTTCTGGGAGCGCCACGGACCAAGCTGTCAATCTGCTGTACGGCCCGGGCAGCGCTGCCACTTCGATCACGGTAACGCCCACCATCCAGCGCGGCGGCTTCTTCGTTCGCGGAGATCTCGCTTATGTTCATGCCCGCAATATCACGCCGGGAGACGCCTTCAGTCACACCGGCATGAACCCAAACCAGCCGCGGGCGATGGCTGAATTCGGGTTCTTGTTTGGGAGCAGTGTTGCAGAGAGGAAACCGTAAATTTAGAGCGCAGCTGAATGCACGAGGTCAGCTTCGACCGGCGACAGGCCAAGTAGCGATGGAACTCGATGGGGCAAACGTTTTGATTTTCGCGCGGCCAGAACCTGGGCTGCGTGCGATTTGGGGATCGGCGGCTTGGGCTCAAACCCAACTAACCCCTGGTGCCAGCGCCCTCGCCGCCCCCCTCCAGCTTTGTCGGCGCGTCGAAGAGCAGGAAGGGATCGCGAGCCGATGAGGGCGCTTCGCGTGCGGGTCGCGTTGCTGGCCGGCCTCGTGAGCCTGATGGCAGGCATGTTCCAGCTTGCAGAGCACCCGCTGCTGGGCGTGCTGATGATGCTGGGAAGCATGGCTTGCCTTCTTTGTTCAACGGCCAGACTTTGCAAGGCGCAAGTGAGGAGATGTGAGTTCAGGAAATAGAGAACAAATCACAGGAGACTACCGATGGCAGAGACCAACACAGAAATGAAGAAAACCCTAGGGCTGACTGGTTTGACCATGAATGCCATGGCCCTGATTGCTCCCGGGGCCTTCCTTTGGCTGACGTTTGCAGGGCAGTCCGCTGCGGGTGCAACGGGTCCGGCAATGTGGATCGGCATTGTGTTCGCAACCGCGCTGTGTCTTGCGACGGCGGTATGTTACGCCGAAATGGCCAAGTTATATCCCGGGACGGGCAGCTCGTATTACTTTGCGGAGCAGTCCTTCCTGAATCACGAAACCGCGTGGCCCTATGCGCGGCTGGCCAAGTTTATCGTCGGCTGGGGTTCACATCTCTACTATTGGATCTATCCCGGAGTGATGGTGGGCGTGATCGGCGTCATCTCCGGTTACCTGGTGGGAACGTTGTGGCCGAATTTTATGAGCAGTAGCAATCCCGGTCCGATGTTCATGATGCTGGTTGCGATTGTGTTCTCGTTTGCGGTGGCCTATATCGCGCATCGGGGCATCAACGGCTCGACGTCGGTGAACATCGCCATCAATATCATTCAGATCAGCGCACTGCTGTTGTTCTCCGTCGTGGCCCTGAATTACCGCATGAGCCATCCGGCGGGAAGTACCAGCTACCAATTCGATCCTCAAACGAGCGCTTCTTACAGCTATGAGTACGCAACGACTTCGCAGATCTTGAATGGGCAAGCGACCGACGTTGTGGTGCGCGACTCGAATGGAGTACCGCAACCCAAGCTGGATTCATCGGGCAAGCCCGTTCCATTTCATATCAGCTATCCCGAACACGACGCCAGCGGCGCTTTTGTTTCCCATCCCAACGCCGCGTCCGTGGTACGCATGCACAACTTCGGCTGGATGTTCGTTCAAGCCACAATCGCAATCCTGATTTTGGTGGGTTTTGAATCCGTGACCTCGATGGGAGGCGAGGCGAAGAATGCCAAACGCGATGTGCCGATCGCGGTCATCACTTCACTTCTGGTGCAGGGCTGTTTCTGCTATCTGTTCGAGTACTTCGCGGCAAACTATGTTCTCAACAACGGGTACACGATGGCCAATGCGGCGGGATCCGCTGCCCCCATCGGGGATCTGATGATTCTGGTCGGGGACACACTCTTCGGACCGGGACGAGGCCGAATCTTCATGCTGGTGGAGGCGGCGACGGTGTTTCTGGCACTGATCGGCACCACGCTTTCATG
This sequence comes from Candidatus Sulfotelmatobacter sp., assembly GCA_049792875.1. Lineage (GTDB taxonomy): Bacteria > Acidobacteriota > Terriglobia > Terriglobales > Acidobacteriaceae > Sulfotelmatobacter. The sequence goes on from JBARBI010000232.1 coordinate 10,128, forward strand.
CATGAACACCGGGGCGCGCGTGACCTACGCCATGGGAAAGGACAAGGAGTTGCCAGATTCCATGGGACTGCTGCACCATGAAAATGCGACCCCGCATCGCGCCGTCTGGCTGCTGGCCGTGATTTCGGCCGTGGTCGGATGCATCACGGTGGTGATGTACTTCGGCGACGGGGCCGCTCCAGCGGACGCGGCGATTCAAGCATTGCCGCATGGCTTCTGGTCTAGCTTTGGATACCTGACTCACGACAAGATGGCGGCGCTGCCGAATTCGTTCCTGACCATGACGCTGGCTTCGAACTTCGGCACCTTCCTCCTCTATATGCTGAGTTGCGTTACATGCATCGTGTGTTTCCACAAGCACCCGCAATACCGTTTCGTGCGGCATCTGTTGATCCCGGTTTTAGGGCTGGTGGCGAACCTGGCATGCATGGTGTTCTATCTGGTCGGTCCGTTCATGGGCTACGGCACAAAGATGGAACCGTTGCTGGCCCTGGGGTTCGCGCTGGTCTGGGCGATCTACGGGGGCATTTATTTCCTCCGCGCCAGCAAAGCGACTGGAAGGACAACGCTGATCGAAGGCCGCGTGTCGTCGGCCGCCTGAGAAACAGCAGAGCAGCTGGATAGTGCCAGCCTGGCAGCCGCAATGCTGCCAGGCTTTGGCGCGTAAGCGCAGCTGAATATGCTCGACGTTGAGTTCGCGCAACCTTCGGATGTGGGCGCGGTTCGTCCGCGGAATGAGGACTACCTAGGGTTCGTACTCCCGTCCTCTCCCACGCAGGTCCGCTCCCACGGCTGGCTGTTTGTCTTGGCCGACGGTGGGCGCGCTTCAGATTGTGGAACGGGTGGCACGCCTTTCGCCGTGGCCTGGCCACCAACTTGCGCGAGCTGGGAGTTCCTACTAAAGTTATACAGAGAGTATGCCGTCACGCCGACGAAGCAACGACGAAGAAGCACTACATCCATGCCCACAGAACCGGGCGTGCGGCGCGGCGTGCGAAAGCTGGAAGCGTCGAGAACACGAGAGAAACACGAGAGACGCTAGAGCAGATCATTGTAAGTTGTTGATTATAAAGGATGCCGACGTAGCTCAGTTGGTAGAGCAGCCGATTCGTAATCGGCAGGTCAGCGGTTCAAGTCCGCTCGTCGGCTCCATTCTTTCAAGCACTTGCGATCAGTTCACCGCGACCTGCTGCACAACTGCTGCACGAGCTATTCTTGCCTCCAACTGATTCATGGCGTCGGTCACAACTTGGGGCACCGTCTTGATGTAGCTTCTCTGCGTCGTGCTAACGTCTTCGTGGCGCAAGATTGCTTGGATCACTTTGTCCGGCACTCCGAGTTCATGAAGGTTCGTGGCTAGACCGCGACGATATGCGTGCCAGCCCTTCCACTCCATCCCATTTGCCTTGAAAACGGGTTTGATCACGCGGTCAGCGAGGTTCTCCAAATCTAACGCCCCGCCAATCGTGTTCGGGAACATCCAGCCAGAACCACTCTCTGGTTTGATCGCGTCGAGCAAGAGCCTAAGAGGCTGGATG
>JBARBI010000233.1:0-2550 GCA_049792875.1 Candidatus Sulfotelmatobacter sp.
GTCCCTCCTCTGGAGCGATTGAGCGAGCACTCAAACCTACTCCACAAGGGGCGCCCTTTTATATTGCGTCGGCACTACAGATCAGGAGCTAGCCGGATTCGTCGTTAATTTAGCAGTCTCGCTCACAATCGTCTTTCCGGCCGTTTTGGATTTTCGGTGTTGAGCAAGTCCGCGAGATGCGAGCGCCGCGAACACGTATGCTCCCGCCAATGCACCACATCCTTTCCAAATGTCCGTCCAATGTATCGGCCCTCCAAACAGCTTCGAGAGATGTCCTGCGGCAAGGTAAATATGCACGGCTCCTAAGAACAGGGCCGTAAGCGGATGCAGCACAAAAGCAGGCAATGGAAGAATGAAACGATTGGATAAACCGCTATTAGGATTCACTAGAACAACTCTACTGTCGCGAACGGTTCCGCCGATCCCGGACGGAAACGATTGAGCGTAAATTTTGTCGGCTCGCCTGGCTTCACATCTACGAGCAGATAGTTGTATTCCTCGATGGGACTTGCGCCTTTCCAATACAAATCCGGCGGATAGCCCTCGGGAACCTTGATATGCGTCCTGCCTGGAAGAATCGGGTCCTGCTCCGCACCACCTCCGCCCAGCAACAGGTATTTCACGCCGTCCACCTGGTAAAGCTCGGTTGTGTGCACATGTCCGTTGAAGACCACTATGTCGAGATCCTTCGCGTACGGAGCGATCGTCTTGTGGGGACTCTGGTCTGCCGGGATAGCTCCCATGCCCGAGCGGGCGAAAACGGGGCTGTGAAATGAGATGAATACTTTCTTCGTGCCCTGCGCCTTGGCTTCATCCAGCCACTTTTGTAGTTGTTCCATCTGCGCTTCGTAAGGAGGGGTCGCGATAGTCGTACGCGCCGGTCCACAGGAAAATGAATCGCACGCCCTGATAATCAAACTTGTAGATGAGTTGTTTGTCGGTAACGCCGAATTTTTTCAGATAGGGGAAAGCCGCCAGCAGACCTTCGACGTCGGAGTCTGCCCACACTTCGTGATTTCCAACCGCTGGAAAAACGCGGCCCGGCATTCCTTCTTTCTCCATCTCGCGGTCTGGTTTCGGCAATTGCTTCAACAAATCTTCGTTCACCAACTTCCAGTAAGGATTGTCGGAAGGCTTGTTGCCCTGTTTGCCCCACCACACCAGGTCGCCGGTATTGACAATGAACTGGGCGCGCCCGCTCTTTATGTTCGCCACCACCTCTTTCGCAACCCAGTCCCCGCCCTCCAGCCGGTACATGGTGCGACTCACTCCGGGAAGCAGCTTTACGTCTTCCACCGAAGCCTCCGTGACCCAGCCTTTGTCGAACTTCAGCGTGGTCACTTCGCTCGCGGTATCAAACGGCATGATCATCTCCGCCAGTTCTTTATTTGACGGGTCGTAGATCAGCTTTACGTCTTTCTTCACCACTTCCGGCGCTATCTTCGCCGGAAGCACCAGTTCAAACATGTCCACCATCAGCTGGCGGGCTTCCTCCTCCTGGTCTTGCTTGTAGGGGAGATACATCATGGAGCGCGAGTCGCCGTATACTGCGAACGAAAATTCGCCATTGGCAGGATGCGGCTTCTCTTGCGCCTTGGCGGCGCGCCCAGCAAATCCAGATAACATGGCAACAGCAACTAAGACGAGGATGATTCGGGCTAACCTCTTCATAAAAACCTCTCCTTATCTCTGCTTTCCCGGCAGGATAGGACCCGCTTCAGGAAGCGTGTAATTGTCAAAAGTAACAAGTCCCTCTTGTCCCGTAATGCGGCAGCGCTTCCCGGTAATCCGGCTCAAACGTCGTATAATCTCGTTCGCGCAGCGGGGGAGCAGAACATATGAACGTACAAGAACCAATCACAACGTATATTGCCGGCCAACCGGAGCCAAAACGCAGCGACCTGCGAGAGCTGCATAGGCTCACACTTCAAGCCACACCGGAATGCAAATTATGGTTCTTCGATGGCAAAGACAGCAAAAATCACACGGTTTCCAACCCTACGATTGGATATGGATTTCACACGATAAAATATGCCAATGGAAAAAGTAGGGAGTTTTTTCAAATTGGTCTCAGCGGAAACAAAACCGGAATCTCTGTCTATGTTCTTGGTCTCAAAGATAAGAAGTACTTGGCCAAAACCTATGGAAAAAAACTGGGCAAGGCAAGCGTCACAGGATATTGCATTCGGTTTAAAGCTCTAAAAGACATAAACATCGATTCGCTGGAAGCCGCAATACGATATGGCCTCGCGGCCCAGAATGAAAAAGGCACCCCGACCAAATAATTCCACTGTTAAAGCCAAGCCGGTTGGTCCACAGGCAATCAGCGACAATACATTTGGGTGTCGCACCCTTGGTTCCTAAGGGTGCGGGTTTTGAATTCTCCTTATCTTAAATCGCTTTGCCGGGCACCCACGTTCCGGCTTGCTCCGAGCGCATCATGCCAGGGGTGTCGAATGATCCTCCGCTCCCCGTTCCTTGTAGGGGCCGGGCTTGTTCACACTGAGCCTCGAAGTGCCTGCCCTGAGTCCTCCCGAAGGGCCCGGCCCC
>JBARBI010000234.1:0-8804 GCA_049792875.1 Candidatus Sulfotelmatobacter sp.
GACGGTAGCGGCGGCGAGTTCTGCGAGGCTTGTGACGGTGAGATCGGGTTTGGCCTCGGCGGCTTTGACGGCTCCTACGCCGGGGCGGGCCGAGGGACGGTTCACCCATACGGTGGCAAGGCCGAGCGCCTGGGCGGGAATCACATCGTGATAGATGCTTTGGCCTACGTGCAGTATGCGATGGGCGGGAGCATGGACGCGACTCAGAGCCAGCTCGAACAGTTTCAGGGAAGGTTTGTAGGCTTGCGCCTGTTGGGCGGTGATGACTTCATCGAAGGGAACTTCAAGTTTCGGGCGGGTGGCGGCGAAAAGATCGTCGTCGACATTGGAGAGAATGGCCAGGCGAAAGCGGGTTTTCAGCTGGCGCAAAGCGCGGACGGTGTCGGGCCAGGGCTCCCAGGTGGAGAGAGAGTCGGGCAAGGAGCGCACTTGTTCCGGGGTGGGAGTGAACCGAAACTCCGCGGCAAACTGGCGGACCACCGACTCCAGGACCTCGCGATAAGGATGAAATGCGCCCCGTTCGGATCGCTGCTCAAAATCGCCGTAGAGTTTCAGAAGGGTGGCGTCGTCGCCTTGTTTACCGTGAGCAGATAGAACGCGGCGAAGCGCAGGAAGAATTCCGGCTTCCCAGTTGATCAGGGTGCCGTAGCAATCAAAAGTGAGGATTTCGAAACGGTTGAAGTCGAGCATTGTACGGGTGCGGCTCTAAGAATCTGAGTTGCGATCACTCCCAGAACAGGGGTGGAAGTAATCGGAACCGTAACGATCGAGCTAAATAGGTTCCAGTTTGGGTGAGAGGAAGTAAGCGTGTGGCATAAAGCCCTCTTTAAACGTTGCTGTTGTTGCTGAACAATTTACCGGAACTTGACGGGTAGCGGCAACGGGCGAAGGCCGCGAGGATGAATCAACAGTGTATAGACTAATGCTCCGAGGCGACGCTCCGGAACTGACGGCACAGAATCGCGGCTGTCTGAGTCTGCCAGTTCTGTCTGAAAGGGCTGTTCTCGCTGCGCTCGACAAAGAGCCGAGAGCTCGTCTCCATCTATTCTCTCTCTAGTAGTGGAACCTATAGCGCATCTCGACGTAGATTTCGCGCGGCAGGTTCCAGTGGAAGCCGCCGAAGGTGAGGCTGTTGTCGTAGAGGACGCGTTGGTTGGCGACATTGAGCGCAGTGAGCGAGGCGGTGAAACTCTCCCCGAAATCCTTGCCCAGCGAGAGATCGAAGGTGGTGTGTCCAGGAAGATAGTCGCTTTGGTAGGGCTGGCCGGGGACCCCGGCTTGTCCGTTGCTGACGCCGGAGCCGTAGTAGACGTTGGTGGAGGCATAGGAGCGCCACGGCAGTGCGATATCGCCGCCTACGTTGAGCGTGTTGCGCTGGTCATGGTCGAGCGGACTAAGCCCCGGATCGAACGTGAAATCGGTGAGGCCACCGGTGATGGTACCGCTGCCCTCGGCAATCTGGTTGGAGTATGCCAGGTGAACCTGGAAGCGGTGTGCGAAGCGGGGAGAGCGGAGCGTGAGTTCCCATCCACGAATCAAAGCTTGGGAGACCGTGAGGGGGAAGAAAATGTTGGAGGCGCCAATGTTGTTGTGGTCAAGAAAATTGGTGACGTTAGTTTGGAAGTTATCGGCGTCGAGGACCCATCCCCGGTAAGGGATGGTGACGCCGAACTGATGTTCTTCGTCGCGCTCCCCGGGCAGAGGCAGAAAGCCGCAGTCGGGTGGTTGACACTGGGCGATGAGCGGACCCGAGACGGTTTCAATCGGCGGCGCTTGATAGTAGTGTCCATAAAAGGCACGGAAGGTCCAATGCAGACGAGGAATAGTGAGCGTGGCGCCGAACCTTGGTTGGATCGCGGACTCGGAGATCGGCGGCGCGAGCGAGCTGGGCGCAAAGTTACCTTCGGAGAATCGTGTGGGCCGGATTCCGGCAGAAAGCGTCAACCAGGAAAAGGGATTGAATTTGTCGTCTATGTAGAAAGTCTCAAGGTTAGCAGTGGGGTGTTCGCTATCCGTGAAAGGCGGGTTTCCGCTGCCGTCATTGAAGATGGCGCCAAAGAGCTGGTTGTCGCGCTGATAGAAGCCCAGGAATCCCACCTGCAAATCGTTCTTCCTGTAGTTGGCTTGGAAGCTGGCCTGAGCCCCGACGTAGGTCGAACTGCGGTCTTCCGTAGTTGCGACGGGATAGTCGGTGGGCTGACTGTTGTAGTTTCCGCTGTTGTAGTGGTAGAAGGGCGAAACCGTGGTCATGAGATGTGAATTGAAAGTGCGGAGCCAGGTGAAGAGGATGCCCGCATCGGCTTCGTGCTGGCCATCGCGAAGGCCAATACTCTGGTATCCGTTGGGGTCGCTGTTTTCGAAGTCGTTGGGGAAAGGATCGTAGGGGATCTGAAAGTAGTCCCGGCGGAACGAGGTCACCAAGCGAAGTTGGTTAGAGGGATCGGCATTGAAGGTGAAGGATCCGAAGCCGCCGAAGCCGTTCACTGCATCGTGAACCACTTGCGGAACTGGCGGTTGCAAGCCGAGATCACTGCGATTGCCATTGACGCTGGCATAGTAGGCGAATCGCTCGGTATGGCTGCCGAAACTGAACGCGTCATTGGTCTGGTAGAAATTGCCCGCGCTCAGCACGAGTTCGGCCTGGTTGTTGCGCGCGAAACCGCTGCGGGGTACGACGTTGAAGACGCCGTAGGTCCGGTCGCCGAATTCGGCGCCGTAGCTGCCGCGATTGACCTCGACGTAATCCATGTCTTTGGGATCGAACTGGGCGCCGAGATTTTGCGCAATGGCGGTGTTGATAATGGGGATGCCGTCCAATAGCCAGGTGGTCTGGTGGCCACCACGCATATGGAGCATGTCGTGGGTGACATAGGCGCTGGGGACGTAGTCGGTGATCATGGCCAGACTGTTAGTGCGGTCGGCGCCAGGAGTGCGCTGGATGTTTAGGCTGTCCACGAGCGTGATCGGAGTCGCACTGTCAGTCGGCGCGACCGGGGACGAGGCGGAGACGGTGACTTGTTCTTTGGTCGAGGCTATCTGCAACTGAAAGTGAACCACCGGCACAGTCCCCGAAATGACTGTGACGTCCTGAACCGTTTGAGCGAAGCCGGGGCTGGCGACACTGACGGAGTAGTCGCCCAAAGGGACGGCATTGAATTGGAATTCGCCGTTGGCGTCGGTGGTGGCAGTCTTCGCCCAGTCCGACGCCTTTGCCTTCAGCATCACCATCGCACCCTGAACGGGGCGATGCTGCGGGTCGTGCACCACGCCGCGGATGGCACCATAGACATTGGCCAAGGCCGCAATGCTGGTGAGCAATAACGCAGGAATGATAAGGATCTTCGTGCAGTTCATTTTGCCTCCATAGCGGTCGAGAAACAGGCTTCCGGGCCGACATTCTGCGCCTAGGGCGAGAACGTGCGACCAGGAAATTAGTCCTCGGGTCGACAACGTTGCCCATGCCGGCAGGGAAGATCCGCCCCTAGAAGGGCAATTCCCTTGGTCATGAGTTGCAGTTAAGCGGGAGGAGGCTCAGCAGGAGGGAGGGGCGCGGGTGGATTGCGATCCGGGAAGCCCCGTGGCCGGAGTTTCTGCGTGCGATTCGATGATGCGAGCAGCGACGCTGCTCGCGCAGGCTGATGCCAGCGATGGTTGGGGATGCGCCGATTGCGAAGTCGTTACCGCGCGGCAGCAGTCGTGGTTGCAGCAGCCGGTGCTGCGGATGGTGGTCTGGTCCGATTCCGTGGTCGCTGAACCGTGACATGGATGCGCTGCTTTGCGTACACAGCAGGCATGCGGGGGCGCAGCGGTCACCGCCAGGGCAAGCGGAACGACGGTTCCGGCAAGGGCGAACAACAGGAGAAATCTGGCGGTCAGACGGCGCATGCTGGTTGTGTAAATCCGAACCCCAACTTGGGGCGAGCATATAACAGAATCGGGGTGGGCGCAAGCAAGGAACCTAACGGTTTTGGTGGCACCGCGAAAATCCCCACTTCTCGCGCAAAAGGACGCGCGAGAAATGGGGCACCCGGCGAGAAATGGGTACCCGGCGGGGGGCGACCGCCCTGATCAGGCTTTGCCTTTGATTTTGGCCCACCACCAGCGGACGCCGACGAACAGGAAACGCCAGTCGCTGAAGAATTCTGGCGGCTTGCCTTCGAAGGCGTGGCCGACGAATTGAAGGATCCACCCGAACACGAACAGTGCCAAGGCGTAGAACCACAAGCGATGGGAGAAGAAGCCGAGGACGAACACGGCCACCGCGATCAGAATCGTGGGAATGCCAAACGTGTGGCACAGGCGATTGATGGGGTGCTGGTGGCTACTGGAGTATTGGGCGATCCACTGCTCGCTGGTGCGGTTGCCTAACATTCGTGGAGATCATACACCGCCCGGAACATTTTCGCCGCGGTGCCTGGGCGCCGTTCCTGGTCCTGTCATCCCTTGCTCTGGGGTGTCGGCAGCGGCTGCTTCTCCCACTGCCATTGGCTAAACTGCTGGCGCAGTTTGCTTTTCAGTAGCTTTCCTGTGGAAGTGTGGGGCAGTTCTCTGACGAAGACAAAGGCATCGGGCAACTGCCATCGGGCAAAACGCTGTCCGAGGAAATCCCGTAATTCGCAGTCACCAATGCTACAGCCATCTTTCAGCACCACCACGGCCAGAGGACGCTCTTGCCATTTGGGATGCGATACGGCAATCACGGCAGCTTCCTTGACCGACTCATGGGCGACCAGGGCATTCTCCAGGTCCACGGAGCTGATCCATTCTCCGCCGGACTTGATCAGGTCCTTGACGCGGTCGGTGATTTTTACGTAGCCCTCGGAATCGAGCGTCACCACGTCTCCGGTGCGAAACCAGCCGTCGGCCGTCCACCGGTCGCCTGGGTCGAGATGATAGTAGCTGTTCGCGATCCAGGGGCCGCGTACCTGCAATTCACCAGCAGTTACGCCGTCCCACGGAGTCTCGTCGGGTTCGCCCACCGCGCGTATCTCGATAAAGGGCAGTGCCAGGCCCTGCTTGGCACGCACGGTGTAGCGTTCATCCTCCGGCCAATTTTCCATGTGGGGCTTGAGCGTGCAGACCGTGGCTAACGGCGTAGTTTCGGTCATTCCCCAAGGTTGAATCACGCGCACGCCCAGCTTGTCGAAGCGGCGGAACATGGATTCGGGCGCTGCGGAGCCAGCCACAATCACGCGCAGGCCTGGAGCGAGCGTCCATCGACCGGGATGGCCGTCGAGAGCATTCAGCACCGCCAGCCAAATGGTAGGAACTCCTCCGGTGAGGGTCACCTGCTCGGCGTCCAGAAGGTCGAGCAGGGCTTCGGGCTGTAGATTTCGTCCCGGGAAAACCTGCTTACCTCCGACCATGGTGGCTGCATAGGGAAATCCCCAGGCATTGGCGTGGAACATGGACATGGCGGGGAGGACCGTATCGTAGCGGCTGAAATGCAGTTGATCGGGCAGAGCTATGGCCAGAGAATGTAAGGCGATGGCGCGGTGCGAGTACAGAACGCCCTTGGGCTTGCCGGTGGTTCCTGAGGTGTAGCACATCGCAGCCGCATCATCCTCGGCGAGATCCGGGTACTTCGGCTCGCCGCCACCCTGCGCAAGAAAGGCCTCGTAAGACTCGCTTCCTTCCGGCAATTTCCCGCCGCCCTGGACCACGAACACGCGTTCGAAGCGGACGTGCGGACGTACCTGCTCGAAGACATCGAGCAACGCCTGATCCACTATAAGGAATCGATCCTGGGCGTGATTGACGATATAGGCGATTTCTTCCGGATGCAGACGCAGGTTCAGCGTATGCAGGACGGCTCCAATCGCGGGAACGCCGAAATAAGTTTCCAGATGCTCCTGCTGGTTCCACATCAAGGTCGCCACCCGGTCGCCTTTCGCAATCCCGGCATGTTGCAGAGCAGCCGCCAGTTGCCGGGTGCGCGCGTGGAGATCGTGGTAGTTGGAGCGGTGGCAGGACGCATCACACCGCGCCGAGACAATTTCAACGGCAGGGAAGATCTTCGCTGCCCGCTCAATCATTCCCCTGAGCAGCAGCGGAGACGACATCATGGTCGACTTCATCAAAAACCTCCCTGAGCCGCTGTCGATCGGGCTGGCCTGGCGCAATATGCAGGTGCGAGTGGTACCCCGCCCAGGCGGCGTGAATCGGGTGCGAATTATAGCTTGGAAGACCTTGGAACAGCCCAAAATGTTTTCGAAGTCCTGTTGAGGCGGCTCCTTCCCACGTGGTAGCATCCTTAGTTTTGGCAGGCGGGGTTAACGGAATAAGTCGGGCTGGCCCGACGTTCCTGTCCTTATTTTCTTCCTGGGCCGTTTCCTTCCCGCGCCTGCCCAAGGAGCCCAACTTGAAAGTCTATTCGGGAGCAAACATCAGGAATGTAGCGCTGGTAGGGCACGGGCACGCGGGCAAGACCTCGCTGGTCTCGGCCATGCTATACACGGCGGGCGCGACCCAGCGCCTGGGGCGTGTGGATGACGGCTCGGCCACCACCGATCACGACGAGGAAGAAATCGCGCGCAAGATGTCGATTTCGACCGGCGTCGCCGTGGTCGAGTGGGGCACAACCAAGATCAATATCCTCGACACGCCCGGCTTCAGCATGTTCGTCCACGAGGCCAAGATGGTGCTGCCCGTGGTCGATGCGGCGATCGTTGTGGTCGATGGCGTGGCTGGCGTGGAAGTTGTCACCCAGCGGGTGTGGAATTACTGCGAAGAGTACAAGACGCCGCGGCTGATTGTGGTCAACCGCATGGATCGCGACCGCGCTAACGCCGAGCGCGTGCTGGAATCTCTGACCAACGCATTCGGCCGGGACGTGATTCCGATCGAACTGCCGATTGGCAGTGAGAAAAGCCTGAGTGGCGTGGTGGACCTGGTGCGCATGAAGGCCTACACCTACGAACTGGGCGGGAACGGCAAGGGGAAAGAGACGGAGATTCCCGCCAACCTGAAGGCGCAAGTGCAGGAAGCCCACGAGATGCTGGTGGAACTGGTGGCGGAGGGCGACGACAAATTAATGGAGAAGTTCTTCGAGGCCGGAACCCTGGGCGAAGAAGACCTGATCCCGGCTCTGCACAACGCCATCCGCGAAGACAGGATTTTCCCGGTGATCTTCAGCTCCGGCCTGGGCAACGTCGGCGCGGACCGGGTCATGGATTTCATCCTTGACTACACTCCAGCGCCGTCCGAGCACGAGTGGGTACAGGGAGAACCCGCCGGAAACGGCGATGCTCCCAAGCGGCATGAGTCGGATGAGGAGCCGGTGTCGCTCTACGTGTTCAAGACGGTTTCAGACGCGTTTGCGGGACGCATTTCGTACTTCAAGGTTTTTTCCGGCGTGTTGAAGAACGATGCCACGGTTCAGAACTTCAGCCGCGGAGGGACAGAGAAATTCGCGCACATCTCGACCATGCAGGGCAAAACGGCGGTGCCGGTGAATGAATTGCATGCGGGCGATATCGGCGCGGTCGCCAAATTGAAAGACACGCTCACCGGCGACACGCTGGGCGACAAGGCGGCGCCGATTCAGTATCCGCGGGTCAAGTTGCCGGAGCCGGCGATCACTTTTGCGATCGAGCCCAAGAGCCGCGCCGACGAGGACAAACTGGGGCCGGGGCTCCACCGGCAGATGGAAGAGGATGCCATGCTGCGTTTCTTCCGCGATCCGCAAACGCAGGAGTTCTTGATCGCGGGCACTGGACAGCAGCACATTGAAGTGGTGGTGGCGAAGCTGAAGAAGCGCTATCACACGGAGGTGGTTCTGAAAGCGCCGAAGGTGCCGTACCGGGAGACGATTCGCGGCAAAGCGGACGTGCAGGGGCGGCACAAGAAACAGACCGGCGGGCACGGCCAGTACGGCGATTGCAAGATCAAGATGGAGCCGCTGGCGCGAGGCGGGCAGTTTGAGTTTGTAAATGACATCTTTGGTGGTGCGATTCCGAAGAACTACATACCGGCCATCGAAAAAGGAATCAAGGACGCGGCGGCACGCGGATACCTTGCCGGATTTCCGGTGGTGGATTTCCGCGTGATTCTGTATGACGGGTCCTATCACGATGTGGATTCGAATGACATGTCGTTCCAGATGGCCGGGCGCATCGCGTTCCGCAAAGCGATGGAGGTGGCCAAACCCACAATGCTGGAGCCGATCATGGCGGTCGAGATCACGGTGCCCGACGACTTTGCAGGATCGATCATGGGCGATCTCAACAGCCGCCGCGGCCGCATCCAGGGCATGGACAACAAGGGCGGCAACACGGTGGTGAAAGCCGAAGTACCCATGTCTGAGATGCTGACCTATGGTGTGGAGTTGACATCAATGACGCAGGGGCGCGGCAGCTTCAATATGGAGATGCATCACTACGACGTGGTGCCGGGGCAGTTGCAGGAGAAGATCATCGAGAAGGCGAAGGCCGAGCGGGGAGAAGTCAAGGAAGAGGAAGAGTAGGTCTTCAGCGATGAATCGCGGTCCCTGCCTGGTTGCTCGCGCACTGCCTATCGCGCTACTTCTATGTGGGTTGCGGATCAATGCTGCTACTGGCCACGCGCAGAGTGGAACCGAGTCCGGCAATTTGCCCACTCTCGCGGAGCACAAAGCCGAGCGGAACCTCGTCACTTTTGTTCAAGCTGACTATCCTCCTCTTGCCCAGGCTGCCCGGATATCTTGCCGAACACGGGCCCGATCCACAGTAGGTGAGCGCGGTCAGGTCGGGCTGCGATTCTCTGCTCCGTGCGCACTGATAATCTCCACCCTTCACCCTTGGACTTCGATGTCCGTGAGTCCGAAG
>JBARBI010000235.1:0-20531 GCA_049792875.1 Candidatus Sulfotelmatobacter sp.
CGATAAGGAAATACAACGACTTGCAAGAGGCGGGCGGCCACCTAAGTCCTTGCTAGTCGGTGCAAGCTGAAAGATCTACGTACCGTAATCCGTACCGCGAAAAAGACCGGTTCCAGGCAGAAACTACCGGACACCAACCAAACTCCTCAGGCGGACAGCCCGGCACAATCATCGGAGGCTACCAATCATGCGGAGAAGACGACGACAATCGAAATCCAGTGACAATCGTGCTCGAGAGGCACACGCCATCACGGCCATTCCCATTGATGACACAGCTGCTGAAGTGATTACAGAACAAAAACGGCTATTCCGGGAGAAGTTCGGGCGCGAACCCGCACCAGACGATCCGCTCTTCTTTAATCCTGAGCCTGCAGTCCCCGAATTCCTCAGCATTGAATCACAGGACGAAAGCTTGGAGCACTCTCGTGCAGGCAGCCGGAGAGTCTAGGGTCGACCCAGCACGGCGCCCTCGTTATTCAGGTACCCATCACCGGCGCTTCGGGCGACGGCTGGCGGAAGACGTTTACCGAGCCCTACAAACATCCTCAGCAATGCAACGGGGGTGCAAAGCGCATTATGAAAACAACAGTAACGTGCGGTGTGTAAGGAAGTCGTAAAGAAATGCATGAACAATTTGTATAGGGGCAATTGGTTTTCTGAATCAGCCCACCGCAATTCCACGGCTGCATGGGTCAACCCAGGGTTGACTGGTCTACCTTCGTGACGACTCTCACTTGCTGGCAACCGAACCAAAACCTTGGGCTTCCCACCCTTTCCCGCTTTTCCGCTTTCCCCTTGTGTGTTGTGATTAACTATGGTTAACTGTCTACAATGATCGTCGGTTAACGCATCGCAACAGAGAAAACGCTGTTGCTTCAGGCCAGATGAGTGGGGAAATACATGGTACGAGTAGTTCGCTTTGCCCTTCTTGTGTTGTGTATCGCGTGTCTTCTTCCGGCGGAAGCACTCGCACAAGGGGAAACCACGAGTGCCATTGTTGGCCAGGTTAGGGACGCAACCAACGCCGTCGTGCCCGGCGCCGTTGTGACGATCGCCAACTCTGAGACCGGACTGAGACGCATCGCCAAAACCGATGATGCAGGCCGATTCAACTTCCCCCAACTAAAGCCGGGTACTTACTCGGTCAAGGTGGAAGCGCCAGGCTTCGAGCCACGGCAAAACAATGATGTCGTTTCGGCCCTGGGCCAAAAGCAAACCGTGGATTTCACCCTTGGTGTGGCCCGATCCCGTGAGACGGTGGAGGTCAGCAGCGAGGCTCCCATCCTCAATCCGGAGAACGCCAACACATCCACCACCTTGAATGCGCCCGCCCTGGAGGATCTGCCCAATCCAGGCGGCGATCTCACCTACCCGCTGCAGTTTGCCGCGGGCGCTCTCATCAACACGGCAGGCAGCGGCAATGATTTTGTTGGCGGTACAAACGGCTACGGCAATGTGGAATTCAACGGCTTGCCCGCCCTCTCCAACGGTTACATCGTTGATGGGCTGGAAACGAACGACCCGCTTACCAATCTCAACAGCGGCCTCTCCACCAATCTCGTGCTGGGGCTGAATTCCATCTCAGAGGTGACGGTCAATACTCTTTCCTATGCCGTGGATCAAGGACGGTACGGAGCATCCCAGGTCAACTACGTCACCAAGTCGGGCTCAAATCAGTTTCACGGGAATCTCTACGAACTGTGGAATGGGGCGCTGTTGAATGCAGCCGACTACTTCACCAATGCAACACCGGGGAATCATAAGCCTGGAGCGACCGTGAATCATTTTGGGGGTAGTCTGGGCGGGCCGATTGCGCACGACAAGGTGTTCTTTTTCATCGACAGCGAATGGGTTCGGATCGCACTGCCCATCGTGACGCCCACGACAGTTCCCAGCGCGGCGTTTCAGCAGTACGTGCTGCAGCAACTCCCACTGGGTGGAACCGACTCCGTATCCGGATCAACGTATTGGCCGGCGCCGCAACTGGTCCCGTTTTATCAGAAGATGTTTTCTCTGTACGGGAACACCGGCGGCACGCCGCTCGCGGTGCTCGGGTGTCCTTTGAACTCGGACGGCACGACCCCGTCGGGCAATCCACCGAATGGAAACGGTTGCGCGAACCGGCAAAGCGTGTCGCACTCCAGCAATGACCACGAACAGGTGCAGACAGTCCGGGTCGACTACAACATCAACCAGAAAGACACGACCTGGTTTCGCTTTCAGGCGGACACGGGCGTACAAGCTGCCTACACAGATCCCATCAACTCTTTGTTTGATGCGGTCTCTCCTCAGCCTCTCTACTCGTTCGCAGCGGGCTACACCCACGTCTTCTCGCAAAACCTGGTGAACTATTTCAATCCGGCGTTCTCGTGGTACGAAAGCTTGTTTGGACCTGCCAACTTGCAGAAGACGCTCGCGGCATTTCCGATTGTGTTGCAAGGCAGCGGTGCCAATGCACCCTTCACCACAATTGGAGGACTCGACAATACCTGGGTGCAAGGCAGGCGAGCTTCTCGCGTCTTCATCAATGACAACCTCGCTTGGAGCCATGGCGCTCACGAACTCCGGTTTGGCACGAACACGCGAATCTTTCGCTTGAATGACTATGACTTCGGACAGGGCACAGTTCCAACCGTGGACTACACGACATTACCGCAATTCATTTATGGAGTGGCATCTACTGCAACCCAGACTTTTCCTTCGACGGCGAACGAACCATTCCGCTTCCTCAATCTCGATTTATATGCCCAGGACACCTGGAAAGTGTCTCAGAAGCTTACGTGGACATTCGGCGTGCGCGACACCTTCAACTCGAACCCGCTCAATCCCCACGATCAAATCGCTCGGCTTAGCGGTTCTTTCAGCTCGGTCTCGCATGATGTGAATCAGCCGCTGAATGCGGCCATCCAGACTCATCTTGGCAATTTGTTTTCGTCCACACCGCTGGCTATTCTGCAGCCGCGAACCGCGATTGCCTGGCAGTTCGAGCCAAAATCCGTGCTGCGAGCCGGTTTCGGGATCTTCAGCGACATTTTACCGGGCAGTGTGGCCGACCTGATTGGCACCAATCCTCCTTACGTCAAAACCTTCCAGGGCGGTCTGCTGGGTACCGTGGGCGGGACCGCCATTGCTCCGGGAGTGCCGAACAGTGCAGTGGATGCAACTGTCGCAGCAAATCAAAGATTTGGTTCGGGATTCTCTCAAGGACAGCTTTCGTGCGCATCCCCGCAGGCAGATCCTGCAACGTGTCTCCCACCCGTCGCAATCACAGCGGTGCCCACTGGCACTCTGCATGCCCCGTACTTCATGGAGTGGAGCCTGGGAATTGAACGTCAATTCGGAACCACGGCGAGTCTGCTGGCGCGATATGTGGGAACACGCGCCGTGAACCAGCCCTATCTAACCCAAGTGAACGGATACCAGACGGTGTGCCAAGGGTGCTTTGCGCCATTCCCCTACATGCGGCCAACCGATCCACGGTTCAGCGCCGTGACCCAGCTCGCCACCGGCGAGAACAGTCATTACAACGGCCTTCAACTCACTGCAATGAAGCGCCTGGGGCACGGTCTGCAAGGACAATTCAACTACACGTGGAGCCGCTGCATGGATACGGTTTCGAACGGAGGATTCCTCCAGTTCTCGGCGGGAGGCATTCTTTCCCCTCTGCCCGGAGAGCTGGCCCGCGATTACGGTCCTTGCGACTATGACATCCGGCACAACCTCAACGCCGAATATGTGTATCAGTTGCCCATCCAGGTTCGGAATCACCAGTTGGCGCACGTGCTCAACGGCTGGCAGATTTCCGGGACCATGTTCTGGCACAGTGGGGTGCCGTTCTCCGTTCTGAGCACACCCTATTCGGCCAACGGAAACGGCATTGTGCAGGGCAGCGGACCGCAGTTCGCGAGCGTCGTTACGGGCGTTCCGCTCTATAACCATCATCCCGTCGCTGGTGTAACGCAACCGGGCACCCTCCAGTGGCTCAATCCGGCCGCCTTTGTTTCCGCCGTTGATCCGAGTACTGGCCAATGCGTCGGTGGCGACGACCCACAACATTGCCACTTTGGCAACCTCGGCCGCAATGCCCTGCGTGGTCCCGATTTCGTCTGGAATGACTTCTATCTCACGAAATGGTTTCCGGTGAGCGAGCGAGTGAAGCTCAGAGTAGAGGCCCAGTTCTTCAATGTATTCAACCATCCGAACTTTGGGCTTCCCAGCCTGACGCTGACTGGGATTCCAGGAAAGCCTCCCACCCAGACAGGGTTTGGAGCGCTTGCCTATACAACTTCACCGCCCACCGGCCTGCTGGGCGTCGGTTTGGGTGGCGATAGCAGTCCGAGAATGATCGCGTTTCAGGCACGGCTGGAGTTTTGAGAGTTCTCAAGATGAAGAGCACAATCAGGTGAATCGGCCCGTGCGTGGACGCGCAGTCAATTGGTGCGTGTCGTCTTGGAACAACATCGGGATGAGATCTAGCACGGCAAGCCGCGAAAGGGTCGGACATGGCACACAGGGAACTGCGACGGAGCGTTTTACCAGTGGTCCTGCTCGCAACCGTCGTCCTGGCGGCGACCGGATACGGATACAGTTCAGGGCCTCCGCCCAGTTCGGCAAATGAAGGTCAGCACATCGGAACGATCCTCAGTGTACGAAAAGTTTTGGAGAACCGCTATTTTGTGAGCCGCTATCCCCAAATCCACTATTACCTGCTTTATTTTGCGGTCCGCACTTCCGCCCAGACATATTGCGCTGAGTACGAAACTCCTGTCCTTGACGAGATCGATGATCTGTTTTCTGCGAAGGACAAGGTCAACATTCGCTGCAACATAATGAACTCGCGTCAAAGAATGGCTCATCATACATACCCCCATAGGTATAGTGCAAGCATCGGGCATGATATCATTCGTTTCCGAATGAGTCATACGATCAAGAACAAACAGAAGCTGATCCTGCGTAGCAAGCGCATCCGGGGGCAGTTTGAGGCTCTTGAGCGGATTCTCGATGAGGGACGCGATTGCTCTGAAGTGCTACAGATCATCAGTGCGGCAAGAGGTGCAGTCAACAGCCTGATGACTGAACTCCTGGAAGGCCACATTCGGCATCATGTGCTTGACCCGAAGCGAAAACCGAATTCGGAGCAGACACTCGCGGCCGATGAGGTTATCGATATGGTGAAAACCTACCTCAGATAGCAAGACCCGGCCTTGCGCGCGGGCTTCCGAATAATGTCCTCGCCGATCAGAATAACGGTGCGGTCTGCTAAGTTGACCCTGCAGTGTTATACCCACAGTGTCAGCGAGGATCGCATGGCTGCGGCAGGGGCAATGCTGACTGCAATTTTCAGCCACGCCGCAGACAGGAGCGGACTGAAAGCGGACTGAGCGAGGGCGATTCGAGTTTGAGTCCTTCACCATCATCGTAGCCAGGAACCGAACTGGATCTCGCCGAAAATAGCGGACTGAGAGCGGACTGGGAGGGCAAGACGCGATTCCGCTAAGTTCTTTGGAATGATGGTGGCCAGGGACGGAGTTGAACCGCCGACGCCAGCCTTTTCAGCTACTTTATGTTGTAGTTTGAACGACTTACGTGACTCTGGGTGGCCGCCTAAGTTCTTGATAAGTCGTGAGAGACGTGACGATCATGGGTTGGAATCGCGGGTTCGAGAACTCAATGCTCACGCACTCCATTGCCAATCCACTCTGCGTTCGCAGTGATCAAATCCTCTTTTCACTTCGTGACTCTTTTACCGCCGACAGAATAAGTGCTTGGTTTCGTAACGCCACGAGACGCCTTACGCTTTCTATGACGGCTGACGCGGACTGTGGTGCGTTGAGAAGAGCCGACAGTGGCAGCGAACGCGGCGGGATTCAGTGCAGTGAGCACAGCAGCGGGATTCTTATCGATCACAGTCAGCAACGTGCGAGCTGGCGCTTCTGGGGTCCTGCGGCCTCCCTCCCAGTGCTTGATCGCGTCAAGGCTGAAGCCAAACGTGTCAGAGAATTTGGCTTGCGTCATGCCCAGTCGATTACGGATCGCTTTAACGTCAACTTCCTGGGGCACATATGCCTTGAATCCTTCTTGCTCTCCAGCAAGGAACGCCTCAACGTCGTTAAGGCCATCCATCATCTGCTCGAATTGCGTTTTCATGCTATCTCCCGTAAGTCTCGAAAATACTATCGGAACGTTTCTTCAGCGCGTTCCGTTCCGCCATCGACAGGTTTTCTTTCTCATTTTTCGGAAAAACCGTAATCAGGAAAACCGGAAACCTTTCGTTGCGCCAGATATACACAACCCGCGCCCCGCCACTTTTCCCCATTCCTTTGCGCGCAACCCTGACCTTTCGAAATCCCCCCGTTCCGCGGATCACGTCTCCACATTCCGGGTCCGCTGCAACGAGTGTCACGATGTCCGCACGCTCTTCCTCGTTAAAGAGCTTATTGGCAATCGCGAGATAAGTAGGCGTCTCGACAACCGTCTGCACAATTCCACTTGTACTCCATTGGACACCACCAGTCAAGGGGAAATGTATGCCATTGGACACCATGCCGAGGGACAACTCCTTACCTAGCCAGTGCTAAGGCTTTCTCGGCGCTAATGTAGCCCTGCTTACGTGCATCTTTCAGAGCGCCTCGCGCCAATCCGACACGGCCGGTTTCTTCAACAAGTTGGGAAATTGTTTTTTCGATCGTGGTCACGGGAAGCCCTTCGCGAGTGACGATATCCGCTGCTCGCAGATCAGCACGATGAATCTCCACCCACTTGGGTAGGCGGCGGCGGAGGCGGGCACTTTTCGGCACTGTGATCTGTACGCGTGGTGGATTCGCATCAGAAATGCCATAAACCGCTAACGCGGTCTCGTGGGATAAGGCTATTTTTTCCGGCCCACTGTCAGCACGCGCCCACAGGATCGCTTCGCGATATTGCCCCAAGCGATCCGATGGGAAGTAAGGGATTCGATACACTCCGCGCGCCACCCGTCGAAGCTTTCCCCGCTGGGTGAGACGCGCCAGGACTGAATCCTTGATGCCAAGGCTGCGGGCCTGCGCCGCTGTCACGAAACCCTCGTTTTTTTCGGCAATGGGCAACAGCTCATCAATGCGGGATCGCATGTCCCTAATATCAGCAGCAATACGTCGCGTTGTCAATATAGTTCCATAATGGAACCATATTGACATATCGTATTCGAGAGAATATAGACGCTATCTAACACATAAATAACCACTTATGCAGATGTGATCACTCCGATGAGAGACACGAGAATGGTGGGTGGAGATCGTGGGTTCAAAACCGACACCCAGAGGAGCGGGGACGTGTCTCGCAATCGCCTTCGAGACTGTCAAAAAAGGCCGACGCACCCGATGACCCTCCCGACAGAGTCTCCGGATGCGGTATGTGATCACCGCGGCAGGGACATCGCAGCACGCCTTCAGATCCCGAATCGAAGCGCTCATCGGACGAGTAACGGACGTTTCCGGACTCTGCAGAACTGGACGTCTTGCTCGCCCGCAAAGTCCGGCCAAATGAGGCTTGGTGATAGCCGAACCATGTGGTAGGATTTTCCTACCGATGGCAACCCCCAATCCCACTCTCGAATACCTGACCACGACTAAGATCGGCGAGAAAGGCCAGCTTACAGTTCCAAAGCAGTTCCGCGAGGATCTTGGGTTGGAAAACGGTGCGCCCTTCGCCGTCTTGCGCCTGGGGGATGGCCTCATTCTGCTGCCGGAGCAGCAGCGCTTTGAGCAGCTTTGCGAACAGGTCAGTGCAAACCTGACCGGCGCGGGTCTGACATCTGACGACCTCCAGGCGACGCTTCCTGTGGCCCGCAATCGCGTCTACACGCGCCGGTACGGAAAGAAGCCTTCGGCAGGCGCTGCCCGGCATCGCTCTCGAAGCCGTCGCGGAAAGTGACCGGCCAGCCCCGAATCCGCCTTTTCCTTGACTCAAACGTCCTGACTGGAGGAATTGTTTCTCCTTGGGGACTCGACAAGGCCACGCTGTCGCTTTGTGCAGCGAGGGTTTGCAAGCTGGTTTTGGCAGCTGTAGTCCGGGATGAGGTGGAAGAGAACCTCCTCCTTCACGCGCAACGTCTGCCGGCGATCGACGCCGATCAACTGATTGAGGACTATCGCCGTCTCATTAAACTAACCAACCCCGAGGTCGTTCCCTACCCAAACGCAGACATGGTCCGAGCAAGCCGGCATTTGATCCGCCACGCGGCAGACGTGCCGGTGCTTCTGTCTGCCATCGCCAGCAAACCGGACTGGCTGCTAACCCACAACACCAAGCACTTCACGAAGGCCGTCGCTCGTCAGACATCTCTGCGAATCGCCACCCCCGCGGAGTTCTTCCGGACACTGTCAGCCCTATTTAGATGACCTCGTAGCAATCTTGACGAGTTGTCGAAATGGCATGGCCAATGCTCCACGTCTGTAGCCACGTCGTTGCGAGTCATGGACCGCACGACCTGCCTTCGTCAATCGTCGTAGGTATTGGAGGCTGTCATTACCGAAAACCTCGTCCGCACACGATCACCCTCTGCCGGAGTAGCTGATCGAGGGAACGTTGAAGGAGCGAAGCAAGGTGTCCTGAATCGCAAAGCGGGGAGGTGCCAAGAGGAGTTCGTAGCCGAGAAGAAATTTGGTCTTGGCTCGCGAACAGTCTGCTTTGGTTCGCAAGACCAAGGCAAGATATTCGGAAGCCGTAATCGCCGCGCACCGACGAACTATCACTAAGCAGCCTGGCGCTGGTAGCGATGGTGAAGTCCTCCGACCTGAGGAATCGCCACGACGCGCCCGCGTTCTGGTTTCTCCACTACTCTCGACTCTGGAGCGTCCTTGGCTAGCGCTAAATGTGTTCTCGAACGCTGGTAGTAGGCAAAATAACTTTGCAGAGTCCGGCGCAACGACCTTTCATTCCATACGATGATGTGGTCCAAACATTCGTGCCGGATGGAACCGATCAATCACCGCATGAGCGACAAAAGAGCTCGAGGATAACGATCGCGGCGTAACCATCTTTGGCCAATTCAGCGACCAAAACGTCCCAAGATTGCATGCCGGCGCCTCGCGGGTATAGGGTATAGGCGTCACAAAATCTTGATAGAGGTTCGGACGGAATCCGCATGGCGAGGGACCGCAGGGATCGGTCCCTTTTTCATTTTGGCCAGATTAAGTGTACATCGACGGGCGTCAATATTGGCTCTAATGATCACCTGGTAGAATCCAGCCGCCGCACGGCTTCGCTCTGAGATATCGAAGCGGACAAATTCCCCAGCCTCCGTCATCTCCCCCCTTTTGGCAGGTCGACTCCAGCCTCCAAAAATTCGGCCCTTTCCCGTTCGCTCCTGACAAGAAAATAAATGGGACTAGGTTTTTTCATCGCTGTATGTCTTCGAGGGACATTCTACAGCTCCGGCGAACGGAGTCGTTTACTTGGGCGTGACTGTTGAAACCAGATGGGCCATTACACTCAAGTGCCCAGCGCAAAGCCAGATGAGATCGCGATTTTGCGACAGTTAGCGAAAGGGAGATCTTTCGACCTCCCTTTCGACCGGTGGTTTAACTATTTGGCGACCAAAATGCCGTGATTCGCTTCGGCTGCCGCTTCCTTCTTCTTTTCCGCATACGCCTTGATCGCCGGCCCTAATTGCGCCATCACCGAGTCAAGGTTGAAGGAGGCCGCCTTTTGGCGCGGCGGGTACTTCACATAGTTGTCGATCTGCTCCGCCACAAGCGCTTGCACCAGATAGAGCTGTGGAACGTGATCGAACACCCATTCAAAGTAGCTGTTCGAGTTGTCGATGGCCCGTTCGAACGGGTCACGTCGAAGGTGGATTATGTCCGGCAGACGAAGCTGCACGAAAGGCTGCTGCCAGACCCGCATCTTTTCTGCAAGTTGCTCTTGAAATACCAGCTTATAGTCGCCCGCTCGGACCGCCATGACGCCGCCGTCATCGCTGACGTAGAAGAAGGCATTTCTGGGGCTCTCCTTCACCTGTCCTGTCAGATAGGGCAACTGGTTGACGCCGTCGATATGCACGTTGAACGTCTTGTCCCCGGCCTTGTAGCCGTCGAGGAGCTACTGGTTTATGTTCGGTTCACCAGCTGCCGCCAGCAACGTTGGCAGCATGTCCTGGTGGCAGACGATGCCGTTCAGGGTCGAGTTCGCCTTGATCTTGCCGGGCCAGCGCATGAAACACGGAACGCGCCACGCGCCTTCCCAGTTCGTGTCCTTCTGGCTGCGATATGGAGTATTGGCGCCATCGGGCCAGAAGTCGTTCTCGGGCCCGTTGTCGGTGGAATACATGACGATGGTGTTATCGGCAATGCCCAGTTGATCGACCTTATTCAGCATTTCGCCGATTTGCTCGTCGTGAACAACCATGCGATCGCTGTAATCGTCCTGCCCGCTCTTGCCACGGTTCTTGGCGGCGAGGTGAGTCCGTACGTGCATAGCCGTCGCGTTGTACCAGAGGAAGAACGGCTTGTTCGCCTTGACCTGCTTCTCCATCCAGCCTAGAGCAGCTGCAGTGATCTCTTCGTCGACGGTTTCCATGCGTTTCTTGGTCAGGGGGCCGCTGTCCTTAATAATCTGCTTGCCCACTCGGCCAAAGCGGGGATCAACCGTAGGATCATCCTTGTCCGTTGCAAAGCAATGGAGCACGCCTCTGGGCCCAAATGCCTTCAGGAATGCAGGATCCTTTGGATAGTCGGGCAGTTCCGGCTCTTCTTCAGCGTTCAGGTGATAGAGGTTGCCGAAGAACTCGTCGAATCCATGCACGGTCGGCAAGTATTCATTTCGATCTCCGAGATGGTTTTTGCCGAACTGGCCGGTGGCGTAGCCCTGCTGCTTCAGCAGGTCGGCGATGGTGGGGTCTTCTGCATGAAGTCCCACAGGCGCGCCGGGCAATCCAACTTTGGTCAAGCCTGTGCGGAGCGGGTTCTGGCCAGTGATGAAGGCCGCACGTCCAGCGGTGCAGCTCTGCTGGCCGTAGTAGTCGGTGAACTTAACACCTTCGTTGCGGACGCGGTCGATGTTCGGCGTGCGGTAGCCCATCTGGCCATCGCTGAAGGCACTGATGTTCCAGATGCCGACATCATCGCCCCAGAGGATCAGAATATTGGGTTGCTTTGTAGCCATGATCTACTCCTTTTCAGTCAGTCTTGCGTTGAGATTGAGCTTCACTAGGAAAAGCCCTAACCGTCCATCGGAGTGAAGCACCATGCGTGGGTTCTTGCCTACTGTCACTTGTTACAGCAGGTCATTTGAGATGTCGGTCCGCTTTTCGGGGAGCACAATGAAGACCCGCCCAAGAAGGTTCTTGGACCGGGCTTCAAGCAACTTAAAGGAAGGAACGTTCGTAGCTTGGAGTCGGTTGGCGTAATTGGGAACTGTCAAAACTGACAGGAGCAATGAGAACCCGAAGAGTACGGCTCTCGGCGGTTGACGCTATCGCATTATAAAAGGGCGCCCCTCTTGGAGTAGGTTGTCATCATCGCGTATGACCACCTACGAAAGGAGCACCCTCAATGACCGGTGAAAAATATATTGGGCTCGACGGAGGTTACAACTCACTATCT
Organism: Candidatus Sulfotelmatobacter sp.; assembly: GCA_049792875.1. Lineage (GTDB taxonomy): Bacteria > Acidobacteriota > Terriglobia > Terriglobales > Acidobacteriaceae > Sulfotelmatobacter. The sequence goes on from JBARBI010000235.1 coordinate 11,583, forward strand.
CACCGAGCCAGTTTCAATCCATTAGCCTTGGGTAGTGAGAAGCTGCGGCACCAATGCAGTTGCAAGGGCGCCATGCAGAATGACGACAGGCCACAGTAGAAAGCCGTGGAAAGTGGTAGCCACACCCACCCACACGAACAGGATAGTCAACCCGACGTTGAACACGAAAAGACCGACCACACCGCGACGCGATGCTGGGGCCCTCCAAGGCAGACAGGCAATCCCCAGCGAAAGGAGACCAAACCCGGCAAAGGGAGCAAGTGGTACGCCTATTCCCTCGGCCTTGGTTGCGAACAACAGCACGCACAGTACGTCGGGCACCACCACCAGGGAGGTACCGACAATGATTTCGAGCAACGCTGCCGCCGTAACTACATATCGCTGAAGCATAGTTTTCTCGTTGGTGCCGAGTACCATCGTTGCTCGCAACGGTTGCGCTGCTGGCAAATGGTGCTGCCTTCCGAAACCGTTGTGCTGGTCGGCCTTACTCCAAGCCCAGCTACGATCGCTAATTGTTGACCTCGGCTACCGCCTTATCGACTTTTTTCTGATCCTCAGCTGACAACTGTGACGGTCCGACATTGTAGGTCAGCCTGTCAATGCTTCCGGTAAAGCGGAAGGGGACGTCGTAGGTAAAGTCAACAGGAGTGCGGGTATCGAGTCCGACGTCAAAGGTTTCATCGAACGGCACGAGCATTGGTATGGTGTGCTCCATCGACTTGCGGGCGACCTCTTTACCATCCACCGACAGCACCCCGGTTCCACCCTTGGCCGGACCAGGCCCGTCGTACTTGAAGTTGAAGACGATGGTGTGTTTCCCTTCGCCCAGTGAGGACAGGCCTTCCCATCGGGTGCGCTCCAGGTCAAGGAAGTTGTAGACGAACACCGGTCTGCCTCGGCCGATTTGAAATATGTCAGTGGCGAAGGAGACGACGAGTCCAAGTGCCGCGACCAGCAACAGACCGTAGCCGAATCGTCTTCTCCACATGCCCGCCCCACGCGCGAAGGCCAGAAGCAGCCCCAGAATTAACAAGCACGCGCCGATTGTCTTAAAGATTCCGCTGTTCAGTATCCACTTGGCGCTCGGGCTCAGCATCAGCGCATATCCGCCGAAGCGGCCGCCCTCGGTCGCAATAACTCCTTCCGCGCCGCCGGAGGGGATAGTGACATTGGCAGTGATCGTGTAATCCCTATCCAGAATGCTGGGAGCATTGCCGACGGGAATCCCCGGGTTCTCACCCGAGTACGTGAAAACCGTGCGCCCGGCCACGGCGCTCGGCCGCGGCGTAAGCGCTCGTGAGAAGGCTGAGTTATCCAACGGGAAGACCTGATATTTAGCCGCCTCCGTCATAAAGAGCGCCTGCAGTTCTTTCAGCTTGTCCGGATTGCTCGCCGCAAGATCGTTGAATTCCGAATAGTCCTCGGTGATGTGATAGAGCTCCCATTTGTAACCGGTCAGAAGGTCGGGCAACTTGCCGGTATTCAGCTCCCACACCGGCGAGGGCGGAGTCGTCGCAGCGATCCAGCCGTCGTGGTACATGGCGCGGTAGCCAACCATCTCGAAATACTGCGTGTCCCGTTTCGAAGGCGCATTGGCATTGGCCTTGTCGAAGGTGTAAGTCATGCTCACACCCTCGATCGGCCTTTGCTTGATGCCGTTCACCATCTCCGGCGCCTGGATGCCGGTGACCTCCAGGATTGTGGGCACTATGTCGATGATGTGGTGGAACTGGGTGCGGATTCCGCCGAGGTCGGTGATGTGGCCGGGCCATGAAATCGCCATCCCCTGTCGCGTCCCTCCGAAGTGCGAAGCCACCGCCTTAGTCCACTTGAACGGTGTATCGAACGCCCACGACCACGCCACCGACATGTGCGGATATGTTGAGGCTGAACCCCATTGGTCATAGTGCAGCAGCTGCAGATCTTCCGGGAGCTTCAGGATGCCATTGTACGCAGTGAATTGATTGAATGTGCCTTCCGTCGTTCCTTCGCTGCTGGTGCCGTTGTCACCGCAGATATAGATGATGAGCGTGTTGTCTAGCTTGCCCTCGTCTTTCACCTCTTGGATCACACGGCCGATCTCATAGTCCGTATAGGCGGTATACCCGGCGAAGACCTCAGCCTGACGCGCGTAGAGTTTTTTCTGGACCTCTGTCAGCGAGTCCCATCTCGGTAGCTTGGCGCCGGCATACTCGGCCTGTCCGTCCGGCCATGGGGTAAGCTTCGTGTCCGCCGGGATCACTCCGAGCCGCTTCTGGTTTTCAAAGATCTCTTCGCGCATCTTTTCCCAACCCATGTCGAACTTGCCGTGGAACTTGTCGATCCATTCCTTCGTGGGTTGGTGTGGTGAGTGGCTTCCCCCCGGCACGTAATAGACGAAAAACGGCTGGTCAGGCGCCGACGCGTTCAACTCACGGATGTGATGGATCGCATCATCCGCCAGGTCCGTCGTCAGGTTGTAGCCCGGGTGGGCGACCCACGGAGTCACAGGGGAAGTATTGCGAAAAAGATACGGCGTCCACTGATCGGTTTCGCCGCCAACGTAGCCGTAGAAATATTGGAAGCCCATGCCAATAGGCCATTGATCAAACGGTCCCGCGGTGCTGTATTCAAAAGATGGAGTATTGTGGTCCTTCCCGAACCATGATGTCGAATAGCCATTGCCTTGGAGGATGTTGCCGATGGTGGCGTTCTCCACGCCGATGACCGAATCGTAACCGGGATACCCAGTCGACAATTCAGATATCACCCCAAAGCCGACCGAGTGGTGATTGCGGCCAGTGATCAACGCTGCACGCGTCGGCGAGCACAGGGCGGTGGAATGAAACTGGGTATAGCGCAGCCCGGCTTTCGCGACCTGCTCCAGCGCAGGCGTCGGGATCACACCGCCGAAGGTGCTCGAAACGCCATAACCCTGGTCGTCGGTCATGATCAGGAGAATATTCGGTGCGCCCTTAGGCGGAACGACCCGCGGCGGCCACCACGGCGTAGATTCTGGAGCGGTTTGCTTGATCACGCCGCTAAATTTGGGCGGTGGAGGGGGAAGCTGTTTTCCGTTGACAGTAGTGGTGGCGTCAGCCTGACCCAATGTGCCCGTGACCTGCTGCGCAGATCCTTGGGAGACGGCCAGCAAGATAGCGAGTAGCGATACGGTAAATTCCGCAACGACGCTAATTCGCAACGATGCCTGTTTCATGTCGTGTGCTCTTCTGCTGATATCGCGCAGCTCTCTCGCACCCGGACTCCGGCCATCATCGGTTGGCCTGCATTTATTTATTGGGTCGTTAAAAGGCCTCCATAGGTGAGCCCTAGTGTGGAGACTGAAGACTACGGGGCAGCTTGTGCGCTTGGAACTGGTAGAACTTACAGTGTGGCACCGGAAAAATTGACGCCGAAGAGCCCCGCACGGGCTCGTGGCCTTACGGTCCGGGAGGAGCCCCTATTCGACAAGGCAACAGAAACTGACGGACTGTCAAAGAGACTGAAGATCCGTAGCTGTTGAAATCAGGCCTTAACACTCATTGGGATTTTCGGCCTGGAATTTTCGGTCTGCAAATTGGACAGCGTTGGAAACGATGGATGAGTCGTTTCCATAATGGCCAGCTTTGCTTTTCAACTTCGTGTTGCCATCGAGGTCCAAAAACTTTCTTTTGAATTTCTGGATCGCTGAAACCCATACCACGACTCCCGGTTGCTGGCGCAGAGGACTTCAAATGGCGTTCTCAACGGAGTGGCTTTGCTAAGATTGTGTAGCCAAGATCACGAATGTTGCAATCAGGCGACAGCGCTCATTGGTGGGTTTTGAGTGTAAGCGATGTTACGCCATGTGAGGCTGGCAGAGTTCGTTCCGGTTTGCGAACAAACGCCATTTTTGGCAGCAAAGCTGCATATTCCATGCTAGCTTGTCCGAATCGTTCAAAGGGAACAGTCAGCAGCGGAATGTGGTTCACGCGCCACCGTCATGCAGTGGAGTCACGAACGTCGCCTTGCCTTTGCAGCCACCCCAACGTGGTTGGGGTGGTTTTGCGAGCGGTGTTGTTGGCACATAACGCTGGGCACTGAACCCACGCCAAAACAGCGTACTGCAAGCGCTCAAGAGCAATTCGATGCCCACGATTGCGAAGAATATGCTCTAAAGAATTGGAAGGAGGGTGAGGCCCTGTAGGGAAGATGCATTATGGTTCCTGCACACCTTTCACGTGTCGCGATCCAGTCTAAACAGACAGCCATGCTGTTTGTGACCCCAGCTCTGTTATTGCTTCGAGCCGGTTAAGTCGTGGATGAGTCGGTCCATGCTGCTCTGCTCGATCCGGATGAGGCCCGTTCGAGGGCTGTCGAGGTCAGCGAGCAAAGCCATTACCACACCGATCACCAGCGGCGTCATCACAAGAGAGAACCAGAACCTTCGCTTCAGGCTGAATCCGGTCACAAAAGCTTGGAAGATTGCGACAACGAAGATGATCAGCCAAACCGACTCTGGAACACGGCTTTCAAACGCAGCCAGTCGTTTCTCTGAAACATCAATCGTATCGTTAAGAGCCCGCAAATACGTCGCTATAACCGCCGTTTGGTTCACTTGCGTGACTGCAACGAGCTGTTGCCAGAGTTGCTCCTGAAGCTCCTTCGTGCGGTGCATTTCACGATTCAGATCAGAGACATCAAGAAGTGATGCGCTTGCAAAATCGTGCCGCACGACCGCGTACTCGCGCAGCAAGTCTAGAGTCCTGCCACGCTGCGGTTCAGGCAAGATCCCCGCCCGCAACACCGTCGTTCCGATTGCGTCTGCTTCCTCGACGACGAGGTGTCTTCTTTCGTCGAACCTGGGCAATACAATGGCAATCGTAAATCCCAGCAGAAGGCCTAACAGTACGAACAGGCCTTCACGCAAACCGGTAATGTGTTCATGAAGGTGGCTGTCATCATTGATGCCCGTGGACAGGGCTAACCGGTGCCCGAGCACCGATGATGCGAACAGGACGATGGATACGCCGATAAACACGAGCCACGGTTCGTTGAGAAAAAACCTCATATCACCTTAGTGCGTTCCTTGTTCAATGCACTTGCAGCAAACCATTCCTGTTCGGCGGTGCAACAGCTGCTATGTAATTTGAGCCGCACTAGGTTGCGCGAGACTAAAACTAGTGTCAGGGAGCGGCAACTGTCAAAAGTGACAGGAATTGCCATGAAATCTATTAGGGAATGGGCCCAGCTGTTGAGAACAGGCCATTACGCTCAAAACCCCTTCCCGGCGTTGAGAGTACCCTGTCACCTCCGTGCGTTCAAAGCAACTCAGAAGATTCTGGTGTTGACCGGTGTCATGCCGTCGTCAAGCGCCCATGGATTCTGCCGCTTGGGCAGGAATGCGAGCGAAGACCTGATCCACTTGGGCTGGAGTCGCTAACGAAGGTCAAAATTGCGTCACCTATCGAGAGCAAATTGCCTCCAGTCCGCCCGATCGATTATCCGTTTCGGATTCGCGAGGTAAACATCGATGCGAACGGTCGTGATGTTCGGGTCGAACGGCTCAGTCGAGCAATGCACGGCGCTTGGAATTTTTGGGTCGTCGGACATCCAGACCCAGTGGAAATGTGTTGGTAGGGGGTGGCCACGCCGTTCGGATTCGGGGTCATAGCCACACTGAACGATCTGGAATTTGGTTGGCCGGATGCCGCAGTGCTCGGGGAAACCGTCGTAAATTTCTTTACTAACGATGAAGGTCGGCTGCTTTCCGCCATGCAAGCCTCGCGGAAAGATCACAACCTCCCCGTCGTTATAAAACTCGTAGGCCGAGTCGCGCGGCATGTACCACTTCCGACCCTCGCCGCCTGCGTAAATCGCGACCTTGGCGCGGCCGGCCGAATCGGAGCAGCGCATCGACAATTCGGCCACGTGGGTCTTGGAACGAGCGATCCAGACCGGCTCCGGCTCGCCCAGCCGGACCGTACCCGCGATGCTAATCGCGGAATCAGGCATTGGCTGTACCTTTCGCCGAAACGCTCCCGAGTATGCCCTGCGCACGAAAGCTAGCAGGCTTTGCAGTTCCCGCGATGCTAACCATATTTCCTCCGGCCTCTTAAAAACTGGGGCGGCCCACGCAGATGGAGCCGCCCCTCACATGACCCAGCAGTGCGTCGGAGTCGTCGACCGCATCCGGGTCATGGAACCTCGTCAGCGCCCTTGCAGGTTCACGAAGTAGGGCATGGGTGCTACGGCGCAATTCGCCTCTCGATATACGCCCGCCTGCTTCCGAACTGGCAGATAGACGCGCTCTCCGAGAATGATCGCCTCAGGATCGGCAACCTTTAGCGTGGTTTCTTCGAACAAAACGTTATTGCGATCGAGCAGCCGAAATTTGTAGCCGGTCATCTTGAGCATCCTCTCTCTCGTCAACTGTGCATTACCAGCGTCTTCATCGGTGCGTCGCTGCTACTGCCTTTCAAGAGCAGACTGTCACTTCTGTAGTAGGCCTGAATAGCTTTTTGATGGTTGACCATGTACCTCTCGTCGTAACGGAAAGACGAGAACGAATCTGTAACTGCACGAATCGCATGCCGCTGCAGATCGCCAAAAATAATTGGCACCTTGCTGGCCCCGATCGAATCCATGTTCGGACACAGGTAAACCGGTTTCCCTAAAATTGTCGGGCGTCCGTCGGCATCGGTCGCGTGGGGAAAGGCCAGTTGTCCGCTGGCGCCGGTGAGGATCTGCCTCACCGCCAGTAGCGTTGACCAGTTCATCAGAAATCCGGTACCGGGAGCGGCCGCGTAGGCGGTGTCGATGCTGCCCATCAGCCCGTAGATCTCAGAGATGATGATGGTTCCCGCAGTAGCCGTGGTCTGACCCGCGCTGAGCCCGCTGAGCAGTGTTGCGAGAAAGGCCTTGCCCATTCCACGCGAAAAAGACTTGCCGAAGAGTTCCGCGAAGTACATCGCCAGAACCGGAGAGTCTTGCTCGAGTTGCAGCGAGTACAGGAACTGCTGCGTTACCCAGGTCGTAGCCTGAGGCCACTGCAGATTCGAGAATTTTGGGTTCGGACCTTGCGTGATGTTTCCCAGCTCTGCCAGGGTCGCTGCATCGATGTCGGTGGTTGAGTCGTCCACGCCTGGGAGGTTCAACACGTTCCCGGTCGGCGTGTAGATCCAACGACTCGCGTCCAGGAGCTGATCGTACTGGCGTGCCTGCTGGAGGATTTCAGCCAGGAAGCCCGTAGGGATCGAATAGCCAGCCGCATCGCCCGACGTCGCGGTGTTTAGCGCGACGTAGGAACGTAATTCTGTAACGGACCCGGTTCTTCCGTTCGTATCAGTGCGCGTCTCGATTGTGCCACCTGGGCTCGCCAATGCCTCGCGGTTCGTCTTCTGGCCGGAGAAAAACGCCAAGGTCGCAGCATCGAAGCGCATGCCGGCCTCACGCCGCTGGCGCGCAGTGTTATAAACTTCGCGGTCAAACGAAGATTGGCGCGTGGCGGAATGCAGCGCCATAAAGGCTTCAAACTTCGATGAATCCTCTTTCGTCCAGCCCGTAGAGCGTGTTAAGGCCTGGGCTTTGGCTAGCCATTCGTTGGAATTTAGGGCTCTTGCTTCGTTGGTTAGATAGGTGGGTTGCTGCGCGATATCTCTGGTGCTCATTATGATTCCTCTTCTCTCTCTGGGAGTCGCAGTCTGCTTTGCGAATTGTCTCTACATCAAGCGCGACATTTCCGCTTGCAAGACTGCCGTTCGTGCGCGCGCTTCTTCGATGCCGATCGACTCCGATGGCACCGGAACGTCATGGCGAATGTGTCCGCATCGCTCCGGTTCTCTATGGCGCTCCGTCGAGCCGCATAGCTTGCACCGAAGAACCGTCGGAGCACCATTCGGCGCGACAGCTATCTCGATAGCATTCTGGATCGCGTGATCGCTTCCGCAGTTTGTGCAGTGCGCCATCAGGAGAGTCTCCCGAACCGTACATCGACGGGCATCGATAGATTACATCGACGGTAATCGATCTGCAATCGGCGCAATAGGATTGCCAGGTTACCCTCGTGGAGGCATGCCATCGCCGCCTCGAAGACTGTTTTGTCGGAGAGAATCCGTATGTTTTTTATTCTAGCCAGCCGCGGCTTTTTATCTTAGCCAGTGTTGGCTTTCGGCTCCGTTCTTGGGCCGTTTTACCCCCCTACCTTCATTTCGCGACCGCGCGCGCAGGCCCGGCAGGCGGTCTACCGCGCAAGGGTCGCAGGTTTCAGACCCCCATACCCCCGGCCCACTCTTTTGTTCTGCGGGCCTCGGGTTCATCGCCTAGTCGTTCGTCCCTAACCTGAGGATTGTGTCGGGCGTGACTGGGCCGGCGGTTTTCGGTGGTGCTGTGGGTCGTCCCGGTCGCCGTTCGCTTGAGCAGGAGCCCGCTTGGGGGCCTGTTTCGGCATCCCTGGCACGGTTGTGCTTGTAATGGGCACATTCCTTGTGGACTCGGCGTCTCACTTGATGTCGACTGAAAAGCATCCGGTTTTGATGCAAAAACGGTCGAAAATTGATTCGTTTTAGCAATTTTTTCGCACAATTCCGCAGGCCCCGCTTCGGGAATCGCGGCCGTGGGGTTTACGTTTCTTCATTTTGTAATTACAAAATTGCAGGTTTGCTGGGCATGCCGCGGATGACGCCCGGCGCGGGCTGCCCAGTCTAACGGTGTACACAGTTAGTAATTCCGGCCAATGCAATGGATTAGAAGGACGCGGCAATTCCGGTGTGGAGCATGTTGGAGGCAGGCTCCGAGCGGCTCGGAATTTTGTGTGACAGAGTGTGACAAGATTGGGTTTTGAGTTGTCTCTAACTGATTGAAAAGATGGTGGCCAGGGACGGAGTTGAACCGCCGACGCCAGCCTTTTCAGGGCTGCGCTCTACCACCTGAGCTACCTGGCCACGTTTCGAAACCCGCTGGTCCGCAGGCTGCGAGGACTGTTCGCTTCAC
>JBARBI010000236.1:0-3123 GCA_049792875.1 Candidatus Sulfotelmatobacter sp.
CGTCACTCCATGCCGGTGACCGCATCTTCGATGTTTTTGCGAATGGGCAGAAGGTTCTGACCAATGTGGATGTGGCAGCCGCCGCGGGATCTGCGCTGACCGCATATCAACAGCATTTCGATGTGAACGCCAGGGATGGCATGGTGATTCTCGAGTTCAAGCCGACCAAAGGGGACGCGATCGTTTCAGCGATTGAGGTGGAATAGCGTCGCAAGTGGACCGGTCCTGTTCCACCTTCTGACGGGGATCTGCGTCTCGTTGATCTCGGCCAGTCTCAGTCAGTCTATCCGCCTGGTGCAAACCAGTCTTTCGTGTTCATCCGAATTTAGTCCCGGTAACACCTCAGCGTCCGGGACCTTTTCTGGAGTGATGATCGAGCGCCAAGAGGCAGAACTCAGGGCTGCGGGAGAGTGACCGGCAATCCTTCCCTAGTCCGAAGTCAGGCTTTTCCCGGGTCTCAGAGAATCACAATCTCAGATTAGGTTTGGAAAGCTGATTTAAACGAGGAGACCATTACGTCAACCACGCGTAAATCGTGAACCCGACCAATACCAAGAAAGAAAGGATCAAGATGGCCCAGAAGTCAGCCCATTGACGTCGCTTGGTCTCCTTGGTGACCCTTCCTCCCTGAAATGCTCCCGCCCAACCACCCGCCAAGAATCTCCAAAGGACTGCAACAATCGGCGGAACGATCAAGTCCCATAGGATTAGCTGGGAAATCGGCAGTGAGCCTGGTCGCACGCGTTGTTTTCCTTCTCAGCATTGAATCACACCGTCAATGTGGTTCCGGTTGACCGCCTACTCGGAATGTATGGTCCGCCGCCGTTTTGCAAGCGAAAAATGCAGATGACAGAATTGGTCTGCGCGAATGTATTCGGCCTTTGTTGGAGTAGCGAACTCCTGGCCTGAATGGAATGCGCTGCGCCCTCGTCCTATTTAGTTACGCTGCCTTTTAAGGCATTTTCCGAGTACAGGTTTTCGGGAGCGCCGGGATCGACCGTTTTTGCCATCTCATGTTTCGCCAGCAAACCTGGCAGGAATCTCAAACTCAGACCGTCGCCGTTGGGCTGCGAATGTGGGAATCGCGGAGCGATTTCCAAGCCTGGCGCCTTTGCCAGGCGTCATTTGCAGGCCATCAGGCTGCGATCGCTGGTACTGACGGTGGGCGATAAGCTTCTCCTTTGAACAAAACCGCCCAGGCCATGCGCGCCATCTTGTTGGCTAGTGCTACTGTCGCCACCTGCTTGCGCTTGCGTGCGGTGAGATGAGATAGCCACGTACTCAAGCCGGCAGATTGTTTGGTGCTCTGCAGCATAACGGAATGCGCTCCTTGCACGAACAGTTTTCGCAGGTATTTGTTTCCTCGTCTGCTGGTGCCGGTGAGTTTTTGCTTGCCGCCCGTGGAGTGCTCTCCTGGCACGACTCCCAGCCAGGCAGAAAATCCGCGGCCCTTCTTGAAGGCTGCACCGTTGCCGATGGCTGCGACCGTGGCGGTAGCAGTGATCGGCCCGATTCCCGGGATCGCGACCAGGCGCCTGCACTGCTCAAGTTCGCCGCAGATGCGTGCGATCAGCTTGTCGGTTTCCTCGATCTGCCCGTGCAGATACTGCATCTCCGACCGCAGCTGGGTCAGAAGGACTCGTAATGCGCCGGACAACTTGTTGTCCGGGTCTTCCAGGATACCGGGCAGAGACTCCTCAATATGGATCCGTCCCTTCCTAATCGTGATACCACGCTCGAGCAGCATGCCGCGGATCTGGTTGATCACCGCGGTGCGCCGCACTACCCAACGCTCGCGCACTCTGTGCAGCGACTGCAGGTCCAGCTGGTCATCGGTCTTGATCGGCACGAATCGCATCGTCGGGCGGGTTACAGCCTCGGCACACGCTTCGGCATCGATGTAGTCGTTCTTGTTCGTCTTCACGTACGGCTTCACATACTGTGCCGGCATCAGCCTTGCATCATGCCCCTGTTCTCGCAGAGCACGGCCGAGAAAATGAGCGCCTCCGCAGGCCTCCATGCCGATCAAGCATCCACGAATGTTCGAGGTGAAACGCAGCAACTGAGTCCGCGAGCCCTTCTTGCGAACCACAACTTCGCCCCGTGCGTTGACGCCTACAAAGTGAAACACCGTCTTCCCTAAATCGATACCAATCGTACAAATCTCCATGGAACACCTCCTGTTCGTCTCCTCTTATACTCCCGTGGAGGTTAAGGCGGCGGACCATGCCAGTAGTTACTGGCTGAGCGACCCGCGCGACCTCAGCGTTGAGGATGCCGCCTCCATTTGAACTAAAGGTGATGGGGAGGCGGCATTAGCGCGGCTTGCGCCGCGTAGACGAATTTTCAAGTTCTTGTGAGTGGGTTTGCGGCGCGGTTAAAGTCACCCCAGCGACGAAGACCTGGCGCCGGGCCCCCCCCGAGAACCGCGCCCTTTCAAAGCAACTTCTATTACTGATCTTGCGACACGACTGAAGCCATGCCCTGTTACAAAGCTCGACACGGAGTTCTCTGAGGTCCCCGGTCTCAGAAACGAGACCGGGGGCACCCAGCGGCTAGACCTGGCGCAAGGACTCTGCTGCGCGCAAGGCAAGGCCGTGGGCGACGGAGGTAAATTCATTTCCACCACGAATGCGGTCGTTGCCGAAACGGGACTCGAAGATGCTGCGGACGGCGGGTACGAATGAACTGCCACCGGTGAGAAAAACGCGGTCCACATCGCGTGGATCGATGCCGGAGGTTTTGAGCAGGCCGTCAATCGAATGCTCTATGGCCTGCAAGTCATCGTTGATCCAGGACTCAAATTCACGGCGCGTGACCGGGATGCGCAGGTCGATGTTGGCCAGCCCCGGGCTTCCGTCGTGAAAGCGAAACTCCGCACTTTGGCTGCGCGACAGCTCGAACTTGACCTGCTGCACGGCTTGATGAAGCTGGTAGCCAAGGTCTTCTTCAATGAGCGAGATCAAGGCCTGAATCTTCTCCGGTTCCAACGCTCGAATGCGCGCACTCTTGAGAATTTCGCGAACGTTGTTGGTGCGCAGGAATGAGAGATGGTGCCAGCGCTCGAGGTTGGCGTAGATCCATGCTGGAACAGCCGGGAGCACCTTATTGAGCGAACGAGCA
>JBARBI010000237.1:0-3761 GCA_049792875.1 Candidatus Sulfotelmatobacter sp.
ACTATCTCGTGATGCGAAGTTTTTGGAGAAGCTGACCGATGTCGTGGGGCTGTACCTTAATCCGCCCGAAAAAGCCCTGGTGCTGTGCGTGGATGAAAAGAGCCAGATTCAAGCTCTGGATCGAACCGGCAAACCCTCGAAAACATCCAGCTGAGTTCGCTACTCTGATCTGGCCCCTTTCGCGCGTCTGAATTGGCCCCACCTGTAACCCACAAGCCGTATATCTTGATTCGGGCGACTATGCCCGGAGGGATGTACGGATTGAAGACCAGGAGAGCCAAGGTGGAACTTTACGAGCAGATCAGGCGGGAGTACGAACACGGTTCCGGCACAATCCGTGAGGTGTCGCGGAAGTTGGGGGTGCATCGGCGGGAGGTACGCAAGGCGCTGTGCAGCGCGATACCGGCGGCACGGAAGGTGCCTGAGCGCGAGCATCCGAAACTGGCGGCGGCGATTCCATTTATCAACGCGATCCTGGAGGCCGACCGCAAGGCACCCAGAAAACAGCGTCACACGGCGCATCGGATCTGGATGCGGATGCGGCGCGAGATACCAGGAGTCGATGTGGCGGAATCGACGATACGACGGTATGTACGCTCGCGCAAGGCGGCCATGGGCCTTCTGGGTCATGAGATCTTTGTGCCGCAGTCCTATCAGTTGGGTGGGGAAGCGCAGGTGGATTGGTATGAAGGCTGGGTGCAGTTTGATGGGGTGTCGCGCAAGATGTACGTGTTCTGCATGCGCAGCATGGCCAGCGGCGGGGCATTTCACCGGGCCTATCCGCATGCCACCCAGCAGGCGTTTCTGGAAGCGCATGAGTTGGCATTTGCCTTCTTTTCTGGGGTGTTCAAGATCTTGCGGTATGACAACCTGAAGAGTGCGGTGAAGAAGATACTGCGCGGCCATCAACGGGAAGAGACCGCCCGGTTCATCGGTTTTCGCTCGCACTGGGGATTCGCATCGGAGTTCTGTACGCCGGGCGAAGGACACGAGAAAGGTGGGGTGGAGGGCGAAGGCGGGCAGTTCCGGCGGAACTATCTGGTGCCGGTGCCCAGCGTGCAGCACCTGGAAGAGTTGAATCTCCTTCTATTGTCGGGGTCGGCAGAGGAACAGAGTCGGGTAATCACGGGCCGCACGCAGACCATCGGCGCGGCGATGATCGCCGAGCAGGAACATCTTCTGCCTCTGGCGGAGGAGGGATTCGATCTGGCTTCTTTGCATTTTCCGAACATCAACGCCAGCGGGTGTGCAAAGGTGCTGACGAACTTCTATTCGGCGCCACTGCCGATGGGGACTTCGGTTCAGGTGAAGGTTTACTCGGCCTACGTGGAGATCTGGTATCAGGCCCAGTGCGTGGCCCGGCATGAGCGCTGCTATGAGAGGCATCAGAAGGTGCTCCATCTGGACCATTACCTTGACGCATTGACCAAAAAGCCGGGAGCCCTGGCCGGCTCGACGGCCCTGGAGCAGTGCCGTGCGCAAGGCGGCTGGCCCGCCAGTTATGACCGGTTCTGGGGAGTACTGAAGGAGAGGGAGGGCAAGCAGGCCGGGACGCGAGCGATGATCGATGTTCTCTTGCTCGGTCGCGAGCATGGAGCGGCACGAGTGCGACGAGCGGTGCAAGAGGCTCTGGATGTGGGATGTTGCAACGTAGGAGCGGTCCGCTATCTGTTGAACGTCGACCCCCTGAAGCTTGGGCCAACGGCCAAGGCGATAGACATCGGTGTGTTGAGCCGATATGACCGACCGCAGCCAAGTCTGGATGCATACGATCGGCTGCTACCGAACTGGCAGGCAACGGAGGTGAGCCAATGAGCGCCGTCAAGCCGATCCAGCAGGCCGCGATTCTGCAGTATGCCAAGCAACTGCACTTGCCAACCCTGGGCGATCAGTTCGTAAGTCTGGCTGAAGAGGCGGCCAAGGAGAAGCAATCGCACCTGAGTTACCTGGAGGCGTTGCTGGAAGCAGAGATCGAAGAACGTGATCGCAAGGCGGTGGCGCGGCGGATTCAGGATGCGCATTTCGCTGCAGTGAAGACGCTGGAGGAGTTTGATTTCCAGAGTGCGCCGCATATTCCAGCGGCGGTACTGAGGAACCTGAGCGAGGGCGGATACTTGACGCGCAAGGAGCCGGTGATTCTTCTCGGTGAAACAGGGACCGGGAAAACGCATCTGGCAACAGGACTGGGTGTGGCTGCCTGCCGGCAGCGCAAGCGAGTCCGGTTCACCACGGCGGCGGAGATGGTGACTGAACTGATCGAAGCTCAGAACAAGCTGGAGCTGACCCGTGCGCGGAACCGCTGGACACGCTACGACCTGATCGTGATCGACGAACTGGGGTACGTAGTAATGCCGGATGCCGCGGCGGAGTTACTGTTTCAGGTGATCGCGGGGCGGGCAGAAAAAGCAGCCGTGATCGTCACGACGAACTTACCGTTTTCCGAATGGACAACGAAGTTCCCCAACACGCGGCTCTGCAAAGCGATGCTGGACCGGCTGACCGATCAGGCCCACATCATCGAGACCGGAGATGAGTCCTACCGGTTCCGCAGAACGCTGGCAAAGAAAGGCGGAAAGGCATGAACAACAACGAATGGTATTACGCACACCTTCGCTGGGCAGTGATGGTGGAAGGCAAGGAAGGACTACGCAACTGGGAAGAGGCGGTCCACATCTTCCTGAGCGATGATCGCGCTACGGCCTTCCAACGAGCGCTGGAGATCGGTCACGAGGCTGAGAGCAGTCACGAAGAAGGACGAAGGCTTGTTGAGAACAGACTCGCCGAGGTCGTCTCCCTCGAACCCTTGGGCGCCAACCGGACCGAGTTCCAAGTCAGTCTCGGGTCGAACAAAGCAAAGGAACAACTGCCGTTTGAGCATGTGTTTTATCCGGAGCAGAACGAGCCGGAGACAGTTTTTTAGCGCAAGAGGCTGTGGAAATGACGGTCTATGGAAAGAGTGGAAAAACGATGAAGCTGTTTTCCCACTCCTCCCACAGACCTTGGAAATCGCTGCCGCGATTACCACATTCCCACAGCCACGACTACTACGGGCATGAATATCTCCCGAAAACAGCCAATGGGGTGGGGCCAATTCAGACGCGCGAAAGGGGCCAAATCAAGTAGACAAAATCAGCGGATGATGATGTTGTTGTGCCACTCCGGCCGACGTTCAAAAAACTACGGTTTCAGATGATCGACTACACGCCAGACTTTCCGGACTTCCGTGAAGGGCACCTCATCTCCGGCGATATAACGGTCCAAGATGGGCTGATAAAGAGAATTGCCGCACTCGACTTCAATATCATTCACCTGGTCGGGAAAGGTTGGAGTACGGATCAGGGTGAGGATGAAATCGCCCTGGTCCTGCCAGCCTTCACCCTCTGGCATGGCAACGACCTCGTACTTGTCGAAGGCGGCGAGAATCGCGGGTACGGCGGGTTCTGGTACTGGCTCGGAACCCAGCGTCTTAGCTTGAAGCGGCTTTTGGGCGTCGCACGTTGCAGGGATAAGCGCGATCAGCAGCAGCAAAACGATGCCATGGTGACGGATGACTCGAAATGATGCGGATCGTGACTCGGCAGGGGCTTTGCGAATCGTCGGGTTATCCATTCGGAGCACTCCTCTTCCTGAGTGGCGAACGGGAACACTTCTATCGAGATCAGTACAGGGCGATGAGATTCACAAAATACGCTTGAAATGTCCTGCTCTGTTAAGAGTATTTAATAAAGGGCTAGATCCAGTAACCCCTAACAGGGTTGCCT
>JBARBI010000238.1:0-3201 GCA_049792875.1 Candidatus Sulfotelmatobacter sp.
AGGCCGTTCCCGAGAACCTTGAGCTCAAGCGGGATATCTACCGCAAGATCGGCAAGGCGGCGCCGGCGAAAACCATCTTCGCAACCAATACGTCGACCCTTTTGCCCAGCGACCTGATGGAATCAACGGGTCGGCCCGAGAGGTTCCTGGCTTTGCACTTCGCCAATCAGATCTGGATTCAGAACACCGCCGTAGTGATGGCACCCCGAAGACGGACCCGGACGTCTATCGCACGATCGTCGCCTTCGCCTCCGCGATCGGAATGGTTCCGATTGAACTCAAAAAAAGAACATCCCAAGTACGTCCTCAACTCGCTTCTGACCCCGTTTCTCGACGATGCGGTACAGCTGCTAACGGACGCGTCGCCGATCCGGAGACGGTGGACAAGACGTGGCGAATTGCGACCCGTTCGTCGCTGGGTCCGTTCCAAATCCTTGACATGGTCGGCTTGCGCACCGTCTACGACATCGACGCGGCGGGCAATGAGAACAAGTAACGTCTGGCGCGCTATCTCAAGGAAAACTACATCGACAAAGGCAGGCTCGGCGTTGAATCCGGCGAGGGATTCTACACCTATCCGTCGAAGTAGCTCCT
Organism: Candidatus Sulfotelmatobacter sp.; assembly: GCA_049792875.1. Classification (GTDB taxonomy): domain Bacteria; phylum Acidobacteriota; class Terriglobia; order Terriglobales; family Acidobacteriaceae; genus Sulfotelmatobacter. The sequence continues at coordinate 595 of JBARBI010000238.1, forward strand.
TGCGCGAACCAATCGGCTGTTTTCGCCTGAATATTTTCGGATCAGGAATGTCGGGTGCAATCATGAATAAAGCACTCTTGGACCTAACTCGTCGCGCTTTTGGGCTGCCGCCGACGGTCGGCCCGTGGCCTGACGAAACCACAGCGCCGGAAACTCGTGACGGCTTTTCTCCCATCGAAGAAATCTTGGACGAAATGCGTGCGGGACGAATGATTGTGCTCGTTGACGACGAGCATCGCGAGAATGAGGGCGACCTGCAAATCGCGGCAGAGAGGGTGACGCCTGAAGCGATCAACTTCATCGTGCACAACGGCTGTGGCATCCTCGGGCTCGCCCTGTCGGCGGCCATTTGCGAGCGCTTGAATCTCGATCAGCTGCCCGGCAAGGATGTTGGCCCGGATGCGACACCGACGCCGCACATCGACGCCTGCATCGGCATCACCACCGGCGCCTCTGCGTGCGACCGCGCCCGCACGGTGCTAGTCGCGATCGACGACAGGGCGACCCCCGCCGACATCATCGTGGGCAAGGGGCATGTGCCCTGCTTGCGAGCGCGACCTGGCGGCGCGCTGGTTCGGGCTGGTCATACCGAGGGAAGCGTCGATCTGGCGATCGCATCATGGACGTAATCGCGCTCCGACAGGGCGGCGGTGCCCATATAGAGCCCGGATCCGCCGGCAACCGCGCCCTTGCCCATTTGCGTGTTGAAGAATGGGATTTGCAGGCGCCTCACGAACTCTGACAAGGCTTCCGCCAAGTGCGGACTGCTCGCCGCCGCGCCCAGCATGATCAGGGGCCGCTCAGCGCGAAGGATCATCTCGGCCGCTTGCTCCAGCGCTGTAGGGTGGGCGACCGGCAGCGCGATCGTGTGCCGCGGCACTGGCGAAATCTCGGGCGCCTCCTCCGCGGCGATGTCCTCCGGCAGCTCCAGATGAACCGGACCTGGTCGCTCCTCTTGCGCGACCCGGAAGGCCTCCCGCACAGTGGAGGGGATCGTTGTCGGGCTGACGATCTGACGGGCCATCTTAGTCAGGGGCGTCATGGCGGAGACGATGTCCACGACCTGGAAGCGCGCCTGCTTACCGCTCAGAATGCCCTTCTGGCCCGTGATCACGATCATGGGCATGGCGCCCAGCAAAGCATAGGCAGCGCCGGTCGTCAGGTTGAGCGCGCCAGGGCCGAGCGTGGACAGACAAACTTCGGCTCTGCCGGTCAGCCGCCCATGGGTGGCCGCCATGAAGGCCGTCGCCTGTTCATGGCGGGTCACGACCAGCTTGATGCTCGATCGGGGCAGCGCCTCGACAACATCGAGATTTTCTTCTCCAGGGACTCCGAAGATGTGCTTACCCCTTCGTGTTCCAGTGAGGATACAAGTAGATCAGCGCCTTTCATGAGAAAGCTCCATTATGATTGCGCTCAGTTTGTTGGCGCATGGTGAAGAGTTGCTTTTGCACCAGCGGCCTGTGCCAGCAGGGCGCGGGCGCGCGGCGTGTTGCGAATCTCGGCATTCATTTTTGCGAACCGGAGCGCCTTGTCCGGATCGCCCCCCGCAGCGAGCCAGAATTCGGCGGCATGGTCTGCGAAGGCCTCCGGTCTTCTCGCCATCAGCTCGTCAAAGCGCGCCGCGGCCAGCCGGGACCAATGCCGGGCCTCGGTGTGATGACCAACATCAGCAAGGATGCGGGCAAGCTGCGCAGCGTAATCAGGATCGTCCGAGGACAATGCCAGCCCCTGCAGCCGGTCCGTTGCGGAATCGGTTTCACCGAGTTCGGCTTCGACCTCGGCAAGATGGCCGCGCGCTGGCGCGTAAGCGGGCACGCGATGCAGTGCGGCTTCGAATGAGCCGCGTGCATCCTCGAGCTCGCCCTGATTCATCCACATAAGTCCCATCTGGAAGGCTAGTAGAGCGAGTGGAAACGGGGACACGCCGCGGTATCGGCTGCGGCTTTCCGAGTACCGCTGTTCTGCGGTCTCGATTTCGCCCCGCTCGGCGTGCAGTCCGACCAAGGCCGCAACATTTTCAAAGCTCGGCTGGCGGGTTGCGGCTTCCTCGCGCAGGACGAGGGCTTCATCGTAGCGGCCGAGGGCCTGGAAGATTGCCGCCCGCTCGCCGTTGACCATTTGGGCATCGAGCGAGAGCTCTTCGGCGCAATCGATGTCGGACAAGGCGTCATTAAACCGATGGAAGCAGGCGCGCGTTCGAGCGCGTGCGAGCAAAGCCTTTGCGTCGGCGGACTCGCCGCGCACGAGCTGCTCGGCGATCTCTTCCGCCCTCTCGTAATCGGCAATGCGGCCAACGATCATACCGCGCAACAGGATCAATTCGACGAGTCCTGCGCGCGTTTCGACCGTGGCGAGTCCAAGCCGGACCTCCGGCTCCACTGCGTCGACCTGGGCGCTGAGATTCAGCAAGGCAATCGTGCCGTCGGTGAGCGGCCGTTCGACAATCATGATGAGGCAGCCTCCGGACGATTCGGCGTCGCCATGTAGGGGAACACCTTCGTCGACCAGGCGATCGGGCCGTCGACGCCGTCCCGGATGTGGGGACCCTTACCCGCGTTGACGTAGAGCGTCAGAAGAAAGTCGACGAGGTCCTCATTGAGCCAA
>JBARBI010000239.1:0-4564 GCA_049792875.1 Candidatus Sulfotelmatobacter sp.
TCTGGGCTTCGGCATCCAGTTCCTGTTCTTTCCCAAGGACCTATCTCTTGCCAAAGCCGCAGCGGACAATCCTGAAGGACTGCGGCCATCCTATTGGCGAGTTCGGCTGATCACGGTCTCGGCTCTGGTCGGGTTGATTTCGGGGCTACTGGCAAACTCGGGGGGATTTCTCCTGGTTCCCTGTTACACGGAATTCCTCAGGCAGCCTATGAAAAAAGCGTTCGCCTGTTCGCTGGCCGTTTCCTCCGTCCTGGCCGCACCGGGCACAATCGTTCACGCCTACCTCGGTCACATCTCCTGGCTCGTCGCCGGGTTGGTGGCGCTGGGCGCGATGCCGTTCTCTCACTTAGGGGCCCGGCTGGCCATCCACACGCGAGCCGTGAAGCTTGAGCGCTGGTATGGGCTGGCCTTGACTGGGTTAGGCATCTTTTTCCTGTTTCAGGTTTGAGCGAAGGTAAGCCCAAGGAGACGTGACTCTCGACGATGCACCCTTTTGGGCGATAACTTGTTGGGAGAATCTTCCAGTGGAGGGCATCGTGGAACTAGGATTGCGAAAATCGTTCAAGATAGTTTCCCCAGGTAGCTCCCTCCGGCGAAGAGTTGCCTATAGCTTAGCCATCGTGAGATTGATTCTCGTTCCTGTCATTTTTCTCGCAGTCTACTACCTGTACGAGATGGGTGTGATTGTGGACCGCATCGTCAGTGTAGACGCTCCCGTCGCGAGACGGGCCGAGCAGGCGTCTGTCGAAATGCTTGATGCCAGGCGTGCCGAGCGCAACTACTTCCTGCTTCGCGATCCGGAATACCTTAAGGCAAACCAAGAGTCACTCGCAGGAGTGAAACGAGCGCTGGGAGAAATTCGCGATCTTGCATCAGGAGAACAGTCTGCCACCCAGCAGGCACTGGAGAATGTGACTCTGTATGGCCAGCAATTTGCGGATGCGGTGTCTCTGACAGAAACGCCAGGAGGTACACCCATCGCGAGAGCCAGTGAGGTAGTGCGTGCTTACGAAAACAATTTGAATGAGCTTTTGAGACAAGCCAGGCACAAGACTCGTTCTCAGTTAATCGAGGACCTGCGCAGTCAGGTTGATTCCTTCGACCTCCAAATCCTGAGGACTCTGGAAGCCGGAGATCCGACTTTACGCCGTGTTACGCCCGGTCTCTTGGCCTCAAGCCAGCAGGTGCTGCAACGAGCATCCGAACTGGAAAGCCGGAGTTGGGCTCGCGTTGAACGAGATCACCAGGAAGCGCGACATCTCCTTTTTCGTGCGGAATGGGTACTGAGTATCGTGTCAGGGCTGACATTTCTTCTGAGTGTCTGGATCAGTTTCGTCCTGCCGCGCCAGGTGGTAAAACCTTTGCTTGATCTTAAGGAAGCAGTGGATCAGGCGGCGTCGGGAAACTTTCAGATCGATTTTGAAGTCCGCGGCGAAGGCGAAGTTGTGGAACTGGCGAAAAGTGTCCGCAGACTGATCGCGTATGCCTTGGATGTGGCTTCACGGCCGGCGCCACAGCGCACGCAGTAGCTTGCCGGGCGGTGTGTGGAGGACTACACGGCGAGGGGATAGGACTAAATCAGATCGCCAGCGACAGGGGGTCGAAAGAGTTGAATGGCTGTTGACCTTTCATCTCTCCCTGAATTCCACCCACGCCCACGTTGTTTCATAATACAAGCGCATGTTGCACTGTTTTGGGGCGGTGTGGCCAAACACAATCTGAGGCGGCTTAGCGGGACTCTCGACTTGGCCAATTTGCATCGGAGCACGCGCCAGGTCTTGCTTCTGATCGTAACTGGTACCGGCGGTCACATTTTTGTTTACCACCAGGGTCCACGTTTCTTTTTCGGGAATAACGTAGAGGCTGTAAGCCCCTTCCTTAATCTCCGCGTTACCAAGAATGAGCCCAGTCTGTGTGAAAAGGACCATGGGCGCTCCCCCGGGCTCCCAAGGTTTCCCACGGTGAAGCCGTTCCTCGGCTTTTGCAGCCGAGTTGTTGTATTGGACGGACATCTGTTTGCCATCATCAAACGTGCAGGGGGCCATGGCGGGTTGTTCGCTGGAGGCCGACTGCTGGCCCAAACTTGGTAGCGTCAATTGGCCAATCAACAGAAAGCAGAAAGCGAGAGCACGCATTGTGGTCCTCCGTTGGCCCGAGTGATGCCGGGCCGAATCCCCACCTTCCAGTCACCCCAGCTCCGCGAAGAGAACTGCCCGTTACCTAGGTTGGATCTCCCCGTTTGCTGGGTGGCAGAGCACTTCCCTAAAGCTGAATCGGAGTCAGGCAGCGCATTGTGAGTCGTGTCGCGAACTTGGCACTCGGCACCTGCATGCCACATTTTCGAGCAGCTCGGTCCATCGTCCTCTCTGACGATCGATTGCCAGCCCGTCTGGCGTATATCGTATCACGATATACCATAAAGGAGGACATCTCTTACAGCTCGTCTAAAGAATCGGGAAGGCCAGCCAACCTTTTTCGCCTTTGACTCGATCCAACTACTTGAGTCCTTCAGACTCTGTCACGTTTTTCCGAATGGCAGTCGATAGATGTTTTCTCAACAGTTAAGTTCCGAATTCGCGGTTATAGCGATACTATGTGCTGCCGCTGTACTGTTTTTCCCGGCGGTGCATGGTCCTTACTCCGCGGTGCATGGACCGGTGACGGCTCTGCAGTCTGTCCAAACAAGACTCAAGATGTGGCTCGTGATGGCCTTGGCAGCCTTACAAAGTCTGGGCTGTCGTTTGGCGGTCCGCCATTCTTTGCGGTTCATCCTATCTAATGGTGTTTTCTCACTTCGATCGTCCCCTCCCGGTTACCTCTTCGCCCTTCGCTGCTGATCGTTCGAGAGAGCCTCGCGCGGCCGCGGGCCCATTTGTCCATGAGCCACGTTCGCGCTGTTGCGGCCATCGACGGCGGCTCTCATGATCATTTTCCAAATCGAAATAATCTAGAGCTCCAAATCAGAACGGTCTGGAGCGGCGAAGCCCACCTCAAGAGGAAGTGAGGATTGATCTATGTCAAAACATCATAGGAATAAGGTCGAACCAGGAAAGATTGCGGTTGTTGCAAGTCAGAAGGAGATAGCTTCCAGCGTTACGCCTATCCGCAGAGCTTCAAATTCAGATGCCCCCTCTCCCCTGCTCTTGCACATGGAGCAGACCGTTCGTCGGCGTGCGTACGAATTGTACGAACAACGGGGACGCGAAGGCGGTCGTGCTCAGGAAGACTGGTTGCGTGCTGAGGCAGAGGTGGTGGGTACAGCTTCGAGGAGGGCCGGAGTCGGATAGTGCGGGCGCTCTGGAGAGCCAGGTTAGTTGGCAGAACCGCAGGACGAGAAACCGGCTTTCGTTCAGAGTGGTCTGGAGCGTCCGCCGCCGGCTACGAGCAGTACCCAGCGATTAATAGGAGAGGCTATGAACAAGACAATTCTTTGCATCGACGATGCTGACCCAGTCCTTCAGCTTTACGGCCGAGTTTTCGAAGAACAAGGGTACAAAGTGATACTCGCCTCGAATGGGTGGGACGGGCTGGAAGTACTTAAGCACCGCGAGGTTGATTGCGTGATCCTCGACTACGAGATGCCGGGGATGAATGGGGCAGCCGTAGTCAAACAGTTAGGGTTGCTGGGGGCCGCTCCGCCGGTGGTCCTCATATCCGGGTCAGATCCCCCGTGGGAACTCCGGGCACGAGTGGGGGCGTTCATCGCAAAACCCATGCGAGTCGCGCAACTACTAGAGTGCGTCGAAGGTGTCATTGACGCAGACGAGCAACGGCATGCTGACCGTCGCCTTGATTGGGCTGGCTCGCGCGCCTTTGTGCCTGGGGTTTGCGACCCGACATGAGAACGCTCTTCTGAGCGTCATTATATCGTTGCACGATGCAACGACATCGTACTGGCCATGAATCGAAGTTATCGGAGGCAGCAATTGAGTCTCGTTGAGTACCATCGCAACACCCTGGGCGACAAAGGGTTGGTGTTGAGGCGTACGTCAATGTGCTGAACAAGGAGAGATTCCCTTATGACGTTCCCAAAAGTTCCATCGTTTTTCGCGTTCCTGATTGCCGTCAGCTTCTTATTGGTTGCATCGTCAGCCTTCGCACAAGGCAACGAAAGCGATGGCAGGCTGAAAATACATGTTAGCCCCCAACAAGCATACGTATTCGTGGATGGTAAAGCGATCCGGGATGGCAGTCAGACGATCGATCTCCAGCCCGGTTCTCACGAGGTCAGCGTTCACAACTACGGCTACATCCCTAACACGCAACAGGTGCGCATCGATTCCAAGAAGACTACCGACATCAGCATAGACCTGCAAGCGTCCGGCGAGAAAGTATCGGGCCCATTCGGAGATATCGAATTCAAAGGCCACCCGCGCGCCGCAGTCCTGCTCAACGGTACGACACCGGACTACTTCGTGGGCCACGTCGACGAGTTTGACTGGAATTGGATTTGGCACCAGCGCCTCCTCGTAAAGCCTGGCAACTACCAAGTGACCGTCACGCGGGAAGGAAACTCAATTTGGTCCGGCCCTGTAGATGTCAAGGCGGGTCAGCAGGTCACGGT
>JBARBI010000240.1:0-7508 GCA_049792875.1 Candidatus Sulfotelmatobacter sp.
TGCGGAGCAAGGGCGAGGACAATAGAGTATGCGGCTTGTCGATTCCGCCATTTCTCGGAGCGGGCGCGGAGTTGCGGGGAGAGCGCGTCTTGAGTGTTTTCCTTTGTACGCGATCAAAACAATTCAATCACACGCGGACACTGAGGACACGGAGGAATTCAAGGTCAGTTTGTCTTGCACTTTGCGAGGATCAAGGGTGAGTCCGACAAAATCGGGTTAGGGCAGGGATGCTTCGACCTCGAACGACCGTCGCTTCGCGCCGCTCGTTCTTCGCTCAGCACGACAGGGGAACTAAGCTTGGAATTCCGAGGCTTCGGGAAAGCGCAGTTTGCACTTCGCCAGGGCGTTGGTCAGGATCTCCTCGACCTTGGATTCTTCGCAGTTGCGGGCCATGGCTAATTCGCTGACCAGGAGGTAACGGGCCCGCTCCAGCATCTTTTTCTCGCGGAACGAAAGCGGTTTGGCCTGATGCAGGGCGATCAGGCTTTTCAGGACTCCGGCCACCTCGAGCAGCGAACCTGTGCGCATGCGTTCGGAGTTTTCCTTGAACCGGTCTTTCCAGTCGCCGTTGCTTCCGTTTTCGTGGACCGAGAGAGCGTCGAGGACCTTCTGGATTTCGCCGTTGCGCACGACGCGGCGCAGCCCGACGCTGCCCGCGTTCTGGCAGGGCACCATGACCTTGAGGCTGCTGGCTTTGATGTTAAGCAGGTAGAACTTCTCGACCGTCGCGCCCACCGACCGGCTGCTAATCTGTTCAATAACGCCAACGCCGTGATTGGGATAGACGACCTTGTCTCCGATATGGAAATTCAAGTCCGTACCGTTCATATGTAGGCACCCAAGGAAGGCGAGGTTCGTGGGGAAAAGCTTGCAACAGTCCTGCAGCTATGCTACTCCGCGGACGGGGCGAAAGCAAGGAGGGCTGAGGGGCCGGGGCCTGACTCGTCACGTTGCCTTAAGTTGTGTAAATGCAGAACCTTAGCATATTTTGACAGGGCCCTCGGGCGTCAGGCCTCCGGGGCAGACATCCCGACTTTGCCTTTTTCCTCTGTCGGCGGAGCGGATTCGCGGCGGATCGTCTTTGCGGAAGGCGTGTTAACCCGCTTTCGGCGAATATAATCGGCCCGTGGACTCTGACCAGAAAAACTCAGTTTTCGACGAACCGGCCCAAGAGGGCAAGGCGCGGGCGCTTCCCGCGGGCCGGGTTCTTGGCCTCGACGTGGGCTCCCGGAGAATCGGCGTCGCGGTGTCAGACCCCCTGGGGATCACCGCTCAGGGCCTGGAAACCTTACAGCGCAGGACCAAGCGTCACGACTTTGAACATCTGCAGCGTGTGATTCAGCAGTACGACGTGCGGGAGATTGTGGTGGGGCTGCCCTTGCGGATGAGTGGGGCGGAAGGGATTCAGTCCGACAAGATGCAAGTCTTTGCCGAGGAACTGCGGAAGAGGTTTCGGTTGCCGGTGCATCTATGGGATGAACGGCTCACCTCCGTGGAGGCGAACCGTTTGTTGCGGGAGGCGGATCTGTCGATCGAAAAGCGGGGGAAGGCTGTGGATCGGATGGCAGCAGTCTTGATCTTGCAAGGATGGATGGAGAACCGTGCTTCAGGTCCACGAAGCTGAATCCTTGACTCGGAGCGTTCCCCAGGCCTAGCGGAGCTGCGCTCCGCGGACGGCCGACGGCAGCCCTCCCCACATAAGCATACATAAACATTTCCGACATAAACATTTCACACATAAACACTTCCCACACAGACAGATCTCACACAAATAGTTCTCACATGGACAGTTAGTGTCCGCGCATGGCTTTTCGGTATGCGGTTACGTTCTTGTTGTGTTCTTCGAGGGTGTGGGCGAAGCGGTGGTGGCCTTGGGCGTCGGCAACGAAATAGTAGTAGTCGGTTTGCGCAGGATGCATGGCGGCTTCGAGGGCGCTGCGACCAGGATTGCCAATCGGGCCGGGCGGAAGTCCGGCATTTCGGTAGGTGTTGTAGGGGGAGTGAAACTGCATGTCCGCGTGGTGCAGCGCGCCCTGGTAGGTTCCTGCCAGAAGTTCTGCGTAGATGATGCTGGGGTCGGCGTCGAGGGCGATGTTTTTGGCAAGCCGGTTGTAGTAGACGCTGGCCACCAGCGGGCGCTCTTCGGCGACTGCGGTTTCTTTTTCAACGATCGAGGCCATGATGACGGTGCGCTCGACGTCACTGGATGCCCCGGCTTCGGGCGGGGCCGGGGAGGGATCCGCGACTACTCTCAACCTGGCTTGTTTGGGGTCGCCGGTGGCCGGGATCAGACTGATCAGGTGCGCGACCTGGCGAAACTGTTTAACCATGGCCGCGGCCATGTCGTGCATGGTCATCAGGCGCGAGAATTCGTAGGTGTCGGGGAAGAGATATCCCTCAAGCGAGCGCGTTTCCGGAGCGAGGTCTGCAATCAGGGCGGTGTCGTGTTGCGCCACTTTTAGAAAGTCGTCGGCAGGGCCGAGGCCCGCGGCTTCCACGGCGCGGGCGATGTCGAACATGGTGTAGCCCTCGGGCACGACGACGGTACGGAAATAGACGTCCCCGCGACGCAGACGCTTCTGAATGTCGATGATGTTGGAGTTCTTGTCGAACAGGTATTCGCCGGCCTTCAGGGAGCGCTTGCGGTGAACGTAGTGCCAGAGCACGAAGGCCTGTTCACTGCGGATGATCCCGGCGTTTTTCAGTTCGGCGGCGATGCGGTGCGTGGAATATCCCGGGCGCAGCATGACAAACACCTGCCCGGAAAGTTCGGAGGGGGTGAGCACGGCCCAGGCGAACCATCCGGCAGCCCCAAGCACTGCGACCAGGATGAGCCAGACAATCTTGCGCACAGTAGAGACAGTTTAGACGATGGTCGAAGCGGTTGTACCCCAGGATTTTGCAGGGGAGTTTACTTTAGTAAGTGGTTGATTTGCCGTAAGATGTTTACCAGGGAAGAGTAAATCTGGCCCCCGGTCTTATTGCAACCTTTTTGGGGCTGTATACTCAAATGTTTGAGAGGCATTCCTATATCTGCATGAGACGTAGCCCGCCCTTTTTGATCCTAGCGTTGTTGGTTTCATTGCTGCCCGCGACTGGCTGCCTGTTCCGCAGGCGTCCAGTTGAGGACCAGTATTCGAAAGCCCCGCTCAAGGAGTCCACGCAGCAGGGGTTGATCGACAGCATTAATGAGCAGGCGGAGTCTATCCACTCGCTAAAGGCGACGGTGGACATCGACACCTCGGCCGGTGGCATGAAGAAGGGGCACGTTACCGACTATAAGGAAATCCGGGGCTACATTCTGGCGCGGACGCCGGATTCGCTGCACATGATCGGGTTGATGCCCATCGTGCGCACCACGGCGTTTGACATGGTCAGCGACGGCCAGGACTTCCGGTTGTGGATCCCGCCCCGGAACAAGTTCGTGATCGGCAAGAACGATGTGGCGACGCCCAACACCGACCAGCCCATGGAAAACATTCGCCCGCAGAATATCTACGAGGCGCTGCTGATCCGCCGCATTGATCCGAATAGCGAGATTGCGGTGATTGAGAACGACTACGAGATGCTGCATGATGCGAAGGGAAATCGCGTCCTGCAGGAGGACTACGAGCTGACGATCATCCAGAAATACGACAAGGGCTGGCGGCTGTCGCGCAAGATTGTGTTCGGGCGAACCGATCTGAAACCGCACCGGCAGTACATTTACGACGAAGACAACAAAGTGGTGACGGACGCCCGCTACGCCGAATACAAGGACTACGACGGCTTCAGCTTCCCCTCCCGGATTGAGATCTTTCGGCCCCAGGAAGAGTACGACATCACGTTGAACCTGCTGAAATTGGACATTAATAAGCCGCTCACGGATGATCAATTCGTACTGGAACAACCGAATGGAGCGGTGGTCGTCCATCTGGACCGTCCGCAATCAAGCCTGGCGATGCCGCTGGGGAAAAAACAGTAGGGCATCCGGTGTAATGCGGCCTTAGAGTCAAGATCCCCACCCTAGCCGCAAAAGGCGCGGCTAGGATGGGGCACCCGCAGTTTTCCGAAGCAAGCGTCTCAGATCAACATGATGAACAAAATGGTTGTCGCCAACCTGGTGCACCGGCCGACGCGGTCGTTCATTGCGACAAGCGCGATTGCGCTGGAAGTCACCATGATCCTGATGGTGGTGGCGCTTTTCTACGGATTGCTGAACGGGTCGAAGAAAAGCCAGCTCGGGGTCGGAGCAGATTTAATGGTGATGCCGCCGGGATCTTCCGGGCTGGTGGCCATGTCGGGAGCTCCGATTTCGGTGAAGGTGGGCGATGTGTTGCGGCGCGTACCGCATGTAGTCACAGCCGCGCCAGTGATTTGGGCGTTCAGTCAGAAGCCTTTGGAAGTCGACTACGGGATCGATTTGGCGAGTTATGACCAACTGTCGCCCGCGTTTCACTATCTCTCGGGCGGCCCCTTCCAAGGGCCAAACGATGCCATCGTGGATGATTACTATGCTGGCATGAATCACAAGAACGTTGGCGACACAGTCGACGTGCTGAACAATTCATTCCGCATCTGCGGAATCGTCCCCCACGGGAAAGGCGGGCGCAAGTTCTTACCGTTGACCACCATGCAGGATCTCATTGGAGCGGACGGCCGAGCGTCTGTTTTTTACCTCAAGCTGGATGATCCTGCCAGCATTGATGAGACCACGAAGGCAATTCAGGCGATTCCGGGAATGGAAAAGTACGCAGTTCGATCCATGTCGGAATATCTGTCAATGATGACGCCCGATAATCTTCCAGGGTTTGATCTTGCGATCAAAGTCGTAATTTGGGTGGCGGGAGTGGTCGGCTTCCTGGTGATCTTCCAGTCGATGTACACGGCGGTGATGGAGCGGACGCGAGAGATCGGAATTCTGAAATCGCTGGGTGCTTCCAAATGGTACATCGTGAACGTAGTGTTGCGAGAAACCGTACTGCTGGCAGTTGCGGGGATCATAGGGGGAATCATCATTAGCCTGGTAACCCGCCGCGTGATCATGTTCGAAAAGCCCGTGTTAGACCTCTACTGGAGTAACGAGTGGGCGGTGCGAGCGTCGGTGATTGCGGTGGTGGGGGCGCTGGCGGGGGCGTTGTACCCGGCGTTCAAGGCTGCGCAGAGAGATCCGATTGACGCGCTAGCGTATGAGTAGCAGCGCCATCACGGCCGCCTAAGGCTGCGAGGGCGAGACGCCCACCCTAGAGCCGGCAGGATGCCGGCGCTACCAAGGTGATTCGTCTCGCCCTTTGCGTTTTTTGATCCTAAGTTTATTGTCCTCCTAAATATTGCACGTGGACGTAGGTGCCTAGTCTTTCGTTGTAGGCGAGATACCAACCGTCGTGGTCGGGGTCTTTGTAGATTACGACGTCATCGCTATCCCAAAGCCAGTCATTACAGAAGGCGAAGTCAAAAGGCGCGACGGCGAAGTAGAAGCCGCCAAACCAGAAACGACTGGGGCCACCACCCCCGATGCGCCAGACGTGGCCGCGGCCGAAGCCGCCGGAGAAGTGGCCATGCTCCCAGGGGTGAACGAGGTGGAAGCGGGGCTCGTCTCGGCCGTAGTCGTGCCCTACCCACCCGCCGTCGTGGTGGACGTGAGGGGCTTCGGGGTGACCTTCATAGTCGCGATAGGAGGCCTTGGGCGCAGCTTCGTGCGGCACGCCATGCGAGGGAGGGGGGCCATGATGAGGAACGTAACCGCCACCTACTGCATGGCCGCCGCTTTCGTGGCCACCGGGTTGCGCGAGGGCCGGGAAAGAAAGGGTCAGCAAGACAGCAAAAATCTTGGGGACTAGTGTCATGAGCAACCTCCGACGGCTACCTTACCACCGGCGGTTTTGAAGGAACAGATCGTTGACAATTCTTTGCACATTACGCTATCGTAAGGACTTGGTAGTCGTGTGGTTGCCCGCCTGATGGTCCTGGCGTCCTCGCCGGGGAATCAACGAGCGGTCTTCTTTCGCAGTTTTTTCAATCTGGGAGAGTTCCGATGTCAACCTATTTCCCCAAAGAGGGGGAAATTGTGCGCAAGTGGTACGTCGTGGATGCGGACGGGCAGACGCTCGGGCGCCTGGCTTCACAGGTGGCGCGCATCCTCATGGGCAAAGAAAACCCGCAATATACGCCATTTCTGGATACCGGTGATCACGTGATCGTGATCAATGCGGAGAAGATCAAGACGACGGGCGTGAAGGCCGAGCAGAAGCAGTATCACCACTACACAGGGTATCCGGGTGGTCTGCGCACGGAAGATTTCAAGAATCGCATGATTCGCAGGCCCGAGGCGGTGATTGAAGCGGCAGTGAAGCGCATGCTGCCGAAGAACAAGCTGGCGGCGCACATGCTTTCGAAGCTGAATGTGTACAAGGGCGACAAGCATCCGCACCAGGCGCAGAAGCCGCAGGATTTGAAGCTGGAAGTGCGGGCGTAGCATCCCCACTTCTCGCGCAGAGGACGCGCGAGAAATGGGGCACCCGGCTGGGCGACCGAGGAGATTGATATCCTTCGCGCCGGCTGAAAAGCGGCTGGGCTCAGGATGACAAGGTTTCGTGACAATTTATGGAACTCCGCTTCTGGTTTGAGCCAGAAGCTTAGGAGCTAGGAGCTAAAAGCTACATGGCTGAATTGGTTCAGTATTACGGAACGGGACGCCGGAAGACGGCGATTGCCCGGGTGTATTTGCGTCCGGGCAGCGGCGATTTCAAGGTGAACGGACGTGCTTTTGAGGAATATTTCGTGACACCGGCACAGCGTTCGGCGGCGAAGGCGCCGTTGGCCTCTTCGGAGACCGCGGCTTCGTTCAACATCATCGCCAGTGTGCTCGGTGGCGGAGTGCGTGGCCAGGCCGACGCGGTGAAGTTGGGCATTGCCCGCGCGCTGATGCAGTTCAATGCGGAACTGCGGAAGAAACTGAAGGCCGAGGGCATGGTCAGCCGGGATTCCCGCGGCAAAGAGCGCAAGAAGTACGGACAGAAGGGCGCTCGCAAGCGGTTCCAGTTCTCGAAGCGCTAAGGTGCTGTTCTGGGGCGAGTGCAGTGGCGACTGAGATTCCTCGCTCCGGCTGGAAAGCGCCTGCGCTCGGAATGACAAGGATTTGTTTTGGTTCGGATTTTGATTTGGCTAAAAGCTAGAGGCTTAAGGGCCAATAGCTGGTTTCAGGTGTTCAATTCTTCCCGTGCTCGGGCGCGGGGCGGGAATGGCAATCCGGAGCGGCAGGCTGGCGCAAAGGATGCAGACTAAAGAGGAGGTTCATTGGCTACCATTACCATGAAGGAGTTGCTCGAAGCGGGCGTCCACTTCGGGCATCAGACCAAGCGCTGGAATCCCAAGATGAAGGAATACATCTTTGGAGAGCGCAACGGGATCTACATCATCGACCTGCAGAAGACGCTGAAGATGTTCAAAGAGGCGTCGAAGTTCGTGCAGGACCTGGCGAACGACGGCCGCATTGTGCTGTTCGTGGGCACCAAGCGCCAGGCGCAGGA
>JBARBI010000241.1:0-7194 GCA_049792875.1 Candidatus Sulfotelmatobacter sp.
TCACGGTTGTTTTCTCCTTGTGACTGCGAGTTGGACCGTGATAATTTCATGGGCGCGGTGGGGTATGCAACGGGTTCGCAAACCTTTGAGCGTTCGGAATTCGTAACAAACATGACCCTGAAATCAGCTTTGCAGGATGTCAAGGAGAACACGCTGGCGGCCGTTTCGGGGCTGCTGGGGAAGCTGGCTTATCTGGCTTCGTTGCGTCGCGCCCAAGGGCGCTACGAACACTGGGGGATGGAACTGCTCCACGGGCCGGAATCGTCGGAGCGAGCCCTGCGGACGGCGCATGCCGAGATTGTGGCGGGGATTTTAAGGGCGCCGCTGGCGTCTTTGGTCGAGGATCTGGATGAATCGAGCCGCAGCGACGGGGTTGCGTCCGAAGCCTATGTCGAGGCGATGCGGGAGCACTTCGAGGACTTGCTGCCCGGCGAGCGCCGGGACTCACCTGCCGCCCACCACCTTAATTCAGTGCTGCTTGCCCTTTCGAGGCTGGAGAAGGATCGAGGGCGTGCCACTCGGTCAATTTCATAGCCACTCCCACGACCTGGCCCAGCACCTCGGCTTCCTGCGGGTGTCGCAGGATTCGTACCGGAACCGGAGACAACGGATGCGGTTGCAGAATCACTTCCTCGCGGCGCATGCTGCACCAGCAGCACGTATGGCCATCGCGGGTTTCGACAAAATAGATGGGACGTTCGTATTCCGAGCGCCAGGAGCCTTCCACCACCTTATTTCTGGATTCGTCAACCTGGATGAAACTGCCTGGCGGCAGGATGGGATACATGGTGAAATCCTGCGTGCCGACATAGCCATAGGTGAAATCGGTTTTGGCAAACTGCGCCAGGTAGGCGATTGGAACCAGTCCCCACTGCTCCACCATCCGGCCCAGGTTGGTGGTGCGGCGCTCGTCAAAACCGGGATCCATGCGCACGGGAATCTGCACGGAAGATACTCCAGCGAGGGCATCGGAAACATGTGATTTCGGCGGTGAAACCAGGCCAAGGTCGGCGGTCATGTTGTTCAGGTCAACGCCATACCAGGACATCAGCTCGCGCAAGTCGCGGCGGTAGATCACCGACAACGTATACAGGCGATAAATGCTGGGCAAAATACCTTTGGTCTCGATATCGGAAAGACGGCTGGGTGGAATGGAAAATTCGTCGTTGCGATATTTGTCGGCAACGCGCGCGCTCGAGTTCTCGACGTCGCGCATGGTGAGGCCGAGTTTCTCGCGCAGCGTACGAAGGCTCTTTCCCGCCGGTAGCATGGGTGCGCCTCCAAAGAAAAGTTGGTGAATCATATCAAAGGCGAGAGGCGTTGTGGTGGCGATTCATGCAAAAATTTGAGCCCTAGGGTGCTGTTACGAATTCCGAACATGCGCCGAGCCTCGCCAGACGCGCTATAGCGAAGGTTCACCGTCTGCCGCGATGTGCAGCATGCGCTTCCCCCTGCGTTGTGGATTTACGGTGATTGTTCGGAATTCGTAACATACTCCGGTAGGAAAAAGAATGGGTCCGGGGCGCTTTGGCAGATCGTCCGGTCTTCAATTCTCTCTAGGTTAGAAATCCAGTGATCAAAACAAGAGTGACATTTGTCACGCCCACCGCGTGATGGATGGCACTGGTGCGTTCCTTGTGCTTCGGTGAAGATGCAATCACTGGACGGGACCGATCAATTGATTTTCGCCAGACGGCGGGCATGCCGGGAGGAGCCAAGATGATCGCAACGTTGGAGCAGTCTCAGCGCGCACACACAGCGAACTCCGATCTGGTCGTCGCCAGCCTCGAGGGCGTGACCAAGAACTATGGCAGCGTCCGGGCGCTGCGCGGCGTTGATTTCAGAGTGCGCGCCGGCGAGATGGTGGCGCTGCTCGGCCCGAACGGCGCGGGTAAAACTACTGCCGTCAAGTTGCTCCTGGGATTGATGCCTACGGATTCCGGAAGAGCGCGCGTGTTCGGCGGCGATCCCACGAATCCTGAAAACCGGATGCGCACGGGCGCCATGTTACAGGTGGGACGAGTTCCGGAAACGTTGCGCGTCCGTGAACATATCGATTTATTTTCCAGCTATTACCAGAGGCCAATGGAGGCCGCGGAAGTCCTGTCGGCCTCCGGGCTCGAGAAACTGAGCGATCGCAAGTTTGGCGATCTCTCCGGGGGGCAGAGGCAGCGAGTGTTGTTCGCGTTGGCGATTTGTGGCGACCCGGACTTGCTATTTCTCGACGAACCCACCGTCGGGCTCGACGTGGAAGCGCGGCGCATGTTGTGGGATGAAATTCGGCGGATGGTTGCTCGCGGCAAGACCGTGCTGCTCACGACTCACTATCTGCAGGAGGCCGACGCACTCGCCGACCGCATCGCCGTCATCAATCAGGGCGAAATCATTGCCGAGGGAACTCCGTCCGAGATCAAAGCGAAAACGGCGGGCAAGCGAATTCGTTGTGTCACGAGCCTCAGCGTGAATGCTCTGCGCCAGATTCGAGGCGTTACTGAGGTTAAGGAAGATCGCGAAGCGGTTGAGATTCATGCCGTAGAGGCAGAGCCCGTCGTGCGCGAACTGCTGGTGCGCGACGCGAAACTCTCCGGCCTGGAAGTGGCCAGCGCAGGACTGGAAGAGGCGTTCCTGGCTTTGACGCAGGACACAGCACGCGAAGGGAATCATTCCAACTGAACGGCTACCCGAGCATTCGAGGAGATTGCGATGAGCACTGCAACCATGGCATTGAGTAACCCGCAAATTCAACGCTCGCCGCGCCACACAGCGACGATCTATCTGAAGGAAGCGAAATACGAATTTCTGAAGAACCTTCGCCTCCGCGTGTACACGGCGTCGGTGCTCAGCTTTCCGATCATGTTCTATGTCTTGTTCGGGTTGGTGCTGAACGCGAAAGAGTCCATCGGCGGCACCGGCGTGCCCACGTATCTGATCGCCACCTATGGCACGTTCGGCGTGATGGGTGCGTCGCTGTTTGGAACGGCGTCTGGTCTGGCCTCTGATCGCGGCCTGGGATGGCTGCAGGTCAAACGCGCCACCCCCATGCCGCCGTTTGCCTACTTCGCCGCCAAGGTCATCACCAGCATGATTTTCAGCGCGATCATTGTAGTGGCGCTGTTCACGCTGGGATTCGCACTGGGTGGCGTGCGGATGCCTCTCGCCGGTTTCGTCCGGTTGTTAGCAACGTTGGTGGCCGGGTCGCTGCCGTTCTCTGCCATGGGACTGGCTCTCGGATATTTCACCGGTCCGAATTCGGCGCCCGCGACCATCAACCTGATTTACCTGCCCATGTCGTTCTGCAGCGGATTGTGGGTGCCCTTCCTGTTCCTGCCGAAAATTGTTCGCGAGATCGCTCTGGTGCTGCCTCCGTATCACCTGTCGCAGCTGGCGCTGGGAGTGGTAGGCGCGGGGCGCCATGAATCGAATGCAACGCACTGGGAGGTGCTGCTGGCTTTCACCATGATTTGCCTGGGCATAGCTCGCATCGGATTTCAGCGCGACCAGGGAAAATTGTACGGGTAGATTACCAGGCGTGCCAGCGCTGCATCGCAAGGAGTCGATCATGAGCGTGGACTCGAAAAAATCGATGGGATGGACGGTCGTCCTGATCCTTCTGGGTGTGGTTGCATTGTTCACCGGAGCTATATGGCTGACGGTGCTGATTCCCGCCGCTATGCTGATCTGGTATGGCGTGGGACCGATGCTTGGCGGTGGCCGGAATTGACTCTAGGGGTGACAATAGACGCATGCCGCTGATGGTGTTCGATCCGGAGAAAACGTGTGCTACCGGTAGTCCGTGGAAGCTGAAGCCTTGGAGAACGATCCTCAAGGACAAGGACCACGGGTGGAGTCCTCTGCTCTGGGTCGTCTATCTCGGGTTCTTTTTCGTTGATCCGGTTATGAGTCACGCCAGCCTGCGAATCTGGTTTCTCGATATCGCGGGCGCTACCGTATTTCTCTTTCTATACTTCGGACTCTTCTGCCTCGAGAACCCGAAAGCCGTCCTGCACATTGTCGGGATGGTGGTTCTGGGAGTGCTGTTCCTGCCTTTCAATGCTGGCGCCTGCACGTTCTTTATTTTCGCGGCAGCCATGCTTCCGTTTTGCGTCGACACCAAGACCGCGGCGGTCGTCGGCTTAGTCACGGTCGGGCTTGTGGGCGCCCTCGAAGGGCTGCTGCTGCACATCAACCGCTGGACCCTTTTCTACTCCGCACTTTTTCCAGTGATCATCGGCGCGGGAAACACTTTCTTCGCTGAGCGCAATCGCATGAACCGCAAGTTGCGGAGGGCGAACGAGGAAATCGAGCATCTGGCCAAGGTGGCGGAGCGCGAACGAATTGCGCGCGATCTGCACGATGTCCTCGGGCACACTCTTTCGGTGATCACCCTGAAGTCAGAACTCGCCGGGAAACTCATGGACCGCGATCCGCAACGGGCAGGAAAAGAAATCCATGAAGTCGAGGAAATCTCGCGGCAAGCCCTGAGCGACGTGCGCGACGCGATCCGCGGGTATCGCTCCCAGGGGATTGCAGCGGAATTGGCTCAGGCCAAGTTGACGCTGGAAACCGCCGGGCTGAGCGTGCAATGCGACGCCGCGACGACTGTGCAACTTCCCGCCATCCAGGAGAGCGTGCTTTCTCTTGCCGTGCGCGAAGCCGTGACCAATGTCGTGCGGCACGCGCAGGCGCGTAGCTGCCGCATGCGCCTCGAGCAGCAGAACGGCAACTGCCGTCTGGAAATTCACGACGACGGCCTGGGCAGCGCCAACGGCGAAGGCAACGGATTACGCGGCATGCGCGAGCGGGTCGAAATGCTCGGCGGCACGCTTCAGCGCAGCACAGAATCCGGTACGACCCTGACCATCACCCTGCCCTTGAAGCAGGTAGCGTCGAGGGATGAAGGCTCCCAGAATTGAATCCCCCAAGCCGAGAAGGCACAAAAGAAGGCCGCAAAACGATTCGCGTGGTTCTGGCCGAAGATCAAGGGATGGTGCTCGGCGCTTTGGCCGCATTGCTTGAAATCGAAGGCGACATTTCCGTGATCGCCCAAGCCCGCAATGGCAAAGAAGCGCTCGCGGCCGTGCTCGCGCACAAGCCTGACGTTTTCATCACCGACATTGAGATGCCGCACATGAGCGGACTCGACGTTGCAGCGGAGCTGAAGCGGCGGCGGACTGGGACGCGGGTCGTCATCGTCACCACGTTCGCCCGCTCCGGATATCTGCGCCGCGCCCTTGAAGCGGGAGCCTCGGGGTATCTGCTGAAAGACATGCGCGCGGAAGAACTCGCGGACGCGGTGCGCCGCGTCCACCAGGGACTGCGCGTCATTCATCCGGAATTGGCGACCGAAGCCTGGGGCGAAATGGATCCGCTCACCGATCGCGAGCGCCAGGTGCTGCGCCTGGCCGGCGAAGGCATGGCCAGCGGCGACATCGCCGGCGAGTTGGGGCTATCCGACGGCACGGTGCGCAACTATCTTTCGGAAGCGATCAGCAAGTTGGGTGCGAGCAATCGCGTGGAAGCGGCGCGCATCGCGAGAACCAAAGGATGGCTGTAGAAGCATGGCGTCGCCCAGGGCGCTTATTTTCGAAAAGCCCGAACTGCCCCCTAGTCTAGCAGGCTGCGGAAAACGTCCGTTGCCACGCCACAGACGACCACAGGGACTAAAGCCCGCATTGATTCCATGTGCTTTACGCGGCCCTGAAGGGCCGCTCGTCCACGAAGGGCCGCTCTTCCACGGAAACGTGGGGCGTTCCGAGTTTTTCCGCAGCCTGCTGGTTAGCCGCTCCAGTGGTGGAACAGCGACGAATATACTAAGCCTATGCCGATCCGAGTTGAAGTCCGGCATGAAGCCATGGGCGTGATCTACCACTGTAGTGGTGCCATGATCATCGAAGATTTTCTCGTGGCCAATGAGGGGTTCCTGGCCACGCCGGAAGAGATCCGCAAATGGAGATACGCGCTGATCGATCTGAGCGCGGTCGAATCCATGGACATCAATTATTCAGAGGTTTCCCGGGTGATTACGCAGAACGCCAACATCGCCACCAACGCGGTTCCGGGCGTGCTGCTCGCTGTGGCCTCTCCCCGAGATCACGGCTATGGGTTGGCGCGCATGTGGGGAGTGCTGGTGGAACGCGTGGGATGGGAGACGATGACGTTCCGCTCTCTTGCTGACGCCGAGGATTGGATCGGGAGAAGGCTCAAAGAAAAATTTGGAATCGATCTGGCAAATGCGGCCTGAGGCATTCGGCGATGGCGTGCTGATTCGCTGCTAGGGAATGCCGCGCTCAATCCCGGCTTCTTGTTGGTGGACCGTCTTGTATGCCCAGGCCATGCGCGGTGTGTTGTGGGCGATGCCGATGTGGCCTTCGGGGTTCAGCACAATGATTCCGCCGTGGCCGTTCAGGCGCTGTTTCAGATAATTCATCGCTTCCTGCGCGGACCACTCAGGGAGATTGCCGGCCTGAATGCGGTCGGCGGTCCACTTGGCGAGCACCAGCTTCATGATCGGCTCGCCCCATCCTGTCGTGGACACGGCAGCGCTCTCGTTGTTCGCATAGCAGCCACAACCGATCAGGGACGAGTCACCTAAACGTCCCGGAGCTTTGTTCAGCGTGCCTCCAGTGGAGGTTGCGGCGGCGACGTTGCCGTTACGGTCGAGCGCGATCGCGCCGACGGTGTCGTGCGAAATAGTCATATCGTTAGAACCGGCAAATAAATCGTTGCCGTGCTGCGCGGACTCCTCCTGATACTCGCGCAGGCGCTCTACTTCTCGCGCGATGACGAGGTCTTCGTTCTTGCAGAGTGCGATGCCGTGTTCGGCGGCAAACTGCTCGGCGCCTTCGCCGACGAAATACACGTGAGGGCTCTCGCTCAGAATCTTTCGCGCGGCGCGCACGGGATTGCGCAAGCGCTCGACGCATCCGACGCCGCCGGCGCGCAGCGTGGCTCCGTCCATGATGAGGGCGTCGAGCTGGACCCGGCCGTCGCGGTTGAGGAAGCTGCCGCGTCCGGCGTCGAAGGTTTCGTCGTCTTCCATGATGACGACGGCTTCCTCGACGGCGTCGAGTGCAGCGTCGCCGCGCTCGAGCACGCGCCATCCCGCAGCCAGTGCGTTGGTGACGCCGCGGATGTGGGCGTCGAGCATGTCATCGGGCATGGCCCACGCGCCACCGTGAACGACTAGAACGGGAT
>JBARBI010000242.1:0-2095 GCA_049792875.1 Candidatus Sulfotelmatobacter sp.
GCGGCGGATAAGTTGGCCAGTCGGCTGGAATCGGAACCGGTGGCGAGGATTCTGGTGGTCATCAGCGACGGGGAGGACAATTCCAGCAGTATTCCGCTCAAGGAAGCAATCAAACACGCCCAACACGGAGAAGTCGCGGTCTACACTGTGAGCACCCGGGACAACGAGGAAGAAGATTCCAGCGCATTGCTAGGCGACCACTCTCTGCAGACCTTGGCGGAACTTACGGGCGGAGCTGCTTTTATGCCAGGTTCGATCCATCGACTTAACGGCAGCCTCGCCGACCTACAGCAAATCCTTCGGGGGCGTTATCTGGTTTCCTATAAGCCCGCGCAGTTCGAGCGCGATGGCCGTTACCGCCCGATCGACATCACGGCCCAGAAAGACGGTCACAAACTGCGAGTATATGCGCGTAAGGGCTACTACGCCTCGGTAAACTCACTTGCCCCAGATCATGAGTGAAGTCGGGGCGCCGCCAAACGCT
Source organism: Candidatus Sulfotelmatobacter sp. (assembly GCA_049792875.1). GTDB lineage: Bacteria > Acidobacteriota > Terriglobia > Terriglobales > Acidobacteriaceae > Sulfotelmatobacter. The sequence goes on from JBARBI010000242.1 coordinate 485, forward strand.
CAGGCGCCGAACCCAGTGTTACGGTTGGCCGAAGGTTAAGCCAGAAGCTCTGCTCGCGTTATACTTCTCAGTATGTCTGGGGTTCCACAGAGCAATCCGCAGAAGACCTTTTACCTCGAAACCTTCGGCTGCCAGATGAACGTCCACGACTCGGAAAAGGTCGTGGGAACGCTGGTGCAGGAAGGGTATCGGCAGGTGCAGACGGTCGAGCAGGCCGACCTGGTGCTGTACAACACCTGCTCCATCCGCGACAAGGCCGAGCAGAAGGTATTCAACCGGCTCGCCGACTACAAGAAGTACAAAGCCCAGGGCAAGACGTTTGGAGTGTTGGGCTGCGTCGCCCAGCAGGAGGGCGAAAAGATTTTCGAGCGCGCGCCATATGTGTCCCTGGTGTGCGGATCGGCGTCGTACCGTAACTTGCCGAGCATGCTGGCGCAGTTGGAAACCGCAACGCTCCAAGCGGGGAAGTCCGGAAGCCGGAAACCGGAAACCGAAAGCCTAGTTCGAATCACCGGGCTGGACGACCGCGAGACCGATGCCTGCTTTGAGACCGAATTCACCGCCCGGACCAATCCGCACCGCGGCTATATCACGATCATTGAAGGCTGCGACAAGTTCTGCGCCTATTGCGTGGTCCCCTACACGCGCGGCAAGGAGCGCAGCCGCACTTCAAATTCAGTCCTCGCCGAAGCGCGCCAGATGGCCGATCTCGGCTATACCGAGGTTCAGTTGCTCGGGCAGAACGTGAATTCGTATAAAGATCCGGCAGGGAAGCTCACCTTCGCGGAATTGCTCGCCGCCGTCGGTGAAGTCGCCGGCATCCGGCGGGTGCGCTTCACCACGTCTCACCCGCGTGACTTCGGGCGTGACATCGTCGACGCCATCGACGCTACACCGACCCTCTGCGACCACGTCCATTTGCCGGTGCAGAGCGGATCGACCCGGGTGCTCGACGCCATGCAGCGGCTTTATTCCCGAGATCAATACCTGGAGCGTATCGCGTGGATTAAAGCCGCGAAGCGCGATATCAGCATCACCACCGACGTGATCGTCGGCTTCCCGGGTGAAACGGAAGCGGACTTCTCGGAAACGCTGGGCTTGCTGGACGAGGTCGGCTACGATGCCGTTTTCGCCTTCAAGTACTCGCCCCGCCCGAACACCCCTTCGCTTACGCTGGAAGATGCGATCCCCGACGCGGAAAAAGCGCGCCGCCTGGAAGTGCTAATGGCGAAGCAGCGCGAGATTCAGATCACGCGCTACAAGAAATACATCGGAACTAACTGTGAAGTAATGGTTGAAGCTAGAAACGAAACCCGGGCCCAGTGGGTCGGCCGCACAACCCACAATAAGACCCTGAACTTCACCGCTCCACCCAGCGCGAACCTTAAAGCCGGAGCTTACGCCCCTGTCGTGGTCACAGGCAGCTTTCCCAACAGCCTCCTGGGCGAATTGGTGATATAAGAAAGGGGAAAATGGCAGGAGGGCCCCCATGGAAGTTGAAATGACAATCCGCGGACTAATGATGGATCCTGTTACCAATATGCCGATTGTGGTGTTGAAGGATGTGGGGGGAGATACGGTGTTGCCGATATGGGTCGGGGTTTACGAGGC
>JBARBI010000243.1:0-1751 GCA_049792875.1 Candidatus Sulfotelmatobacter sp.
CTTCGGAGGTACGCGTTATTCGCTGCCATCGATGATCGATGACAATTGTCTCCGCTACCTGCGTTCAATCGTACCGCTCATGCCGCTTCATTTGCCGGTCGAGCTCGCGCCGGTCGAGTATATCAACGCGCGGCTGCCCGAGATACCTCAGGTCGCCGTCTTCGATACCGGGTTTCATCGTGGCCACGACGAACTCTTCCAGAGGCTGCCGATACCGGAGGCGCTGCACCGCGAGGGCGTGCTGAGCTACGGCTTTCATGGCATATCGTACGAGTTCATCGCCGGCCGCTTGAAGGAAACCGATCCCTACCTGGCGGAGCGTCGGGTGGTCGTCGCCCATCTCGGCAACGGCTGCTCGATGTGCGCGCTGGTCGGCGGCAGGAGCGTCGAGGCGAGCTGGGGATTCACTGCCCTCGATGGCCTGCCGATGGGGACACGGCCGGGGCGCCTGGATCCGGGTGTCGTTCTCTATCTTTTCGAGAACAAGCACATGTCGGTCGAGCAGGTTCAGAACCTGCTCTATCACGACTGCGGTTTGAAGGGCTTGTCGGGCGTGAGCAGCGACATCCGCGAGCTTCTGGCGAGCAAGGATCCGAGAGCCGAGTTCGCTCTGGACTACTTCAGCTTGCGTTGCGCGCGCATGGTGGCGGAGCTGGCCACGGTAATGGGCGGCATCGACGGGCTCGTCTTCACTGCCGGGATCGGTGAGAATGCGGCGCCCGTCCGCGCCAATATCGGATCGAGATTGTCCTGGCTCGGCGTTGCAATCGATGCGGCGACAAACGCCAGACACGGGCCACTCATCTCGTCAATCGGCAGCGCCGTCACCTGCTATGTCATACCAACGAACGAGGAGCTGATGATTGCGCGTCATGCTTTGGCGTTGGTCCGGCGCTCAGCGTGATCGGCGCCTCACGCAGATCCCACAAATGGCGACCACGGTTTTGACCGAGCCGGCGCTTGCCGCAACTAAAAGGAGAATCCAGCCGTGAACGACTCTTCCACTGCCGCAGCCACGTTTCCTGCATCATTCAATGCGCAGGAAGGATTGCAGGAACAAATCAGTAAGCTGGCGCCGACTGCTCTCTTTGATTATTGGCGTGACTTCGCACAAAGGTCGATTCTGTTCCTCGACATTCTGCGCCGGCGCGGCAATCAGTATGAGGAGATGCGAGCGCGTACCATCAATTCGGTTCTGATCTATGATTTCGAGATTGTGCTGCGAGGCGACACGCTACCACGACCAGTCAACTACGCGCTGGTCCGTGTCCTTCCCCCGGCCGGCGTCGAACTCGACGATCGCAAGCGGCCCGTGGTGGTCATCGACCCTCGCGCCGGCCAAGGGCCAGGTATCGGTGGTTTCAAGCCGGTCAGCGAGATCGGCGACGCGTTCAAGTTCGGACATCCGGTCTATTTCATCGGCTTTACAGCGGAGCCGGTAGACGGGCAGCGCGTCGAGGATGTGGCGTATGCGCACACCGTCTTTATCGAAAAGGTCAGCGAACTCCATCCAAAGTCCCCAGGCCGGCCTTTCGTCGTCGGGAATTGTCAGGCTGGCTGGCACGCGATGATGGCCGCCTGCATTCGCCCCGACGTCTTCGGGCCAATCCTCATCCCCGGCGCGCCACTCTCCTACTGGGCCGGCGTTCATGACAAGAATCCGATGCGCTACCTGGGCGGGATGCTCGGCGGGAGCTGGCTTGCCCGTCTGACGAGCGATCTCGGCAACGGCATATTCGACGGCGCCTGGC
>JBARBI010000244.1:0-2555 GCA_049792875.1 Candidatus Sulfotelmatobacter sp.
CATCACCATCTCCCGTGCGGCGCGCCGCGCGGATTTCAAAGCGCAGTTCCAGCTCGTTGCCGCCATGAACCCCTGCCCCTGCGGCTATCTCGGCCACTACAACGGCAAGTGCCGCTGCACACCGGACCAGGTATCGCGCTATCGCGGCAAGATCTCCGGACCCCTGCTGGATCGCATCGACATCCAGATCGAAGTTCCTGCCGTGGCGCAGGAAGATTTGCTGAAGCAATCCGACGGAGAAAGCAGCGTTGCGATTCAGACGAGAGTGGAAGCGGCACGCAACCGGCAACTTGCTCGCCAGGGCAAACAGAACGCCCTTCTCTCTGTCACCGAAATAGAAACCTGGTGCGCTCCCGATACCCAGGGCGAAGCGTTGTTGCGCCAAGCCATCGGCCGCCTGAATCTTTCAGCGCGCGCTTATCACCGTGTGCTCAAAGTCGCACGTACCATTGCCGACCTGGCCGGCAGCGAAAAGGTCCTGACTAATCATATCGGCGAAGCGGTGCAGTGTCGGCGCATGAATATGTCCAGCCAGTGAAGGGCGGCCGTCAGGTCACCCTCCACCTGCCTTAAAGCTATCTCTTCAAGCTATTTGGGGCAGGTTTGCCAGCGAAGCGCGCAGCAATTCTTCCGGATAGCTGTGATCGTCCAGTTGTCCGGCGAAATACTTGTCGTAGGCTGCCATGTCGAAGTGCCCGTGACCAGACAGATTGAAGAACAAGGTTTTCTTCTCCCCTGACGCTTTGCAAAGTAGTGCTTCGTCGATACAGGCCCGGATGGCATGGTTGGATTCCGGCGCAGGGATGATGCCTTCGGCGCGCGCAAACGTCACCCCCGCCTCGAACGTGGCCAGTTGCGGTACGGCGACAGCCTCGATCAGTCCCTCGTGATAGAGCTGCGACACTAGCGGTGAATCGCCGTGATAACGCAGCCCGCCCGCGTGAATGCTCGGCGGCATGAAGTCGTGACCCAACGTGTACATCTTCATCAACGGCGTGAGTCCCGCCGTATCGCCGAAGTCATAGGCGTAAGTGCCTTTGGTCAGCGATGGGCAGGAAGTCGGTTCCACAGCAACCAGACGCACCTTTTTCCCGGCGGCTTTGTCGGCGAAGAACGGGAATGCCACGCCGCCGAAGTTGGAACCGCCGCCGCACGGTGCGAACACCATGTCCGGATAATCGCCCGCTTTCTCGAACTGCTTCTTCGCTTCCAGGCCGATGATGGTCTGGTGCAGCAACACATGATTGAGCACCGAACCTAATGCATAGTTGGTATCCGCGCGCGAAGCCGCATCTTCCACGGCCTCGGAAATCGCCATGCCGAGCGAACCCGGATTGTTCGGGTCTTTCGCCAGTACATCGCGGCCGGTTTGCGTTTCCATACTCGGGCTGGCGAACACCTGCCCGCCCCAGGTCTGCATCATGGAGCGGCGGAACGGCTTCTGGTCGTAGCTTACGCGCACCATGTAGATGCGGATTTCCAGGCCGAACATCTGGCCGGCGAGCGCGATCGAAGATCCCCACTGCCCTGCGCCGGTCTCGGTGGCGAGGCGTTTGATGCCCGCCTGCTGGTTGTAATAGGCCTGCGGGATCGCGGTGTTCACCTTGTGCGAGCCGGCGGGAGAAACGCCTTCATATTTGTAATAGATCTTGGCCGGCGTGCGGAGTGCTGCTTCCAGACGGTGCGCGCGGAACAGCGGCGACGGGCGGTACATGCGCAAGGCTTCGCGCACCGGTTCCGGGATAGGTATCCAGCGCTCGGCCGAAACTTCCTGCTCGATCAGTGCCATCGGGAAGATCGGCGTCAGCGCTTCCGGTCCGATGGGTTTTCCGTCCGGACCCAGCGGCGGAGTCGGCGGGTTGGGCATGTCGGCAACGACGTTGTACCAGTGCTTGGGAATGTCGGACTCGTCCAGCAGAAACTTGGTTTGCGGCATGTTTTCTCCTCACTCTTTATCGTTATTGAAGAACTTCCCTGAAAGCCTTGCTCGATGCAGTGCCAAGTTTACTGTACCGGTGGATGTTTGACAGCCGCATCTAAAGCGAAAAGGGTGCTCATGTTAGAATCCACGTTCGTTTATTGAGCCGCTTGCCATGAGTCATACACCGCACCTTATCGAAAAACTCCTGCAGAAACGCATCCTGATCCTGGATGGCGCCATGGGAACCATGATTCAGCGTTACAAGCTGACCGAGGCGCACTATCGCGGTACGGAATTGTTCGGTGACTACAACGGTGCGCGCGAGATTTTCGCCGACCACCACGTGGATCTGAAAGGCTGCAACGACCTGCGGCTGCTGACCCAGCCGCATATCATCAGCGGCATACATCGCGAGTACCTGGAAGCGGGTGCGGACATTCTGGAAACCTGCACCTTCAACTCCACGTCGATCTCGATGGCGGATTACGAGTTGCAGCAGCTGGTTTACGACCTGAACAAGGCCGGAGCTGAATTGGCACGCGGTTTGTGCAATGAGTTTTCCACGCCCGACAAACCGCGCTTCGTCGCCGGTGTACTCGGCCCGACCGGACGCACCGCCTCCATCTCGCCTGAA
>JBARBI010000245.1:0-23788 GCA_049792875.1 Candidatus Sulfotelmatobacter sp.
ACCCAGGCCCTGGACATTCGACCCTTCGATTTGGTTGCGCAAGCCATCAGGATTCACGATGGCGCCGCACTCAAAGGCAGAAACGACTCGCACGATCTTGACATCTCCCGACTTGCGATCGACCTTGACCTCGGCGAACGTGGCGATGTTCCCAAGCTTCTCGTACCCGCCGCCCATTCCGAATCCCTGGCCGGCAGTCTTGTCTTTCCCCCAGCCAAACTGTTTCGCCGCTGCCTCGAACACGGCGCGCAGCCTCTCATCTTTCAGGTTCTTTATGCGAAATTCCAGAGGATCCATCTTCACCGCGTGTGCCAGTTCGTCCATGTGCGATTCGCGAGCAAAATGGTTTGCAGTCGCGGCCAGTGCTCGGTACGATCCCTGTCGCAGCGGGGAGTTAGAGGCGTGAAAGACGATCCGCTGGTTGGAAATCGCGTAATAAGTGCGAATTCCCGCAGAGCCGGAATTGTAGTTGTGGAACTCCCATGCCGTAATCGTGCCGTCGCTCCGCACGCCGCTGGTCACGTCAATCACGCCGGCCGGGCGAAAATACGCCCAGGTGAATTCCTCTTCGCGCGTCCACACAACCTTCACCGGACGCTTGGCCGCACGCGCCAGTCGCGCCGCTTCGATCGCCGCTTCCCCAGTGTGCTTGCCGCCATATCCCGATCCCGTGTCCGGCATCAACACTCTCACCCGGTCTTCGGGGATCCGAAACGCTTCCGCGAGCTGGCCGCGCACGCCAAACGGACGCTGTGTCCCGGTCCAAACCGTCAAGTTATCCCCGTCCCACTTCGCCAGCGCAGCCCGGGGTTCCAGCGGAACGTGCGCGATGTACGCCACGGTGTAGGTCTGCTGCAGCCGGTGATCGGCGGAGCCCAGCGCCTGATCCACAGCGCCGACGTCATAGCGATCGCCGTCTCCCGTGGGGTCTTTCCCCTCGACCGTGTTCTTTCTGAGATAGTCGAATAATTCTTTGTTGGAAGGCTGCGGCTCGGACTTCCACTCGGCGTGAATCGCCGCAACCGCGGCCGCGGCTAGATCGGTGCTGGCCGCCGAGACGCCGATGAAGTTGCCATCATGGACCACCGTCGCGCCCATCTGCTCTGCCTTCTGCGCGTCCACCGTAAGCAACGTGGCGCCGAAAGACGGTGGCCGCAATATTTTGCCGAAGAGCATGTCCGGCAGCTTCTGGTCCGAAGGATAACGGTGCTTGCCGGTCACAAAGTCGCGTCCATCCACCTTGAGTGCAGATTGGCCCGCCACCTTCCAGTTGGTCGCAGGAATCAGAGGGGTCTCGGCTGAAACGCTCTGGGTAAGTTGTTGCCCCTTGGTGAGCGCCGCATATTCCAGGGCTCGCTTACTTTGTGGATCGGTGACCCTCCCGTCGGCAGCAACCAAATGCTGACGGTCCGTTCGCCACTGCGCGGCGGCAACGCCGATCAGCATCTCGCGAGCCGCAGCCGCAACTTTACGCAGTTGCAGGTTCATGGTGGGAGTTGTGCGACTCCCGAAGGTGCCCATGTCGAACGGCGTGAGCTGAGTGTCGCCCATTACTATTTCAATGTTGCTGATGGGTACGTGAAGCTCTTCCGCAACCGCCTGGCTCAAAGAGGTCCGGATGTTCTGGCCCATCTCGGCTTTCCCGGTGTAGACGGTGACTCTGCCGTTTTCCCCGATGTGAAGCCAAGCGTCAATTTCCTTGGGGAGGGCATCGCCTCGCCCCTGCCTCGCACCGCCCGACTCTTGCCCGGCTACAGCTGGCTTCAGCACCGAAACCACAAGCACTCCGGCCCCGAGAAACTTGAAGAATTCCCTGCGGTCCAGGTCGAAGTGGTACGGAGCTGCCCCCATGAGTTCATATCGCTCTGGTTCCAGACGAACTTGCGCGTAAGATTTCTCGCTCATCGGCCCGCCCCCTTTTGGGCTAAGGATACTTTTGCAATCCTCGCCGCATTCTGAATTGCGCTGACGATGCGGGGATACGTCCCACAGCGGCAAACGTTGCCGTCCATGAAGTCGATGATCTCGCTTTCGTTCGGCGCTGGATTTCGGTGGAGCAGCGCAACCGCCGACATAATCATCCCTGATGTGCAGTACGCGCATTGCATCGCGCCTGCTTCGAGGAATGCTTCCTGCACAGGATGAAGTTGGTCTCCGCTGGCGAGGCCTTCAATCGTTGTAATCTGCTTTAGAGAAACCGCGCCGACCTTAGTGATGCATGACCGCGTGGCTTTTCCTTCGATCAAGACCGTGCAGGCGCCGCATACGCCCTCCCCGCAGCCATATTTGCTCCCGGTCAAATCAAGTTGCTCGCGCAAGACTGCGAGCAAGCTCGTTTGAGGGTCTGTGTCAACCGTGTATAGTTTTCCGTTTACGGCGAGACGAATAGTAGCCATTCCAGACTCCAGGTCAAAGGATGTGGGTGGCGTTTTGAGCGGAGCTTCTTTAGTGGATGATATACCCGCCGATCAGGTCAAGTGAAGTTCGGACCTCACTTGGTGGCACCATTACTACTCAGTCGATGATCGCCTGATACGCAAGTACGTTAACTTCTTCGTTCAGCGTCAATCCTCCCGTAGGGTGCAACTGTGCCATGAAGAGGACAATCATTTGCTCTTTGGGGTCGATGGTGAAGTCGGTGTAGAAAAACCCTCCCCAGTTGTACTCTCCCGGCGATCCCAGTTCGGAGAGTGGCGCTTTGACTCCTTTCACTCCGAAGCCAAGGCCGAATCCCTGATCCGGCCCGATCTTTCCCAGTTGATCTTGCGTCATCAGTTCGACGGACTTGCGACTCAGCAGACGCGTGCTGCCAGCCTTTCCGCCGTCGAGCATCATCTGGCAGAAGCGAGCGTAATCCATTGCGGTCGAGACCAGGCCAGCGCCACCGGAGAACAATTTCTTCGGACCGCGGGAAGGGTAGTCCGCGGAATAGACAAACGATCCTTCTCGGATAGCAGTATCTGGAAAGCGGTTCAAGCCCTTTTCCTCATAAAACGTATAAGCGGTGGCGAGGCGGTCGAGCTTGTTCTCGGGCGGATAGAAATACGTATCCTTCATTCCCAGCGGCTCGAAAATGCGAGTGCGGAAAAATTCGTCCAGCGGCTGGCCCGAGATGACTTCCACCAGGCGCCCCACTACGTCCACGCCAAGACCGTATTCAAATCGGTCCCCGGGATTGAAGAGCAGCGGAAGCCCCGCCAGGTGCTTCACGCTGTCCCCAATCGTGCCGTCATACTGCAGCAGGCCGCTCGCTACCCCGGCGGTCTCGTACATCGGGCCGAGGTCGCGATTCCAGTTATAGGTAATCCCTGACGTGTGGCGAAGCAAATCTCGAATCGTGATTTCCTTCGTTGCCGGAATCGAGTACGGCTCACCCGAAGCCGGCTTCACCAACACCTTCGGATTCTTGAATTCGGGCAGATACTTCGACACGGGATCGTCGAGCAGGAATCGTCCCTCTTCGTATAGCATCATGACCGCCACGCTGGTGATGGGCTTGGTCATCGAGCAGATGCGGAACATCGCGTCCGGCCGCATCGGCTTGGCGGCCTCGCGGTCCATCATGCCTTGCGATTTGAACCAGGCGACATGACCGTGCCGAATCACCAGCGTGACCGCGCCAGCGATGCGCTTCTCGTCGATCTCGTGTTGAACGGCGGTTCCGATGCGTTCCAGTCGCTCCGTAGACAGCCCAACCGATTCCGGCTTGCCCGGCGGCAGATCCTGGGCGATGGCTGAGGCGCTCAGCACAAGGAAGCCGAGCAGGACCGGAATGAGTTTTCGGTCCTGCCCGGCGAGGGGAGTCGTGCGCATGGTTACCCGCGTTCTAGGACTTGATGGTTTTCGAAGCCGCATCCCAGGTCACCGGCTTCTGGCGGAAATACGATTCGTTGGCCATGTGACAGGCGATGGCGGCGTTGTTGCCGAAGACCGCATCCTCCGTTACCGGCTTGCGCGACTTCACCGACTGGAAAAAGACGTTCAGGTGCGGCCGCACATCATCCCAGTCGTGGCCGCGATAGACGACGTCTTCGTGTACCGGTTCCTTCCCGAGCGGTGGGTCGTGCTCCGCGTGCCACTCCTTTACGTACTGCTCCCGCATCTTGGCTGGGAAGCTGAAGCTGTAGTAGCTGGGATCGGTATCCACACCCGCCTGCGGAGAGTGACGCAACTCGAACTCGCCGGCATCGAGGAGCCCCTTCGGCCCCATGAACCGCGCCAGTTCCGGCGTCTCCGTTCCCAGTCCCAGGCGGACATAGACCGGAACCCCGTGATAATCGAACAGGACGGTGTGCAGATCAGGCATGTCGCGCCCATCTTTCCAGCGGAAGATGCCGCCCATGGCCGTCGCCGACTTGGGCACTTCATTCCACCCCAGCGTAACCAGCATGCCGCTGATGAGGTGCACCATCAGGTCTCCGGCAACTCCCGTGCCGTAGTTCCTCCAGCACCGCCAGCGCGCGAAATGGAGCTGGTTGAATGGAATCTTGGGCGCATCGTTGAGCCACGTGTCCCAGTCCAAGGTTTCCGGGGAAAGATCGGTCGGAGGCGGATACTCCCACGCGCCGGTAGGATCGTTTCGTCCCAGCGTGAGTTCCACCATTTCAACGTCGCCGATCGCTCCGCCTGAGTACAGTTCCCGTGCCTTGGCACAGAGCTCGGAACTGACACGCTGCGAGCCAATCTGCACGATGCGATTGTTCTTCTGCGCCGCCTCCACCATGGCCAGCCCGTCGGCCACGTTGTGCGACATCGGCTTCTCGCAATAAATATCTTTGCCGGCGTTGCAGGCGTCGACCACAACCCGCCGGTGCCAGTGATCCGGAACGGCGGCCACGATGCAGTCGATGTCCTTGCGGTCGAGCAGTTCCTGATAGTGGCGCGTGGTGGGTAGACTGGGATTGGCGGTGATTTCTTTGGCCAGGGTGTGTCGTCCGTCATACAGATCGGCGGCGCCCACGCACTCGACCCCGGGCAGCGTGATCGCCCCAGCCAGCAGCCCGGAACCCTGCATGCCGATGCCGATCATGCCAAAGCGAACCCGATCGCCGGACGCCACGGCCCGCAGCATCGGCTGAGCTTCCAATAGGACAGTCTTTGAAACCAGCAAGCCACCCGCAGCGGCCGCCGCACTTCCCTGCAAGAATGCGCGTCGCGAAACTCTACTTTTCATGGGAATCCCTCCAATCTGATATGACTGCGACCTGCTCTCGCCCTTGGCTACTTCTTCAGTGGCTTAATCGCAACCTCTTTAAAGAACACGATGTCGTTGTCGCTGTGATTCTGCAGCCCCATGTAGCCGAAGTCCGGCCGGGGGCCACGCTGCGGTTCGAAGTCAAACTTCCGCGCCGGCACTGGATCCCCATCCTTGTAATCGGTGACCTTCACGCCATTGAGGATAACGATCGTGCGAGACCCGTCCAGCTGGATGTCCATCGTGTTCCACTCGGGGCCGGGCTTCCACGCCTTGGCCAGCGGTTTGGTCAGCGAATACAGCATCCCCGTGGAATGGTATTCATCCTCATCCGACTTTTCGGGATGGTTGTCGATCTGCACTTCAAATCCGTAGTGCACCGGCATCCACTCTTCTCTAGGTTCCACGGGAATGCGGATGAACACTCCGGAGTTGTCGTTCTCGTCGCGCATTTTGTAAACGACGTGAATCTCGCAATTGCCGATCTTGCCGCCCGTCCAGTAGAGCAAGCCCATGCCGCCATGAGTCCGAATCAGGCCATCTTCCACGGTGTCGCCGCCCGGGCCCACGTGCTTCCACCCGTTCAAGTCTTTTCCGTTGAAAAGCTCCTGCCACTTATCGGGATCACCCTTGCAAGCGTTCTGATTTTCATCGGAAGCGGCCGCAAGCGTGACCAAACCCGCAAGCAGACAAATCCACACAGTGAATCGTTTCACCATTGGGAATCTCCTGAGATTGTTCTCTTCTAGTTGAGACAAACCACCATACTCGCACTCGCGTCTGGAATCAATCTGGACCGGACGTCATTTCTTGACCGGAAATTCCGCGAGGCACGAGTGAAGTGAGTCTCGGTGAGGGAGTTGCCACTAAGCGACGCCCCGGACACAGAAAGCCCGGCACGGCAGTGCCAGGTGAAAGCAGGGCAAGTCCGCGAGTCCAGCCATGGACAGAACAGGTCCTCGCGTGCGACCTGGATCATTCTCGATGTCAATCGAGGCGGGTCGTATCCATCAACCGCGCTGTTCCTCCGAGGAAACTCATGCCCGCCGCATTTCCCGAACCGCCTTCCGCCGCACGTTTTTTCTCCCATTCGGCTTCGGTGAGCACCGAGATGGCCTCCGCTTTCCTCTTCTTCAATTCTGCATTGATGCCGGGAAGTTCTTTCTGCGTCAGCTTCTGGAAATCGACGATTACGTCTTCCAGTTCGTGCGCCAGAGAATCGGCACGCGCCGCCTGGTAATCCGTGGGCTTGCCCTCATACCCGTTGACGCCGCCGTACAGCTGCCCGAGAAGCTCGCGGATGCGTTCTTCTCCCGTGACCATTCCGCCTTCTTTGGTGGCAACGATCTTCGAACGCAGTGCGTCGCAATTGGCCGCCAGATCGTGAAGTTGCTTGCGCAAGGGATCCTTCTCCGGCAGTTTGGAAGCTCTCTGGTTAGCCGCGTCGCGCACCCCTTCAATAGCCTCCACAGAGTATGTCATGTGTTCGATTGTGTGGTAGATCTTCATGGTCAAATCGAACTGGGCCTTGCGATCTTCGAGCGAAAAGTTCGCCCGCGGATCCAGTACCACGTTCAACTGCTCGGTATAAACATGGTCGCCCTTCGTCATCTTCACCGTATAAGTTCCGGGCAGCACACGCGGGCCTTGGGCCGCCTCAAACAACGCGCTCGCCGCGGGCGGAACCGCCGGCGCCTTCACCCTCATCGACCAGTTCGCACGGTTCAATCCACGGTGCTTGCTTCCGGCCACGCTATCGACCAGCTTGCCGTCCTGATCGAGAATTTCGATCTTCAAGTCGCCAAAGATGTGCCGTCCTTGCTGGTAGTAGGTAATCTGCGCTTCGCCGGGCCGGCTGCGGCCGGTGAAGGTTTCATTTCCCTCGGCCCAGCCGCCGAACACGTCGAAATACTGCACCGCTTTTGCCGGGATCAGCACAGCTTCCTTCGACATCAGTTCGGGGCTCAACGCCCGCAACGCCGAAATGTCATCAATGATCCAGATCCCTCGGCCGTGCGTGGCCAGCACCAGATCGCTCTCCCGGGCCTGAACGGCAATGTCGTCCACCGCCACGGCGGGGAAGTTGCTTCCTCGGTACTGCGCCCAATGCTGGCCGCTGTCGACGGAAATCCACAAACCGAATTCCGTGCCCAGGAAGAGCAGATTAGGCTTCACCGAGTCTTCCTTGATCACGTGCGCGTATCCCCGCACGCCGCTCTCCCCTGCCGGCAAAGCCACCCAGGTCTTGCCGTAGTCGGTTGTCTTGTAAGCGTACGGCTTCATGTCACCGAACGTGTGGCGATCGAACGTCGCGTAGGCCGTGGCTTCATCGAAACGACTGGCTTCAACCGTCGAGACCCAGGAATTTTTGCCCAGCCCCACGATGTTTCCCACAACATTGGTCCAGGTCTTACCGCCATCCCGCGTGATCTGGACATTCCCATCATCGGTTCCCACCCAGATAATCTGCCCGTTCTTCGGCGATTCCGAGATCGAATAAATCGTGGTATGCATTTCCGCCGAAGAATTGTCGATGGTTACTCCGCCGGACTCTTCCTGTTTCTGCTTCTCGGGATCGTTGGTCGTGAGGTCCGTTGAAATGCGGTCCCATGACTGCCCGTGATCGCGCGACCGGAACAGGAATTGCGCCCCGATGTAAATCGTCCCTTTCTCGTTGGGGCTCATGTGAATCGGCGTATTCCAGTTGAAACGCAGCTTCTTCTCGCCATAGTTGGGCAGCGGTTTGATGGAGCGGCCTTCGTGCGTGTAGCGGTTCACGCGGCCGATGTCTCCACCTTGCGCTTCCGCATAGATGTAGTTCGGGTCGGAAGGATCCTCAAACATCCAGAAGCCGTCTCCTCCGAACATGTTCTCCCATCTCGAGTTCGTAACTCCGCCCGGATACGACGAATCACCGACCCACGAACTGTTGTCCTGCAGCCCGCCGTAGACGTGGTAGGGATCGGAATTGTCGGTGCTGACGTGGTAGAACTGCGAAATTGGCAAGTTCATCTGGTGTTTCCAGCGATTGCCGCCATCCTCGCTGCGCCACAGGCCGCCGTCGTCCCCCGCAATCACGATGTTCGGATTCTTCGGATTAATCCAGACATCATGAAAATCCCCGTGGGCCCCGCCCGAAACTACATTAAAAGTGTTGCCCCCATCGGTGCTGTACAGCAGGATGAGATCTGGTTTGAAGATCTTGTTCTCATCCTTGGGATCGACAATGAGGTTGCCGAAGTAGAACGGACGCCACACCATGTAGTTGCTGGCATCGAGTTTCTTCCAGTTCACTCCGCCGTCGTCAGAACGGTATAACCCTCGTCCTTTTTCGGCTTCGATGTTGGCATAGACCACCTGCGGTTTTGAGGGTGCGACCGCAACTGCCACGCGCCCCCACGGTTTCGCTGGCAAGCCCTTGGCGCTGCGGTCGTTGATCTCGCTCCAGTGGTCGCCGCCGTCGGTTGACTTGAACAGACCACTCCCCGGTCCGCCGGAGCGGAATGTCCAGCCTTGACGCCGGAAATCCCACATCGAGGCGTAAATCGTCTGGGGCTCTTGGCGGCTCATGGCCAGCAATGCGCAACCCGAGGAGGCATTCGCCCCGCCCAGAACTTTCTTCCATGTCTTTCCGCCGTCGGTCGTCTTGTAGACCCCGCGCTCGTCGTTGTCATCCCACAAATGCCCGGCCGCGCACACCAGCACGTTGTTTCCGTCGTTCGGATCGATCAGAATCTTCGCGATGTGCTCGCTGTCTTTGAGTCCGACGTTCGTCCAGTTTTCGCCGCTGTCCGTAGACTTGTAGACCCCATCTCCGACGGACACGCTATTGCGGACCCAGGCCTCACCACTGCCCACCCAGACTGTCTTGGGATTCGACGGGTCAATGGCCACCGCGCCGATCGACTGCACACTCTCGCGGTTGAACACTGACTTGTAGGTGGTGCCTCCGTTCACCGACTTCCACACACCGCCGCTGGCCGCGCCTACGAAGACAGTGATGCGCCCGTCCTGCTCGACGGCATCCACCGCTGCGACTCGCCCGCTCATAGTGGCGGAGCCGATGTTGCGCGCCGGCAGCCCCGACACCGTGGCGGCGTCAAACTTATGACCACCCTGGGCCGAGCCCAGAGCTGAGCAACCTAGCAAGGCGACTCCACACCACAAGCTCAACGGCAGAGGGAAACTGCGATCAGCTGCGCGTGCATTCATGGAGAAATCCTCTTTAATCTCGTTGCTTAGAGACAGCCGCCGCGGCGGCCCGCCTTACTTCTTCTCGGCATCAACTTTTGGGACCTGCTTCAGAGAAGCCGGCACGGCGAAGTCCGCTTTGTCGATGGGCACATTGACTTCAATTTTGTCGATCGTCGTGGTTTGGGCCGCAGGATTCGCCTTCGACCCCTGCGCGATCGAGAAGGGATACATCACGCCCGCCACCGGTTTGTAGGAACCCAGTTCCGTCACGCTCTCGCGAACCGAGCCCCGAATGAACTCCTGGACCTCCTTGCGGATCTCCAGGAAGGTGTCAGGATCGAGGTAGTAGTAGAGGATGTCGCCGTTCTTCAGTGTGACTTTGAGGCGCAGCGCATCGTCGCCATCCACCTGGTCGTGCCCCAGAAACTCCACGGTGTTGCCCTTTTCCTTGTAGTCCACCAGCGGACCGTCAAAATCAGCGTCCAGCAGCAGATCCTTCAGGTCATCTTCTCCCATGAGTTCGGGATCCTTGTGTCCTTGGAACGGCTGGATCTGCCAGCCGGTTGCGCCGTCGTACGCCGTCACGGCTGTCATGCCCTGCAGTGAAACGTTCTCCCGCACCAGGTTCGGGCGCTCATTTTCTTGCATCGTCGCCGCGATTAATCCTCCGCCGACATTTAGTTTGCCGTGCATTCGAATGGAGTGGATGGCCTTGATTTTCTCGATTCCGCCTTTGGCCTGAATGTTCTTGTTGACGAGTTCGTCAGCGCTTTGTGCGCTCCCGAAAACGCTCAGGCATGAGACAGCCGCCAGCACAATCACCGCGTGACGCATGCGAACTCCTGTTGTATGGGACTTGGCCCTGGGAAATGAGACGAACCGTACTCTACCTGTAACTAGACATAATTGCCAAGTCCGGTAGTGATAATTCCCATGTAGAGACAGCCGCCTCGCCGGTCCCACAGGGCGCAGTCCGGCGGAACCGAAGAAGGCCCTCAAGAACGATCGTTGACCCATATTCTCGCACCTACGAAGATTTTCGTTGACACTACGAATATCTTCGTAGTATGTTTCTGCCCATGAAGCAGCCTCCGCACAAACCTACCGCTTCGGAGCTGGAAATTCTCCGCGTGCTTTGGAACCGCGGACCCTCCACGGTTCGCGAGGTTCACGAATCTCTCAGCGAGAAAAAAGAACTCGGCTACACCACGGTGCTGAAGCTCCTCCAGATCATGACCACAAAAGGCACGGTGCGACGAAACGAAACCCAGCGGGCGCACGTCTATGAAGCATGCCTGCCTGCCGAGCAAACCAAGCGGCAACTTGCCGGGGACATGCTGCAGCGGGTTTTCGAGGGCTCCGCGAGCCAGCTCATGATGCACGCGCTTGCGGGGCGCAAATCCTCGCCGGAGGAGATTGAGGAACTGCGCCGTTTGCTGGACGAATATGAAAGGAGCCGGCGATGACCGCTCTGATGAATTGGCTTTCCCCGACCGTGATGCACTCTTTGGGATGGGCTCTGCTGCATTTCCTTTGGCAGGGGACAGCACTCGCAGCACTGGCCGCTGCCGCCATGGCTCTGTGCCGGCGCGCGTCAGCACGCTATCTCCTCGGCGTCGGTGCGCTTGCTCTGATGTTGCTGGCTCCGGTGGCGACCTTTTTCTATTCGCAGCAGCATTCCGGTGTGGCAGACACCGCGACGTCGTCGCCCCTCGCCGCGGCAGCCGCGTCCGCTGCAAGCGGCCCGGCCGCGGCGAGTGGCGTCGCGCAACATTCGTCTTTCGGACGTTCCACGATCGCACCTTCGCTCGATGCGCTCCCGTGGCTGGTGGAAGCTTGGCTTCTGGGCGTGGCCTTCTTCAGTCTACGTTCCGCGGGCGGATTCTTTTTGCTGGAGCGTGAGCGTCGCAGACAGTCGAGTGTCGTGACCGCTCGTGTGCTGGAGATCTGCTACAGGTTGCAGGACCGGATCGGTCTGGATCGCGCCATTGCCTACTGCGAGTGCAAGTGGCTGCAAGCGCCGGCTGTCGTGGGATGGTTTCGTCCCATCGTGTTCTTGCCGGTAACTGCGCTCACGGGTCTCTCCGAAGAGCAACTGGAAGCGGTCATTGCCCACGAACTGGCGCACATCCAGCGGCTTGATCCCTTCGTGAATGTGTTCCAGGTATGTGTCGAAACGCTGCTGTTCTACCATCCTGCGACTTGGTGGCTGAATAAGAAGATTCGCGCGGAACGGGAGCATTGCTGTGACGACATGGCGGTCGCTCTCTGCGGAAACGCGGTCGAATATGCGCGTGCTCTCACCCTGATGGAAACCTGGCGCAGTGCGCCCGTCTTTGCCATGGCGGCGAACCGCGGCCCGCTCACCGAGCGCATCGTCCGCGTCCTCGGTCTGAAAACGCTCGGCGCCGGAATGCGCGGCATCGGACTCACGGGCAGCATCTTGTGCCTGGGCGCGGCACTCGTCGCGGGGAATGCCCTGTTGGGCATGGCGCATCCTCCGACGGCGGCTCGTGCTGGCGCTTTGTGGCAAGCGACTCCCAAGCCTGCGACCAGTTCCTCGCAATCCGCTCCCAATGGCACGGCAACACCAAAGCCTTCTCCGGCCCACCCGCACAGCGGCGCGCAGACAAACGCCGACTCCCCGGAGTCCTCTTACATCGATGCCATGAAGGCTGCTGGTCTTGGGGATCTCACGGTCGATCAGTTAATCGCGCTGAAGATCCAGGACGTAACGCCGGAATATGTCCGGGAGCTTCGGGAGCAAGGTCTGGAGCTCGACGCGAACAACCTGATTGCAATGCGCGTGCAGGACGTTACGCCGGAATACGTTCGTGACCTGCGTGCGGCTGGCCTCAATCCGAATGAGAACGAACTCGTCGCGCTCAAAGTGCAAGGTGCGGATGCAGCGTATTACCGTGGGCTCAAGGAAGCCGGCATTCAGCCAGACGTAGACAAGCTCATCGGGCTGAAAGTGCAGGGCGTAACTCCCGAATACGTTCGGGAGATTCGTGCTGCGGGCCTCACGGTGACCGCGGATCAGGTGATCGCGCTCAAGGTGCAGGACGTCACTCCGTCATACCTGAAGGCGATGCACGACCTGGGAATCGAGCCCCGCACCGACGATGCGATTGCCATGCGCGTCCAGGATGTAACTCCGGAGTACGTGCGCGGCATCCAGGCTCTCGGCCTCAAGCCGTCCGTACACGAACTCGTCGCCATGCGCGTGCAGGACGTAACGCCCGAATACATCAAAGCCCTGCAAGCGGCGGGATACAAGTTCGACGTGGGCGACATCATCAGCGCCAAGGTGCAAGATGTCACGCCCGAATTCATAGAGCGGGCGAAGCAGCACGGCTTCAAGGATCTGACCCTGCAAAAACTGATTCAGCTTCGGCAACTGGGAATTCTGGATTCCAAGGCTGACATCTAGAATTCCGAAGAACTCATGTGGCGACAGCCGCCTCGGCTGTCCAAGCCTGAGCGAAGCCCGGCGCCGTCCGTTGAATTTTCGACATGGAAGGAGTGCTGTATGAGAATGCGTCAAACCCTCGCGTACCTAGTCTTTGCATCTTGCGTCGTCCTGTTCGTCGTCAAGAATCGGGCCGCGGAAGTGCGCAGCGGCGACTGGACCATCAGCAAGTCCGAAGATGCCGGAAAGGTTGAGTTCTCGCTCATCGAACACCATCATGGCGGGACCTCGAGCCACCAATCGGATTGGCCGTCGAGTTCGTTCCAGGGCGTGGACTTCGCGAAGCCCGGACGACAGGACGTGCACTTCACCATCGCGCGTGACGCAGGCAAGATCGAGTGCGAGGGATTCCTCAATAACGGCGAAGGTGCGGGATTGTTCCACTTCCAGCCGGACGCGAATTATCCGCGCGAGATGCACGCACTAGGCTTCTCCGTGGACGACGAGAAGCAGTTCAGCCTGGCGGTGCAGGACGTCAGCCTGGAATTCGCCAAGCAGATGAAGAACGAGCATCTGAGTGATCTCGATGCCGACAAGCTGGTTGCGTTCCGCATTTTTCGTGTGGACGCAGCCTTCATCGAGGCATTGCGGGCTGAAGGGCTGAAGATTTCCGACGCAGACAAACTGGTCGCCTTCCGCATTCACGGCGTGACTCCGGAGATGGTGCGCAGCCTGCACCAGGCGGGTTACTCTCCCGACGAAGATACGCTGATCGCCATGAGAATCCACGGTGCGACGCCGGAATGGATCGCCGAACTCAAGCAGCGCGGTTACGATCACGTAGATCTCGATCAACTGATCGCGTTTCGCATCCACGGCGTTTCACCCGAGTTCATTCAGAAACTGCAGAGCCTGGGATATTCGCATCCGGATCCCGACGATCTGATTGCCATGCGCATCCACAACGTGACGCCGGAATACATAAGCGACATGCAAGCGCGGGGGATTCATGACCTCAGCATCGACCAACTGGTCAGCATGAGGATTCACGGGATCGATTAGAGACTATTGCTGATTCTTGATTCGGGAAGTCAAATCCCCACCCTAACCTCGCAAAAAGCGCGACGTTAGGATGGGGCACCCAGCGCTACTTTGTTATCGGCACGTCTAGTGTTAGTGCGCGAAGGAAAAATTCAGGCCGGTGGTCAGGACTAAGTCGTTGTTCTTGGCGCCGGTTGGCGGGTTGGAGACGTAGATGTCGCTGAACTGGTTCTGCCACCCTAGCCACTTCGCGATCTTGGTGACGGTGCCAAGATTGAAGTTGGTACGGTACTGTCCGGTGTCCTGCAGGTTGGGGAAGAAATAGAAGTTCTGCGTGATGACCGTACTTTTGCCGAGTTGGTGGTTCAGTTCCTCACCTAACGTCAGAGCGACGAATTTGTTCGTCTGGCCATAGGACTGATACGTGGGAGGAACCGTGACCGGTGTGTTCACCGGTCCATTCGAGTAGGTTTCGTGGGTGTAGTTGATGCCACCCAGGAAGTTCAATGTGGTGGTGTCGGACTTGATGGCGTGGAAGCCGAAACCTCCGCTGTAGACTTGGCGCAAGTCGAGGAACTGCAATGCATTGCTCATGAAGTCCGCGGCGCCGAACACAAACAGGCGGGGATTCAGATTGCGGTCGTAGCGCAACCCTCCCTGCTCCAGATTTGCAGCGACACTGCCGGGCGGGGGAATGTCGTTCTTGGTGTAGATGGAGCTGGCGTAGAGCGTGATCTTGTCATTGAGGGTGGGATGCACCGCGTTGAACGCCAGCGCCAGGTTTTCCGTCTGGCTGTTGCCACGAGCAATCGAGAAGCCCACATTGACTCCCCCATTCCAGCCGTGCGTGAGTCCGGGATGCAGCGACTTGTCGTAGGCCAGTTGTTCGGCGTCGTTGCGCATCAAGGTCACATCGTCTTTCGGCGCTTCCACCGTGCCAGCAGTCTTGGTGGTGATTGCAATGTTGCCGTCCGTCGTTGTAACGGGACCAACCACGGTCTTTCCGTCTTTGAGGCTGACGTGCAGTTCCTGATCGGTCTTGATTTCCTGAATAGCGGCAAACTGAATCGTGACATCGCCCACGGCGTCGGTGTGAAGCACAAGGGTCTTGCCATCCGACTTCACGACGGTGCCGGTCAGGCGATCCCCGTTTTTCAAAGTAACCTGGTCCGCGAACAGAGACGGCAACAGTCCAAGAAGCACAATGAGGGTGAACCATACCAGTCTACGCAACACAACCTACCTCCAGATTGCAGAGTTTTTCGATTGAGATTTGGGGGCCCAGAACTACAGCGGAACAACCACTGTGGAACAGAAATAGGGATACACGACGAAGAAGCGGAGAGTGCTGCCGGAAGAAACCCCTCGACGATCCGCAAACCGGAACTGCGTTAGCTCTTGGTTTCAGTCTTCTTGTTCGGATCGGTCGAAGCCTGCGTCGTGGGAGTATCCTTCATGCCGTCTTTCAGGGCGCGGATCCCCTCGCCGAGACCTTTGCCGAGTTCAGGCAATTTCTTGGGACCGAACACCAGCAAAGCAATGAAGAAAATGATCAGCAGGTGCATCGGTTGAAATAAACCTTCCAACATCGGAGCCTCCAAGGGACAGAACTACAATCCCGAATCATACGCTATCGGACGGCCCGGGGAAAGGTCAAACGACCCCAGCCCGAACCATCTTTAGCCTTTTCACTATCTTACGCCGGTGTGTCTAGTCTTCGGTGAAGCCTGCCACGTTGAGTTGTGATCCCAGTCACATCCGGATCTCGGGGATACCGGGGACGAGGTTCAGCCTTCCGGTTACCTCCGTGACCTTACCTTTGGATCCGCTCGCGGGCTATGGTTCTGGAGGGGTTTCTGCGGTGTTTGCGGTCGCATTCCCTCGAAAGCCGCCACCAGCAAGCCAATCCACGCGTCGGGGAGTCCGGGTGAGAGCGAAGGCTTTACGATTCCTGCTCCTGTTCAGTCTGGCAGTTGCCACTGCCGCGCAATCCGCCGATCCTCGAGATCTCCAGCCCGTAGACGCAACGCAACTTGCCGCTTGGCTGATGGGAGGAGTGTCCAATAGTCGTTTGGCCGCGCTGGTCACGGAGCGTGGACTCCTGACTCTGCCCACGAGGAACGAACTGCGACAACTGGAGGCCGCCGGAGCGAGTAAAGACTTAATCGTCATTCTGAGTTCGGGGAAGGCCCGCTCCGCGCGGGTGGGCCCTGCCATCCCGGAAGCCGTGCTCAAGGCATCCGTGGAAGCCCGCCAGCAGCGATTCCGCGAAGCTGCGGCCAACCTTCGCGAGGCGGTCGGATCCGATGCGGGGAATTCCGCGTTGCATTTTGCTCTGGGTGTCATGTACCGCCAGCAGGAGCAATGGGACGAAGCTTTCGACGAGCTCACGCAGGCCACGCGGATCATGCCGGATCTTCCTGAAAACCACGGTGCGTTGGCCTATCTTTTTTATCGCATGGACGACGGGCCGAACGCCATCGCCGAGGCGCGGACGGCACTCAGTATCGATCCGAAAAACGCGGAAGCGTATCAATACCTGGGCCTGGGGCTTTACGCCACGGGTGAGTATCCGGCCGCCGTCCACGCTTATACCGAGTCGCTGGCGCGCGATCACGACAATGCAGACACCTACTACGACATGGGGATTGCGCTGCACGCGGCCGGGAATCTGCCGCGCGCCATCGTGGCTTATGAGCAGGCAATTCGCCTGAGGCCTACGTTTTGGGAAGCTCATTCCAACCTGGGATTGATTCTGCACGAACAAGGCAACCTCGCCCAGGCCGTGACGGAATATCGCGAGGCTAAGCGGATCGCTCCCGGCGAAGCATCCATTCGCAACAACCTGGGCAATACCTATTGCGACCAGGGAAATTTCGACTCGGCGATCGAGGAACTGCACGCCCTATACCGCGAGCACCCAGAGTGGCAGCAGGGACACGCTTGCCTGGCCAGCGCGTATATAGCAAAGAAGGACTATGACGCGGCCGTGGACGAACTGCGGGCGGCTCTGCGCCAAAACCCGACGGGATCCACGGAGCACCGCATCCTCGGTCAGATCCTGCTGATCGCAAACAAGCCGGAAGAGGCGTTGCGGGAGCTGCGTCTGGCTGTGTCCCTGAATCCCGACTCCGAGGCTGCCCACCACCTGCTGGGGACGGCCTTATTTCAGCAGCAGCAATTCCATGAGGCGGAAAAGGAATTCCGCGAGGCGCTGCGGTTGAATGCCTCCGCGGACAACCACTACTCGCTGGCGGCCTGCCTGATGAGCATGGACCGGAACGAAGAAGCGTTGTCGGAACTGGAGATGGCTTCGCGGCTCGATCCCCAACGCGCACTCTATCGGGCCCGTCGCGAGGAACTGCTCAAGCTGATGAAAGAGACCAACTCGCGCTAGGGCTCGTGTAGCGACAGCCACCTCGGCTGTCCCGCCCCGGCGAAGCTGGCGGCCCTGCGGAACGGCGCAATGCCTCCCCAATGGCACGAAGCCCACGGCTTTAACACCGGACGGACCACAGCGCTAAGAACGCGGTGCACCACCCAAAACCAGAGGTTCGCCCCGCGGGATGAAAGCGCAAAGAGCGTGCGAGGGTCGGAAACCAGTGGGCCAGTACCCGCCGCTGTACCACGGTGCTTAGGCGAAGCCGCAGGCAGTCCATACACTAGTTTCGAGCTCGAAACCCAATTGGACCTCAGGATCAGACTGACAGGAGACTTCCGATGGCGACGAACCTAACCCGATCCCAGCAGGCAACCGGGGGCGGAGCCGTTCATGCTGCGTTGGCGAAGGCAACACCGCGCCGGCCGGCGGGATACGGCTTACCGTGCTCGAAGTGTCACCTGTACTATTCGGCCGATCTCGATGTCTGTCCGACCTGCAAGCATAACGAACGGGTTTCGCCGATCGCACCCAAAGTTCGGCCCAGAGTCTCGCAGGCAGTGGTCGACCCGATTCCCGATACCGCCGTCGTGGAGCAGGAGCGCGAAGAGTTTCTCCGTCAATTCAAGTCACAACTCATGGAGGCGCACGCCGAGGTGGTGAACGCCCCGGAATCCTTCTGCAAGTTTGGGGAACACCATTCCGGGGAGCCGGCTAGCGCAGAGATCTGCCAGGCTTGCTACGAACGCCTGCAGGAGCGGGTGGATGTTTTCGAAGCAGCCTTGCACCTGGAAATGAAAGAAGCGGCGCAGATTATTTACGACGCGGTGTGGGCCGATCCTTCCGATCCCAACAAGACCTACCAGAATGCGGCGAGCGCTCTGCTTACTGAGTTGCGCAAGCGCGCCGGGATGACCACGGTCCTGGGACCCTTCCAGCCGCTGTCGCACTAGCGAAAGCTTTGATTCTGGTCTTACTCCGCTTTAATTCCCACCCACTTTTTCCCGGCGTAGAGCTTGTAGCCACCGCCGTCCTCGACGAGTTTCAGCGGTACCGCATGTTGCAGAGCTGAATCGGTCTGCGAGGACGCGCTGAGAACGTCGTTGTTGGCTACGTCCATCACGATGAACTTGCCGTCGGCGGTGAAACCGAAGCCGTATTCTCCCGGGGACAATTCAGACCCGCCGATGTTGAGCTTGGTTTCCGTGATGAGCATGCCCTGATATTTCTGCTGGATTGCGGTGGAATAACCCGATGCGTCGACCAGGGCGGCTAACGTCATCTTGCCGTCTGCCAACTGAAAGCCGACCGCGTTGCGAACCTGCACAGGCGCTTTCTGGCCGCGGAAGAAATATTCAGATGGGACCGCCTTCTTTAGTTCGTCGCTGCTGAGAATGTGCTTCGATGCCTGTTGGGCGAGAGCGGAAGCCAGCATCAGCAGGCTGACAGTACCTAGAATTGCCAAGCGAGTGTGCTTCATGTCGGTCCTCGGGTGTGAGAGTGAAAAAGTGCTCTCGGGAACTGTAGTCTTTCCGTTGGGCGGGCGCAAATCCAGTGCGAATCAGGAGGGCGGACGCATATTTCGCTTTGCCCGCAAGATTCGGATAGTCCGCTGGTTACCGTTCGCCGTACGCTTTCCTTGCCATGACCACCAATGCCATACTCACAGCGGAAAGTTGGAAACCGATGTCCACCCGCCAACCCAAACCGGTACTCCTTGCACAAGCATTCGACGATCCACGTTGGGATGCCGTGGTGGCGCGCGACGCTGCCCACGATGGTGAATTCGTTTTCGCCGTCTCGAGCACCGGAGTGTATTGCCGGCCCTCGTGCGCGGCCCGCCGGCCGCGACGGGAGAATGTTCGGTTCTTCGCCAGACCAGAGCAGGCCGAGCAGGAGGGGTATCGGGCCTGTCTGCGCTGCCGGCCCAAGTCGATCCACGGCAACTCCGAGACCGACGGGGTGAAGACGATTTGCCGTTTCATCGAGCAGCACCTCGACGAGTCGCTGACCCTGGATCGACTGGGCAAAGAATTCCGACAGAGCCCATTTCACCTGCAGAGGCGTTTCAAGGCCGTTCTCGGTATTACCCCGCGCGCGTATGCGGACTCCTGCCGATTGCGGATGCTGAAGCGCAATCTGCAGGCAGGAGACTCGGTTACCCGCGCGATGTACGACGCAGGATACGGCTCCAGCAGCCGCCTTTATGAACGCACCGCTTCGCAACTCGGCATGACTCCCGATAAATACCGCCGCGGCGCCATCGCCGCGTCAATTCGCTATACCTGCACCGATTCGCCGCTGGGACGGATGCTCATCGCCGCGACGGAACGTGGCATCTGCTCGATTCAGTTTGGCCGCTCGGATGATGAGTTGCTCGCGGGACTGAAGCGGGAGTTCCCGTTTGCCGCCCGCAAGGTGGATGAAGGCGGGCTGCAGTCGTGGGCGAGCGCCCTGCTGAAGCACATGCGAGGGAAGGACCTCGATGGTTCCTTGCCCCTCGATATTCGAGCGACGGCGTTTCAGCGGCGGGTGTGGGCTTACCTGCAATCGATCCCATTCGGCGCCACGCGGTCCTATAGTGAGGTGGCGAAGGGAATTGGCCAGCCGCGGGCGTGCCGCGCGGTTGCCCGCGCCTGTGCCACGAATCCGGTCGCGGTCGCGATTCCCTGCCATCGCGTCGTTCGAGAAGACGGCAGCATGGGTGGCTATCGTTGGGGCGTCGAGCGGAAGAAGGCGCTGCTAGAGATGGAGCAACTGCCGTAGAGACCGGAGCTTGTTGCGCTGACCACCATTCGCGACGCCGTGTGGCGAGACGTTGCAAGCACGCGTTACGACATTGGCGGAGAAGACAGGCCGCCATCTCCGATCGCGGCGCCGCCCTTGCGATTTCGTACAACCACCCAATTCAGCAGACCCACGGCAATGGTAGCGAGAAGAATCACTGACTGCCTGAAGTCTACCCGGGTGACCAGGGCCGCGCACAGGATGACGGCAATGCCGGCGAGAAAATTACCGGCGGACAGCCGGAACCGTGCATCTCCCGGCTGCTTGCGCCGCAGTACAGGGAGCGCGGCGCAGCACACGCCGTAATAGAGCAGCCGCGCTACGGCGGAGAGTGTCACGTTCCACTCGAATTCGCCGCTTAGGGCAAAAGCCCAGATGAGTGCCGCGAATACCAGAATCGAAACGTATGGTGTGTGAAATCGTGGATGAACCGCGGCGAACGCTTTCGGAAAATCTCCTCGCTCGGCCAAAGCGAAGGTGACCCGCGGCATACCGAGAATTTTCGCGCTCAGGTATCCATAAAAAGAAATCAGCGCACCCACGGCGACCAGAGCAGCGCCGAAGGAACCGACGGCGACCCGGGCCACGTCTGCGAGCGGACGCTCGCTGTGCGCTGCGCCGGGAAGAACTCCGACCACGACCCATTGAATGAGCGCATAAATCGCCGTGCAGACCAGGAGGGCGGTGAACAGCGCAAAGGGAGCGTCGCGGCGGGGATCCTTGGCCTCGCTCATGGGCGCAAGCGCGGTTTCGAATCCTCCGTAGGCAAAGACGAGCAGGAGCACGGCTTTCAACCACTGGTCGGTGGTGACCGCAGCAGATGCGCCGGGCGGGATTCCGCCATGGTGCGCATGCAACACGAATAGTCCCATCCCGATGACCGCAAATAGCGGGACCAACTTCGCCGCCGTGAAGAAGTTGCTGACCTGCGTACCGGCCCGCACGCCGCGCACGTTAACCAACGCGAGGACGCCGACCAGCATCGTCAGAATTAGGGCGCGCGGCAGAGGGTCTCGGGCATGCGGCCAGAACTCGCCAAGATAAATGACAAATAGATTGGCATTGGCCGCCGGGGCTGTTACCTGCCCGAGGCACAGCATCCAGGCGATCTGGATGCCCATTCCGCGCCCGAAAGCTTCGCGAGCGTAGAGGTAGGGGCCACCTGCTTGGTGAAATCGGGAAGCGACCTCGGCAAAGCAGCCAAAGATGACGCCCATCCCTGCTCCGGCCAGGAGCACAGCCAGAGGGCTGAGCTTTCCAAGGAGGCCGGCGACGGCGGACGGCAGTCCGAACACGCCGCTGCCGATGACGGAGTTCACCACCAGCGCGGTCAGACTCCAGCGACCGATGGCACGCAGAAGTTGCTGGCCAGGTGGGATGGGCGGGGGCGTTTCCGGCACGGCGTGGTTGTATCACAAAAGAACGTTGGTTGGACGGCGGTCGCGGTTTGCCCGCCGGGCTTGGACAGCCAACAACTTCTGAGCCTGTCGGAAGGTCGCTGTCGCCACCTCATTCATCTGGAAACCTTCACGCCAATGGCAGGCGAAAAGGTGCGCCAATCAAGGCATTCCGCCGCAGTGACCTTTTCCCGGACCAAAGTAATGCTCAGAATTACGAAAGGTGCATGCCCGTGGGACATCTATTCTCTGCACGTTGCCGATGAGATGTTTTAATCACAAACCGAATGGCCAGAGACGACATGGACGACCTTCATCTCCGAATCGCGCGCGTCACCGAAGATCTGCGGACCATCCAGCAGGAGCTGAACTGCGCCGCTATGCAGGCTCCCAGTGATCCGGAACTGATGGAAGCGCTCAATTCTCTTTCGGAGACGGAGCCCATCGAAACCCTGCGCTCGGCTCTCGACCAGATGCGCCATTTCCTCTGGTTCTATTCGCAGGTCATGAGCAACGAGCCGGAACTCGGAGATAAATTGCGCCAGGCCGGTTCGGCGAAGGCTGCGAGCGACGAGGCTCCGAAATCAGGAGGTTCCTTCATGGACCAGCTCTCGCGCGCCGACGAACTCATGTTGTTTCATCATGTGGCAGAAGCGCGGCGCCGCAAGCCCAACTAGATCCTGCGCGATTCGTAGACACCTTTCTTGCTACCTCTCTGGCCACAGCAGAGAAGTCTCGCCTAAAAGCCACGCCCGCGCACGATCGTCTTCAGGACTTCGCCAACCGAGCTCAGCACAGTGAAATCCGCGGCAGCACCCTTCGCCAGAACCCCGTGATGGCCCGATAGCCCCACGGCCCGGGCTGGATTCAGCGTTGCCGCCCGCACCGCATCCCGAAGAGACCAATTGGAGAACTGCGTCACGTTGCGCACCGCGCGATCCATCGTGAGAACGCTTCCGGCGAGGCTGCC
Organism: Candidatus Sulfotelmatobacter sp.; assembly: GCA_049792875.1. Classification (GTDB taxonomy): domain Bacteria; phylum Acidobacteriota; class Terriglobia; order Terriglobales; family Acidobacteriaceae; genus Sulfotelmatobacter. Next base: position 22,375 of record JBARBI010000245.1, read on the forward strand.
ATTTGACGTGCACTTGCCGTCTTTCACATCAACTTGGATCGGCCCAAGCTCGTAGCGCCCGTCGGGCATGCCAGTCGCCGAAATCGCATCTGTGATGAGGACGGCGCGTTCGTGTCCTTTCGCCAGCAGGAAAAGCCGCACTACCGCCGGCGCCACATGAATTCCGTCGACGATGATGTCGGCGGTCAAGCGGTCATCCGTGAGCACTTCCCCGATGATCCCGGGGTCGCGATGGTCTAGCGGGCGCATGGCATTGAAGGTGTGCGTGGCGTGCCGCGCTCCAGCTTTCACCGCATCTTGTGCGACGGGCATCTCGGCGTCCGAGTGCCCGATGCTGACGCAGACGTTCCGCCGTGCCGCCTCTGCGATCACTTCCATAGCACCGGGAATCTCGGGCGCAATCGTCAACATGCGCACGTGCCCGCGTGCCGCCTGCCAAAGACGCTCGAAGACTTCGACGGTAGGCGCGACCAGATTTTCTGGTGGATGCACTCCTCGGCGCTTGTGACTGAGAAATGGTCCTTCAAGATGAATGCCTAGCGGCCGAGCCTGCATGGCATCGCCGTTCGCCGCAGTGGCGTCGGCCTCGATCGCGTCGGCCAACCGGCCCAGCGCAGAACAGGTCGAATCGAGCGGCGCCGCCACGGTGGTCGGAAAATATCCGGTCACGCCATGGGTCGTCAGGAACTTGCCCAGGCGCGGCAGGTCGGAAGGCAATGCCCGCATGACGTCCAGCCCTGCTCCGCCGTGCAAATGGATATCCACAAAGCCCGGGGCCAGAACCGTGTCACCGAAATCAACGAGCGAAGTGTTGCCAGGGATTTCTTTTGTGGAGCGCGAAAAAACCTCGGAGATCCGTCCGTCTTCCACCACGAGGAGCGGGTTCGAAACCTCCTCGAACGGGGTGTAGAGTTGACTGGCGGTGAATGCGGTTCTCATGGAAGGTTGTTCAGCGAAAATCTATCGTAGCCGTCCGACACGTTTCCGACAACACTGACGTTGGTTCTGGCTCTTCAGCGTGGCGCGGGGTGCTATAATTTTGTGGTTATCCAACAATTCCTGCAGGGCGCCCAGAAATTTCCTCCAGCGCCCCCTGCACAAGTCGGGGAGTGGCTCAGCCTGGTAGAGCACCTGGTTCGGGACCAGGGGGTCGGAGGTTCAAATCCTCTCTCCCCGACCATTTCTTTTCAGCAATTTACAATCGAGTCAACGTCCAGAAATGCGACCCCCTGGTAACGCACCAGGGGGTCAATTTCATTTTCACGCGGCTTTACTCTCAGCGACTTAATGGAGGCACCTTCACGAACTGACGGTGAAATGCCTGCGAACCAGCACAGGGTTTACATAAAAGAATTTACATTCTTTCGGACGCCGATTTCGCACTGATCATCCGCGAGTTTACAAAGGTCCAAAC
>JBARBI010000246.1:0-12624 GCA_049792875.1 Candidatus Sulfotelmatobacter sp.
GCAGAGTATGGTCAAGTGATTGTTGACGAGTGCCACCATCTATCGGCGTTTACCTTTGAGCAGGTGATGAAGCAGGTGAAAGCGAAGTACATCGTCGGACTGACAGCAACTCCCGAGCGAAAAGATGGCCACCATCCCATCATCTATATGCAGTGCGGTCCGATTCGATTCAAGCTCAGCGCCCGCTCGATGACGGCTGCTACTCCTTTCGAGCATGAGGTACTTCCTCGATTGACAGACTTTTGCTTGCCGTCTGAGCAAACCGATATGACGATTCAGGAGGTGTACGCCGCACTTGTCGATGACCGCGTCCGCAATGAATTGATCCTTACCGATCTCGTCCAGGCAGCCGTAGACGGGCGTTCACCGTTGCTTCTTACCGGCAGAACAGAGCACTTGAAATACTTCGAAACGGAGCTTGCTGGCAAGGTGAACAACGTGTTTACGCTGAAGGGTGGCATGGGCAAGAAACAACGACGATCGACAGGAGAGGCAATCGCGGCTGTGCCCGAGTGCGAGCCGAGAGTCATTCTGGCGACCGGCAGCTACATAGGCGAAGGGTTTGACGACGCTCGCTTGGATACGCTCTTTCTGGCGATGCCCATTTCCTGGAAGGGAACGCTACAGCAATACGTAGGACGTCTCCACCGACTTCATGATGCCAAGCGTGTTGTGCGAGTCTACGATTACGTAGACTCCAACGTCCTTATGCTGGCGCGAATGTACGCGCGCCGCCTGAGAGGGTACAGCCTCATCGGCTACACGATCCGGAACGCCAGCAACGAAACGTCGTTCTTTCAGCAGGTTGAAAATCTCTCTCCCAAAGAGCCTTGATCAACGGAGAAACATGACGAAACGGAACAGTGCCCCGGCGGTTCTGCATCTGCGGAAGCTGAAAGGCGAGTCTGGGACAGATCTCGCTTCGCTCAGCAAGGCGAGGCTGAAGGAACTGATCGAACAAGCGATCGTGGATGCTTACGGCGAACAAGAACAAGTGGGCGGTTTTTTCACCATGATTGAGGAATACCTAGCGTTGCCGTTCCGTGTGAAGATCCTCGGCGTCGATGCTGACGTGGAGAAAGTCGACATGACGCTAGACGGCCAAATTGTTGCCATTTGCCGGCGGGGCAAAACGTGGCAGAAGATCCCAATCCTGGACCTTCCCTTGCCGACGCCGGCACCAGCAGGCGTGGAATGGATTGTCGCGTATCGCCACTGGCGCCGAGGGACTTGGTGAGCGAATACCAGTACTACGATTTCCGCGCAATTGACCGTCCGCTGAGGAAAAAAGAGATGGCAGCACTCCGTTCCATCTCGACGCGCGCCGCAATCACCACCACGAGCTTCACGAACCACTACGAATGGGGAGACCTGAAAGCCAATCCGAGCAAGCTGCTGGAGAAATACTTTGACGCTTTTGTCTATGTCGCGAACTGGGGGACGCATGAGTTCTATATTCGCCTCCCGCAGGAATCGGTCGACCACAAGTTGCTCAAGGCCATGGTCCCAGGCGAGACCGTGCGGGTGCGAAAAACCGCGAGATTCGTGATCGTTGAATTTGGAAGTGAGTCCGAGTGGGACGGCGAGGACGACGGTACCGGATGGATGGCCTCCCTGATGCCTCTGCGCTCAGACCTGCTTCGCGGCGACCTCCGATGCCTGTATCTTGGCTGGCTTCGCAGCGCGCAGGATGGAGGACTTGATGAAGATGAATTGGAGCCGCCCGTGCCTACAGGCTTGCAAGAATTGTCCGGTTCCCTCGATGCTCTGATCGAATTCCTCGAAATCAACTGTACCGAATTCCCCAGTTGGCTTTCCAAAATTGCCCGAACCGTGGACGCGATCTCCGGGGCTCAGTTCCTGGCCGGTGACACACGGGTCGGTGAGTGCTGGCTTCCTGGCACGGTCAGAGTCAGGCGCAGCGCCGGGGTGTGACAGGGGCGGCTGAGGAGCCTTTCGCAGTTCGCGTGTTGAATCTCTGGCGAACTGGGTCATAGTCCATTGTTTTCTTTCCACGGAGCGAGCGTCATTCAGCGTCTTTCGTTGCGCTCTTCTTATCTCCTCCGTAGATACAGCTTAGGCTTCGAGAGAACAGGTTGGCTGGTCCGAAGTGCACGGTTCTGACAATTGGTTCTGCTGAAGCAACCATGAATGCAGATCCCATGATTCCCTCCGGATCCCTTTCGACCTTTCGACCGGGTGTGACCGTGTTCACATGCCAACGTGATTGATGTCCTTGAGTATTCTGATGCTCGCTGTAAATATGACTAAAGTGCCCGGTTTCTACCCACCAGCAGTTGGGCATCCCTCAAGGGGGCTCTTATGTCAGACCTAAGTTCTCGCCAAGTTAGATGGTTTGTTTTGCTAGTCGCGCTCGTCCTCATCCCTGTCACCTACCTTCTGTCGGCATCCGGCAAGGTGCAGGTGAACGCCGAGGCATTACAGCTCTTTGCGCCACTTCCGGCGGTGATGAGCTCGCCCGACAATCCGGTTACGGACGCGAAAGTGACGCTGGGCAGAATCCTGTACTACGATCCTCGCCTCTCGGCCAACCAGAAGATTTCCTGCAACACCTGTCATCCGCTCGATGCCTATGGTGTCGAATCCAAGAGCGTCTCCACCGGCTTCAAGAACCAGCAGGGGAAGCGCAACGCGCCAACCGTGTACAACGCCGCCGGGCACTTTGTGCAGTTCTGGGATGGCCGGGCTCCCACTGTTGAGGAGCAGGCAAAAGGTCCGATCACCAACCCGGTTGAAATGGCGATGCCATCCAACGCCGCGGCCGTCGAAGTGATCAAGTCTATGCCCGACTACGTTGCGCTTTTCCAGGTAGCCTTTCCAAAAGAGACGGATCCGATTACCTACAACAACATGGTCTTGGCGATTGGAGCGTTCGAGCGTGGGCTCGTGACTCCATCGGCTTGGGATGCCTTTATCCAAGGCGACCAGTCGGCCCTGACGGATGCCCAAAAATCCGGCTTCAACACATTTGCCGCAACCGGCTGTCAATGGTGCCACTCCGGTCCGTATGTCGGCGGGTCGGCGTATCAGAAGCTCGGCGTTGTGAAACCGTGGCCCAACCAATCCGATCAGGGGGTCTACCAGTTGACCAAGGACGACATGGACAAAATGGTCTTCAAGGTTCCATCGCTACGCAATATCAAAAAGACGGGACCATACTTCCATGACGGCTCGGTGGCGACCCTGGATCAGGCGATACGCAACATGGCCGTTCACCAGCGTGGAGTCACGCTCACCGACGCCCAGGTCAAGTCGATCGAAGCTTGGATGGACTCACTGACGGGACAGATACCGATGAGCTACATCAAGCCCCCGGAGCTGCCGAAGAGCACATCGCAAACTCCACACCCCAGCGGCGAGTGACAAAGCTGGGGAGCGGCAGCTCGTTCCGGGAACGTATTCTCACTCTGGCACGGCAGCACCGTCGCAGCGCCCAGGTCCTGGTGCAAGGCCTTGCGATGCTGCCAGCGGGTTGCAGACATCGTAGATTCGGACTTCGTTGTCCAAATCAATTCCCTTGTCATGAAGAGGATTCTTAGCCGAGGGGGTTCACCCCAAGCTGGTGTGCCTCAGAATAAGCCGTACGCTTCGAGCTTCGAGCCGGTATGAGTCAATATGGGCTTTTCGCTACTTGGACACTTGGACAAAGCGCTCCCGTGCGGGCAAGGTTTTTTCGCGGGAAGAGGATTGTGACGCCGGTGTGACGCAAAACCTGCCAACACTGACAAGGTTGACATCATTGGCACTTGACGGCGACTGATTTCAAATAACTTGTCTGTTTGCAGCGCAGCCCGACGAATTCGGCTTACAGGTCCGGCTGCCACAAACTATTCTGTTTTCAATTGTTTAGAAAATGCCGGGCCCGGGAAACGATCAGCTTTTGGTAGACGCCACCGGGTGTAAGAGCCAGATTTCAGTTCAGGATAACGCCGTCGCGATGATCGACGAACTGGAACGTCCCGCGCATATCCGGCGGCGCTTTACGGTAGTTTGCTGAAGGCAATGAACCATGAAGGGTCCTTAGCGAAACGGCAAAAAACCTCACATAACTCCAATCTGTTTTAGCAATCCGACCAAGTCATAAAAGAGCTTTTCTTCGACGATCTCGCCGTCCTTCCAGTGAGCGACCGTGCAGAACTCGATATGAAACTTCTTGTTGGTCTGCGCGATCAACTTTCCGTCCGAACCCTTCATCGGTCCGCGCATCGTGCCTGTAAAATCCGCAACGGTACACGTCCATTCGCCCTGAGCAATCTCCACTTTATAAGGATGATTAATCAGATGATTGTCGGGGAATGTCTTGAAGAATTCGACGGACTCCGCCTTGTGATTGTCGCGCCCTCTTGTCGGCTCGGGCTGGCTGGGCCAAAATACGGTGGTGTCCTTGGAATGCCGCTTTTCAAACGTATCCCAGTCCTGTGCGTTCCACGAATCGTCGAGTGTCCGCATGAGCTCAAGATTGTTCTGTGCCATGTGATCCTCCCAAAATACGCACTCGCACAGGCTGCCTAACTAAACACGTTCTAGCCATCAGCCTGCCGGCGCTAATTCTATACCTTGGCTGGCTCTTAGCTTAGGCCACTAGAACGTTGGATAGAAGGCCTGTCTCGCAAGCACGACTCTCGGCTCAGCTGGAGGCTGTCAAGCCACATTTCTCGGGGCATATGCCAGCACTTTTCCGCCGCTGAGCCTCCTGTGAGAAAGCTCTCGGTTCAGACGAGTCCATCGCGAAACTTGGGGTCGGCTGCATGCGCTCCGTTACAGAAAGGTTTGTTCTCGGACTTGCCGCAGCGGCACAGTGTCGTGCGGTTGCGAATTTCGTAGGCTTGGCCATCGGCGCTGACGAGCCCGATACTTCCACGAACCCACAACGGACCGCTACACTTCTGCGCCGGATCCTCAACTAATCCGATTGCATGTGGCAGTTTCGGCTCGAGTGATTCTCCGTCGCGTTTGTCAATCGCGATCAATCGACCGGACGGACAGTTACCCACCTGCTGGAGAAACTGCACTCGCACCTTGGGATCATCGGTGTCTTTCACCTCATTCCAAACTTGGCCGTTTGGATCGCAAAAGCGTGCGAATGCACACAAGACCTCGGCGTCAGCGAGTTGCATCGACGGCCCTTCAACCACTTGCGCCTGCTCCGTGATGGGCTTTCGACTGGCAGTTTCGGTCCCGTCGAAACCGATCTTGGCATGCGTGCCGTCGCAGAACGGTTTCTTATTCGAATTTCCGCAGCGGCAGAGTGCATATTGCGCGGATGCCGGGAAAGCATTACCCTCAACCCACTCAGTTGACTCGCCCGCAGCGTTGACTCCGATTGTCTCAAGCCTGAGTGATACCGAACCGGAGACGATGTAGGGTCCATTTTTCGAGACGGTAATCGTTTTGTGGCTAGACATGGGTCACCATGAAAATGGGCGGCGCACTTGAGCAGTTTACGCCTTTTCCGCTTGCAACAAAGTTGCCATCATTGACAGTCTCTCCGATTGAATAACTTAAGTGGCTGCCACGTTGATTCTGAGTATTCTACAAACCATGATTTTTCCGTTCGCTGGTCAAGCGTGTGGTCCCATGTACGCAGGCTGTATAGTGACGCTGCGGGTCGCCTTTCTGCACATTGCTTGGACCATGCCCCGGAAAATCAAAATGTGAACGGGGTAAAGAACCCACCAATAAAGTTCTCCCAACAATCCGCGCGGCTCAAACCAGGCGCAGCAGCGAACCAGCGTCCGGCCACTGGGCTGAGGAGAAACCAAGAACTCCAACCAGGCACGACCCGGGAGCTTCATTTCTGCCCGCAGAAGCAGACGGCGGTCCGCCTCCAGATCCTGCACGTACCAAAAGTCAATGTGATCATTCTTGTTCAAGTGGGCGCTGCCGGAGCTGCGTTTCATACCAGCTCCTCCCAGGCATTGGTCCAGCCAACCGCGGATGCGCCACAAACTATTCGCATACAGATAGCCGTTCGAACCGCCGAGCTGTGTAATGACGGAGAACACGTCCTTTGGGGACGCGTCGGCGACCGCTTGGCGGATGTCGCACAGAACGCCGTCCCGCCGAGTGAATACGTGCGCAGGATGGCAAGGAAGAGTCTCTCTCAGGGAATCGTCCGGTAGCGTACGGGTCAGCGTCCTCTCAATGGCAGCCGCGTAACCCATGGGCCGTATTGCAGGGAACAACTCAGCAGCCCGGGCGCTTTTGCAGACTACCTCGGTGCGCAGGCCCTCAATCAGCGGGCGGGCGATCGACGTGGGAATTGGGGTCACCAAGCGCAACCAGTAGGAAGACAGTCGCGGCGTCAGGACGGGCACGCGGAGCAACCAGCGTCTGAGCCGCCGGGCTTGGGCATAGGTGAGCATCATGCTGCGGTAGGTTTCAGTCGTTGCGCCCCCGATTTCGATCACCTGACCGGTTGACTCTGGTGACTGCAGCACCGCGACCAGATAGTTGAGAACGTCATCGATGGCAATTGGCTGAGTGCGCGTAATCACCCAGCGGGGACAGATCATGACCGGCAGCCGCTCGGTCAGGTATCGAATCAACTCGAACGAAACACTACCATTGCCGACAATGATGCCTGCGCGGAATTCAGTTACCGGCGGTCCGAACCTGCGTAGAGCTGCTCCGGTTTCATGGCGACTCTTTAGGTGCGAGGAAATCTGTGATGTTTCGGACGCGAGTCCGCCCAGGTAGATGATCCGGCTTACTCCTGCTTGCCGGGCCGCCACGGCGAAGCTGTGGGCGGCGAGCCGGTCGCGCTCCTGAAAATCTCCACCGGAGGCTGACATGGAGTGAATCAGATAGTAGGCAACGTCGATGTCTTGCATTGCTGCGGCAACGCTCTCCGGTTGCAGTGCGTCGGCAACCACAATGCGAGTGCTCTCGGCCACTCGCGGGTCCACGCGCGAGGCGTCCCGCACCATACACGAGACTTCGTGTCCGGAAGCCACCAGACGCGGGATCAGCCTGCTGCCTACATATCCGGTCGCACCACTGACCAGAATTCTCATGCTGCTCCCAAGTTCATTCGCCAGATTTTGAAGTTCAGCAGCGCTGCAAAAGCGACCCACAGAGCGTAGGGCACCATGAGCCAGAAGGCGAGGCCGGAAACGGGCCGGAACGCCACGGCAGTTGCGACAATCGTACCGAGCAGGAAAACAATCTCAATCAGCGCGATTCCCGGCCGGCGCAGTGCAAAGAACAGCCCTGACCAGGCTACATTCAGCCCCAATTGGCCGAAGAACAGAGCCAGAGCAAATCTTGCACCGCTCCACCCCGCTTTTCGCCAAACCAGCCAGGCACTCGTCGCCATCAAGAAATACAGAGCCGACCAAACCGGGGAGAAGATCCAGTTAGGTGGCTGGACGGAAGGCTTTCTGAGCTCTGCGTACCACGTGCCGACCGAGGACGACGTCCAGATGGATCCCAGCCCTGCCCCGCTGTAGCACAACAACAGAAAGAAGACGAGCATGAACCAGCGGTTGTCAGACATGGCCAATCTCCAGTTGTCTCACATTCTGGATGTACTGATGGGAGTCGAACTTCTTCGAGGTGCTGGCGTATGACATATACCGAATCTGTCCGAAAACAGGCCTCTCGAACCAAGGCCGGTCGTGCTTGCCGACGATGGCCCAGGCAATCCCTGCGTAGCCGTTGGGGTCGCGGCCGTCGAGTTCATAACGATCATTGAGCCCAACGGCTCGTTGGTAAGCTGTTGCAACCGACGGACTCCACTCCAGGATTTTCTTGGCCCAGTACATCCGCACGTAGTTGTGCATCCAGCCCGTCAAGACCATCTGTTTCTGAGCAGCGTTCCATAGAGGATCATGAGTTTCAGCCTGCTCCAGTTGCGCCTCGCTGTAAACAATTGGACGACGGTCGCCCGAGTGTTGGGCACAAGAGCGATCCGCCCAGGGCTCGAGGCATTCGAAGGAATCATAGTACGAGTTGTAGCGGACGAAATTCACGGAGAGCTCACGTCGGACGATCAATTGCTCCAGAAATGCCTGTTTCGCGGCGGCCGGTGCCGAAGCCGCATGCACCGCGTGTGCGATAGTGAGTGGGCCGATGTGGCCAAAGTGGAGGTATGGCGAGAGGCGGCTGGTTCCAGAAAGCTCCGGATGATTCCGGTCTTTAGAATAGTCTCGCAACCCTTGGTTGACGAAATCAGCAAGGATGCGCATGGCGTTCTTCGTCCCGCCCTGCCAGTTCTCTATCGGCGACACGGAGCGATCGAGCGACCAACCGACGGTGAAATCTGCATGCGCCGAAAGGGAATGCAGAGTCCGTGGCTTGTTCCAGGGTATTCGCGCTTTGACGACTTTCGTTGGAACGAGGAACTGAGGCAAGAGTTCCTGGAGTCGCGGGCGGATAGTGCGGGCGCCATAGTGCTCTTTACCCAACAGCCGCGAGGGCACGACGACGTCGGCATCAACGGTCCAGAGAGGTACTTTCAAATCCTGAGCGGCGCGAACTCGCCAGTGCTCAGCTTCGCGGAAGGGATTTTCGTCGCCAATTACGATCGCCGGGCGGACCTGTTCACAAAACTTTGCAAGGCTGTGATCAGGACACGTCCGCAGGACAAAGCCGACATTACGCTTGGAGACTCCCTCTTCGATGTCCGGAATTCCGGAGGCGAGAAAGCGGTAGTGACGCAGATTAGCGTGCGGATAAAAAGGCACAGGAGCGAGGAAAGCCACGACCGGCTTGCCAAGTTCGTTGCCAAGCTCGACCGCCACATCCAAAGCTGGGTTATCCAATGCTCGCTGGGCGCGCTGCATCCAGTAGACTACGCACTCTCCTTCTGGATTCGGCGCTCCGGGTTTCCGCGCGGTGATGCGGGGATCGAGACTGAGTGTTTGGATTTCCATCCCAAGTGAAGCAGGGGAGAACGCAAAGACGTTCGCCCCCGTCTTCCCGTATCTTCCTCTAGCGAGCGCGAGCCGGAGCCGACTCGTGTCCCCAGCGATGCTGAATGGCCTTGAAAGAGACAGCCTGGTACAGTGCCGCGAGGCCAACCAGGGCATAGACGACGGAACTGAGTGTTGAAGTTTCGCCGAATTTCATTCCGAAAATAGCGGCCACCAGGTCGAAGTGCGCAACGCTTACCAGACCCCAGTTCAGTCCGCCAACTACAAGAAGCACAGCTGCAATCACATCTAACGTCTTCATCTTTTCCTCCATTTACTTAGTCTTTGGGTAGAAGCACAGTGTCGATCACGTGGATCACGCCGTTCGAAGCCAAAACATCAGCCTTTACCACCTTGGCGTCATTGACCATGACGGTGCCGTCATTGACCGTCAGTTTCAGGTCCTGGCCATTGATGGTTTTCGCCGAAGAGAGTTTCACTACCTGCGCCGCAGTCACGTCGCCGGACACCACGTGGTAGAGCAGGATGGCCTTCAACTTCTCCTCGTTCTCGGGCTTGAGAAGCGACTCGACGGTGCCCGCCGGCAGCTTGCTGAAGGCTTCGTCTGTCGGAGCAAACACGGTGAAGGGTCCCTTGCCTTTCAGGGTGTCAGCCAGACCGGCGGCTTGAAGCGCCGTGGCCAACGTGTTGAAGGTTCCCGCGGCGACCGCGGTGTCAACGATGTCCTTTTGGGCGGAACCGGCGGCTGCCGGCATGGCGCTTACGAGGACGCTGAGAATCAATGCAAAACTCGCTACTTTCACGTTATGTCTCCTTGTTTTCATTTTCTTGTTCATCTCTGTTTTCTGTTGCACTTTTTCCCGGTTGCTGTATTAACTATAGAGAACAATTATTGTCGCAACACGACAAGGAAACAATACCCTGCAATTCATGTGAGTGGCAGTCAAAACTCCAATCCGCTATTGCACTGGTGGGAAAACGAGGAAAAGCGAGTGGTCAATAACACAATTGTCGAAGGGCTTCGGCCCTATGCCTTGGGCGAGAAACTGCGGACCCTGCGGCTGCGAAAGAGCATGGGTCTGGTTGAATTGGGAAAGCATACCGGCCTTTCGGCGGCGATGCTCTCAAAACTGGAACGTGGCAAGCTGTTTCCCACACTCCCCACGCTGCTTCGGATTGCACTAGTGTTCGGTGTCGGGCTGGAGTATTTCTTCACTGACGAGCGCAAGCGTCACGTGGTGGCGATTGCGCGCAAAAAAGAACGCTTGCGGTTTCCGGACAGTCCTGGCGGAGGGAGCATCGCGTACAACTTCGAGAGCCTGGACTTCAACGCTACAGAACGCAAGCTAAATGCTTTCTACGCGGAATTCGAACCCATCTCCTCCGAGAAGGTGAAGCCTCACCAGCACCCGGGCGTGGAATTGCTTTATCTAATCTCCGGAAAACTGGAGCTTACGATCGGTTCCGAGACGTTCAACCTCGAAACAGGGGATGCCGTGTACTTCGATTCGGGAGTGCGTCACAGCTATCACCGTGCCAGTAAAGGTCCATGCACTGGCGTGATTGTGACGGCATGACCAGTAGGTCAGGATCCACGCAGCTATTCTCCGACAGTAACCCTCACGGTACAGATAGTCTGCATCCCGGGTGAAGGAATTGTGACGCCGGTGTGACGCAAAACCTGCCATCACTGCCGAAGCTGACATCATTGACACTTCGCAGCGACTGATTTCAAATAAGTTGTCTGTTTGCAATGCAGTCCGGCAAAATTCGGCTTACAGGTCCGGCTGCCACAAAGCTTTCCTTTCAATCACTCGAAGCCAGCAATTCCCATTGTGACGCTGCTGTGAGGCGCTTCGGCAGTAGCAATCGGCACCACCGTGTCGGCTGCGGACCAGCGAACTTGCATCGCCCCGGCCATCCAAGGGAGGCCAACCCATAAAAGTGATATATACATCACAAATGTATTGAAAATCGTTAAAAAGTGATGTATACATCACATTATGCAGACGCTGGCAGAACTGGGCGAAGCGGTCTCAACCAGACGAAAGGCTCTTGGGCTGAACCAGAGCGAGGTTTCCTTGCGCTCTGGCATCACGAGGGAATCCCTGGTGCGCCTTGAACGAGGACAGGTATCGGAGTTCGGTTCCCGCAAACTCCTGGCGGTACTCGCCGTGCTGGGCCTTGAAATGAGTTTCACCGAGGTAGGAGCCTCAGGTACCCTCGACGAGCTGCGGCGCGAACGGGGTGGTGCTTGAAGCTGAATGTCCACCTCCTCGGTCGCCACGTTGGCATTCTTGAACAAGTCGGCGACTTCAAGAGCGTGATGACTTACGTTCCAGACGTGGCGCCGGAGAACCTCGTCTCTTTGACGATGCCCGTCCGCACCGAATCGTACCCGTGGGACGACCAACTTCACCCCATTTTCCAGATGAACCTTCCGGAGGGCTACCTTCTGCAGGTCTTGCAGGAGGAATTCGGACCGCATATCGGCGCGAGCCCAGTCGCACTTCTCTCCGTTATCGGTCGAAACATGGTTGGAAGGCTCCAGGTCGCTCCACCGGGGGCCGCGCTGGACGAGCCAGCAAAACCGATCGAAGTTGCCGAGCTACTGAAGGGAGACAACTCGGAGGAGGCATTTTCGCAGCTGGTTCGGGAACACGCAAAGAGCGGCGTTTCAGGCGTCCTGCCGAAGTTCTTAGACACCGAACAAAGGAAACAAGTCGGGCTGGGGCCGCACAAGAAGGCTTCGTTGCTGACCCACGAGCACATCATCAAAGGGTCATCCAGCAAGCTTCCGTTCGCGACTGCCAACGAGCACTTGTGCATGCAGGTGGCAGCGAGGGTTGTCGAATGTGCGAAAACCGAACTCTCTCAGGACGGCAATGTTCTCGTGGTGCGCCGGTTCGACGTCGATGAGAACGGGAAACCGTTCAGAGCATTGGAAGATTTTTGTGCGCTACTCGGACTTCGGCCATCCGCGAAATACGAAACGACATGGGAGCGAATCGCGAAGGCGGTTCGGACCTATGTGCCGGGCGGAGATCAGCGCGAGACCTTCCAGAAGCTGACCACAATCCTGCTGTTGACGTACGCGCTGAGGAACGCTGACTGCCACTCGAAGAATTTGGCATTGCTATACACGTCAAGAACGGACGCACGTCTCGCACCCGCGTACGACTTCTTCACGACTTCAGTTTACGAGGGTTATCAGAACAATCCCCCCGGAATCAGTTTCATGGGGAGGAAGACTTGGTTGCCCGGAAAAACTCTGGGCACTTTTATTACTTCCACCTTTGGCATTTCTCAACGCGAGCAGAAGGAAATCCTGGAGCGCATCAGTGATGCGGTGGCAGATACCGCTCCTGCCGCTCGTGAAGTAATGAAGAGCCTGGCAGGTTTTACGAACACTGGAAAACGGATGCTAGCTGCATGGAGCGAGGGAGTGAGTGTGCTGCGCGATTCCCGTATGTACGGCTTGAGCCCGTGGAAGTCGGCCGCAGCTTTCGAGGGAATCTCCGACCCACCGAAACTCAAAAACCCGCGAACCCTCATCGGTCGCTCGGAGTTATTGGCTCACCGTACCAAATCCAAATCTATATAGACGTCTGGCGCAAGTAACGGCCAAGCTAGGACGCCGGGCGATGGTTAGGAAGTGGCGGAATCAACGCAGGCCGTCAGCCAGGAAGAGGGAATAGATTCGCTGCAACTCTTAGGCCCAATGAGT
>JBARBI010000247.1:0-60415 GCA_049792875.1 Candidatus Sulfotelmatobacter sp.
GGCTGTGACCGCTCCCGAACCGTGCAGGACGGCAGCGTACTTTCGACGGTTCTGTGGCGTTGAATCGGCAAAGAGAAAGCGGGGGTAGACGAGGACAAATAGCAGGGGTGCGGCGCAGACGAATAGCCAGTAAAGGAGCAGCACTGACCATCTTCCCCCACCTTCGAGATTGCGACTCAGCAGGAAAAGGGAACATGCCGCAGAAGCAACAAGGTAGATGATCTTGGTCACGGTCATTGCGGCCCTCGATCTTGGCGGTGGACAGCGCTAAGGCACTTCAATTTCTCTCGTTTGCACTTAGAGGCTAGAGGCGGCCTATACCATTGGACACCGTTGATTGAGTCCTCGCATCGTTACCCACGTAACTGTCGAAATCGCATTACACTCAACCCCTGGTCAAGCCGCAGGGACAATCGTTTTCCAAGATGGAAGAGGTCGTTTACGGGGGTGTCCGGCGTGCCGCTCGGTACGTTAACCCTCTATGAAAAGGGAAACTGGTGTGGGCGGCGCGGACAATAGCGGCCACGACTGGCTCGATTCCGGCCCAACCACAAGCTGTTGTATGTGGGAGAACCAAGAGAAAAGCGGGAGCCGATTGCGACTCCCGCCCTGCCGCGAGACGGGGTTATTTGGCCGATCAAGCGTCGGATGACCATGTGGCGTTTCTCCTTGTGACGTGATTGCACCTTGAGATCGCGGTCATTGATTTTCAGATCGCGGTCACCTCACTTTGGTAACTCGCAGCAACGAACGACCATTCCTCGAGGGGGAGTACACTCGGCCTAACCAAAAGTGTGAGGACATCATGACGCCAGAAGATCAAATCACGATGTACGAAGAGGCAAAACTAGAAGATCGAATGATAACGTGCTGCGAAATACAGGCACGAATGATCACCATACTCGATGTCCTAGAGGTAGGCCAAATAGGGAAAGCTGAGGTGGCCGCTCGACAGGCGCGAGAACTGGCGCACGCATTGATGAACGACCTCGGAGCGGAGAGGCGACAACTAAAAAGCACTCGTAATTGAATCACTTCTTCTTGTCGTAGATTGCACACCACGCATGAGCATCATGATCCTTTAGACACTCGCGTGCTTCCTTCATCCGGCGGACTGCTTTCTCATCATCGGCCTTCTTGTCTTGAGTGGACGAGACTGGCTTCCCGTCATCAGCCTTCTTGTCGGGAGTGGACGAGACTGGCTTGGACGGCGTAATCTCCTTCGACTCAGCAATCTGCTTGGCCTTAAACTCATCGCAGTACGCCTTGTCGAAGATGCCCTTCTCACACAACTCCATTGTCTTCGCATCATGCTTCGTCTTTTCTCTCAGCCAATACGCCGACAAAACCTCTTTGTCAAGTCTGCGCTCCTCAGCTTCCTCAGCTTCATGTTCTTCCATCCTTCGCACCGCATCTGCGTCCATTTGAGACTTTAATACTTCCGACAGCACCGCATGTGCGGCCATTCGGGACTCCGCCAACCGAACCCGCTCTGCCAATTCAACGCAGCAGAACTCATCCAGTCCTGACACAGCTTTCTGTAAGTGGCATCGGAGATGTGTGCAGCCGCATCATTGCTACTCGATGAAGAACAGCCGTTGGCATCACAACGGCTCACCGTTCTGTGATCACCGTAGGTGCATTCGGAGACTATGGCGTCGCCGTCATGATGCGATTCGCAACTCAGTTCCTGTGCAAAGGCCAGTGAGCCAGACGACAGCACGATGGTCAACGTTATGAGTGCGCGTTTCATTTCGTGATCTCCCAATGTCCGCGAGATGCAGAAACCAAAACAAAGTTGCGAGCGAGACGAGACGCAACGAAAGTCTAGGAAGAGAGGTCAGCATAATTGCAGCTCGTTCGGGTGGCTGCCACACACATAGCCTTTCCCAATAAGTTACCGCTGTCTGTGATGGCGGTCACGCGACTGGAGTCGAACGGCTGCCGCATTGGTGCCCTTTTTTCCAATCTGAATCGGCTGAGATGGAATTGCTGGAAATGCCCGACCGTCAGCGCTTCCCCTTGCAGAAACTGCGCGGGTGCCGACAACCTCGCTATGCTCATGCTACGCACTGTGAAGCTCCTGTTTAGCTTTACAGTGCTAGCTCGGCTGTCTGCCCCCTTTCGTACTTATGGAACAAGTCGAAAAGGAAATGGCCGAACAATTCGCAGAGGTGGCCACAGTCCTTCAATGAACGCAGAGTGCCGGAAGTTTCGTGCAATCGGTCACATTAACATTGAACGTCTGCGGGGGTTGATACTTCGGCATCAAGTTGTATAAGGCCAGAGCGTTACTGACGCGATTCTGCTGCCGCATTTGGGCCAACTGAATCCCCACGCGGTCAACATAATCCTTGTAATCGGCAAGCAGCGCATTGTACTTGTTGGTAGCCATAGAATCATGCTCAATCACTTGTCTCGCCATCTCTATTAGCTGATTGTGGTTTTTCTCAATCGCGATGGCGGAATCTAACGCCTCACCGCCAGACACTTTTGATAGTCTGTCCGTTTGTTCGGCGCTGACCGTCTTGCCAGAAACTTCGGTCTGTAGGAGCGTTAGAAGCGTCATTGCATCCTCGTACTTCTTCTGCCAACGATTAGCGGCGGCTAGGTTACTGCTGCTCTCTGCTGCAACATCTTCCAAGAACTTGTGTGTTTCAGCGAGCGAGTTTTCGCACGACACGAGCGCCTTGCTCTTCGCCGTTGGGGCTTTTGACTTTGCGGTTTGCGCGTAACAGCAAACAGACAGCAGCAGCAGCATCGCTATTTGAACTCTGCGCATAAGAACTCCATTTCTTGCCGCTCAGTGGCGGCCTCGCTCAGCAGCTTATGGTAGAAGTTCCGTATGCACTCCATCAGTGATTGTTGTCACCATGAGACGTGACTCTCCTCCTTGAAGGTCGTGGACTTTCCCTTCACTTCTTCGGTTCTGCCTTCGGGTTCCACCACGTTGTCGCACGCGCATCTGCTGGGTCAATCCAACCTTGGTCAGCGGACGGCACCGTTTTTCCATTCGCCTTTTTGCCCTTCGCTGCGGGAACCAGTCCGGCTTCTGTCGGCCTAGGCGGCGCAGTGAACTCCGCTTTGGCTAAGTCCGACAGCACTACATCGGCGGGATGCCCGTTGGAAATGACTCTGCAAGATTGGTCAAGCTCTTCGAACGCCAGTTCCCCGACTTTTTCGTGTGACCATACGCTTCCAAGCGGCAAAATAACTTGCTTAGCAAAATTGCCATGAGTTCTAATGCTCAGGACTGGCGCTTTCGGGTCGGGGCGATCTGGCCACCACTTACGCTGCGCCGCGAGCACTTCCGCCTTCGTGATCGCCGCTTCACAGGTCGCATTGATGATTCGCACGCCACCAGCGAATGCCGGAAGCGCCAAGAGTAGCGTGAAGATGATTGCTTGAATTGCCGTTTTCATTTGCTGTTTCCTTTCTGAAGGAAAGCGGGAGCTGTGAAAGAGTCGAGCGATATCCGTAGTAGTGCTCCGGATATTCGAAAGAGACACTCCCGCCTTGGGTTCAATGCTTGACGCCCGAGAATGTGCCGCTTAGACCGAAGCACACCGGAGAGTTGACGTTGCACGTCCAAGCGCCTGTCAGATTTCCGTTGCTGATAGTTCCGACACCGCCGAATACCGCAGCGCCGAATTGATCCGCTTCCGCGAACAGCAGGTTCACGGCAGCATTGTTGCTGGCAGGATTTGCCGCCGTGCCAACGAGAACGCCCTGCGGTGGATACATGAAGTTACCCGAACCACTAATGGAACCTTGACTCGTGTTGTTGTCGGCGATGAAGCAGGACGGCCCAGTGACTGTAAATGTGCCTATCGGAGTCGCCACACTGCATGGACTCGGAACTAGGTTGACGGTGAAAACCGCATTCTGGCCAGTCTCAGTTGCCGTGATGACCCAGTTCCCCGGGATGGTGGTAGTGGAGTTAGCTTGTGATGAGTTGTTGGGATTTGTACTTGAGCCGCAGCTTAACGCGAGACTCAAAAGGATCAGAGTGCATACCGCAATCAATTGTTGTTTCACGGGGTTCCTTCGGGGGAGAAAGCGGGAGCCGTGAAGACTCCCGCTTGGGTTGGTTGGCTGAAGCGGCTCGACGCTTTTTGAGACGCACCGCCCGAACTGTCGAATCTTAGCCGTGCGGGAAATCTAAATCTGTGATGCTACGCGCAACGCCCAGTGACTTGGCGCGTTAGTTACTAGTTATCGTCCTGTCGAACTTCATGGTGGGCATCGTCAGCGCCACGGCTGTCGGATCGCTTTCGATGGGCCAAGGCGCGGGGCAACGTCCAGAGAATTAACACGTACTGGACTGCGGCACGTCGTCGAGAACAGGCCGCCAGAATGCGGAAGATGCAGAGCGTCCTTCAGGCGGCGCGGCGCAGAGCGGCGGCCTGACATGGCGAAGACGGAAGGCATTCGCCGGATTGCACTGGCGGGAAAACTGATCCTCCTGATCGGCATCACTTTGGGCGTTCTCGGATATTTCGTCCCAGTGCTCATCTTCGGGCTGGTGCTCCTGCCCTTGGGAGCGTGTCTCGACATCGCGGGCTGGATCGTGGACGGCTTCAGCCAGCCGGACTCTTAGGAACCCCGGTAACGATCCCGTCGCCCCCGTTTCTGCGGGGGCTTTTTTGCCGTATCTAACTTTTATCTAAAACGGGTGCAAATCCTGCGAATTATGCAAATCATGCGAATCGTAAAATCAGTAAGTTACTGATTCCAGGTTGGCCGTTCCCGTTTACAATAGAAACTTCGCCTGACTACCACTACCGGAAGGCTTTAGAGGAACGAACAACAATTTTGGAGCCGACAAACCACAATTCCAGTACGGCCCCCACCGTCTACTGGCGGGTTGAGGGCAGCCTGCTCGACCTGACCGTCGTCGAACCCGTGGCGTTCTTTACCTGGAACGCCCAGACGTTTGCCGAGCGCTTCCGACGGCGGGGGCAGATCTTCCTGATGGCGCTGCTACGCCCGTTTCTTTATTCTACGAACCGCAAATTTGCCACACGGGCGGTGCATACCGTGCTGCGCGGAGTCACTCGCGACCGCCTGGATCTGCTCGGCGAGGAATTCTTTCAATACAAGTTGAAGCCACGCCTGAGAGAGCGCGGCGTGCGTAAGGTGCAGGAGTTGGTGCAAGCCGGAGCGGAAGTGGTCCTGGTAAGCCAGGGGCTCGAGCATGTGATGCGCCCGCTGGCGCAACATTTGGGGGTCCGACGGATTGTGGCCAACCGTCTGGAGTTTCGCGATGGCACCGCCACTGGCCGGTTGCTCGATCCCGTGATCCGACCGCGCGGCGCCTTCGCGCGTATTCGCGAGGAGAATCCAGACGGACGCAGAGCTCCGAAGACACTGGCGCGCCAGCTGGACATTTCGGTGGGAGACCTGCGGGAGGCGGTGATTTCCTCCGAGCGGCTCGATGTGGCGCCAACCCGGCCCATCGTCCACTTCGATGGCCACAGGCAGGCTCCAGGATTTTCGGTTCGCAGGGCATTTTCGGGAAAGCACGTCATGCTCATCGGCGTCACCGGCTTCATTGGCAAGGTCTGGCTGGCCAACACCCTTCTCGATTTGCCCGACGTGAAAAAGATCTACCTGCTGATCCGACGGCAGAAGTCGAATCCGGCGGAGCGGCGCTTCGAGAAGATGCTGGAAGATTCGCCGGTGTTCGATCCGCTGTTCGAGCGCCATGGGGACGGTCTCTCCGACGTTCTGCGCGAGAAGATCGAAGTGGTCGAAGGCGACGTCACCCAGGGGGGGCTCGGGCTGAGCGCCGAAACCGCCCGCCGCCTGCAGAAGAATCTGGATCTCATTATTAACAGCTCCGGCCTGACGGATTTCAATCCCGACCTGCGCGACGCTCTCACGACCAACACCGATGCTGCAGTCAATATTCTCGAATTCGTACGAACGGCGGATCATGCGGGACTCCTGCACCTCTCCACGTGTTATGTCGCCGGGGAACAGGACGGGCGGGTCAGCGAAAAGCTGACTCCCAACTACAATCCGCGCGGGCTGGCTGGGTTCGACGCCGAGGAGGAATGGCGCTCGCTCCGGGAATTGGTAAAGGAAGCCGAGGCGCAGGCCGAGAGCGATGAGGTTACGTCGGGCCTACGGATGCAGGCACAGTCCAAGGAACATGCGGCGAAAAACCTGCACGGGGCTGCACTCGAGAATCAGATCCGCAAGAACCGCGTGCGCTGGCTGAAGACGTATCTGACCGAGGCCGGGACACGGCGCGCCAAGGAGTTGGGCTGGCCGAATACCTATACCCTTACCAAGAGCTTGGCCGAGTCTCTGATTGCAAAGCATGGCGTCGGACTTCCGGTTGCGGTGGTCCGTCCGGCGATTGTCGAAACCTCGGTGGCCAAACCCTTTCCGGGTTGGAATGAAGGCATCAACACCTCGGCGTCGCTATCGTATCTGCTGGGAACGTATTTCCGCCAGTTACCCTCGAACGAGAGCAAGCGGCTCGACATTATTCCCGTGGACGCGGTCTGCAGTGGAATGACCCTGATTGCCGCCGCGGTCATGGAACGCAGGCATGACGCGATGTACCAGCTCGCAACTTCGGTCACCAACCCCTGCGACATGGGCCGGTCGATCGAGTTGACGTCGCTGGCGCATCGCAGGCATTACCGGGCGCAGGAAGGCCTGGAATCCTGGCTGCGCTTGCGCTTTGATGCGATACCGGTCTCGAAGACGCGCTACAACCGGATGTCCGCCCCGGCGCAGAAGGCGATCGTGAAGTCGATTCAACGCGTCATGTCGCCGTTGCCGCTGAAGAAGGCGCCGCTGGTGAAGGCCGAGCGTAGCTTGGAGCGTCTGGAAAAACTGATCGAATTGTTTGAACCTTTTATTCTGCTGAACGAGCATGACTTCGCGGCGGAAAACATCGAGAAACTCTCCCACGCCCTCGTGCCGGAGGAGCAGGAGACTTTCGGCTATGACACGCGCTCGCTCGATTGGTGGGAGTACTGGATCAACATTCATATCCCGGCCCTGCGTCGTTGGACGTATCCTTTGATTGAGGGCCGGCCTCTGGAGGCGCGGCCTCCTCGCAGTTTTCAACTCGTGCCCGCTAACGGAATGGCCGTGAAGACTGGGACCGACGGAGCCACGTGGCGATATTCCTGACCGGGTCGACCGGATACATCGGCGCGCATGTTGCCGCGAATCTGCTGGAGGGACATGGCGCCGCTTTGAACGTGCTGGTGCGGGCGCGTGATCCGCAGGAAGCGCAGTTGCGCCTGTGGCAGGCGCTGCAGATGCACCTCGACTTCCCCAACTTCTATGAGTACCTGCAAACCCGCGTGCGGATCTTCTGCGGTGACCTTACCAGCCCCGCCTTTGGCTTGGGCCGTGATGAATACGACCGACTGGTTCACACCACCGATTCGGTGATTCACTGCGCGGCTTCGCTGAATCGAAAGTCGGAAAAAAGCTGCCTGAACGTGAACCTGCGGGGCACGCTCGAGGTTCTGACCCTGGCGCGGCACGCCGAGCACTATCACGGCCTGCGGCGATTCAGCGAGGTCAGCACGGTTGCCGTGGCCGGCAAGCGCAGCAACGAAGTGGTCACCGAGGATCGCTCCATCGAGTGGGACCGCTCCGACTACGATCCCTACGCGCGCACGAAAAAGTTTTGCGAGCACATGACCCGGGTGTTGCTCCCGGACACGCCGAAGACAGTCTTCCGGCCTAGCATTGTGCTGGGAGATAGCCGCCATGCGGAAACGACCCAGTTCGATATGGTGAAGGCGTTCGTATTTCTGGCGGGACTGCCGGTGTTGCCGTTTCGCCCCACCGACAAGATCGACATTGTGAATGTGGATTTTGTCGCCGACGCGATTGCTGCCTTGCACCAGAAAGATCAGCCGCAGTACGACACCTACCATCTTTCCTCGGGCACGAGTTCGCAGACGTTCCGCGAGTTAACCACTGCGCTGGCCGCCGCACAGCAGAAGCGTGGCCCCATGTTTCTTCCATTTGCGGAGAAGCCGTTCTCCGGTTCGGTCAACTTCCTCTCCAGTCGGAAGGGATCGATGGCCCACGGTGCCTCGCTGATGAAAGTGTTCATGCCGTACCTGGTCTGGAACACCGTGTTCGACAACATGCGCGTGACCTCGGAGTTGGGGCGCAAGCCGGTGCCATTTTCGCAATATAGCTTTCCGCTACTGAAATTCAGCCGCGAGAACCATTTCCAGTACGGGTACAAGCCATGGCCTGCGGCCGCAGGAGGGACTGCCGCATGATGGACCTCATTTTGGAAGCGTGGGTCAGCAGCAACATTGAGCGCGCCAAGGCGGGCTGGATGCTTGGGGCAGGGAAGCCGTGGCACCCGGGCGAGAAACTGAAACTTCTCTTCGCCGGATATAACGGTACGCGCAACATGGGTTCGGACGTGCGCGTGGAAGAGATGCTACGCCAGATTCGACATATCCTCGGCTCGGAGCGGGTGGACTTTACCGCAATGACGTTCGATTTTGAGCGCTCCAAAGGCTACTTCGAAAATACGGCGCAGGTTCGCCTGCCAGATATCTTTCCTCCGTTCCTGGCGAACGAAGTGCCCCGGCACCACGGAGTGGTGGCCTGCGAAGGCTCCATGTTTAAGAGCAAGTTCGCCAACGCTCTGACCACGATGATGATTGGCTCGCTGGGTATCGCGGCGGCGCAGAACAAACTGTCTGTCGGCTATGGCGGCGAAGCGGGCGACATGGATCCCTTGCTGGCCAAGATGTGCGCCCGCTACTGCAGGAATTCACTCGTCATCACGCGCAACGAAGAGTCCCGCACGCGCCTGCGAGAACTGGGTGTTCCCACGGAATTGGGCACAGACACCGCTTGGACTTTTGAGCCGCGTTCGGCCGAGTATGGCCAGAGTGTTTTGCGGCAGGTAGGGTGGGACGGACGCACCCCGGTGCTCGTGGTTTGTCCGATCAATCCATTCGAGTGGCCGGTCAAGGCGTCGGTGGCCAAAGCGGCCCTGCATACTCTGACCGGCGCTTACAAGAAAACTCACTATCGCGGGCCCTACTTCCACAATTCCGGTCCGGCGGCAGATCGCGCCTACGAACATTACCTGACTTCCATTGCCAACGCGGTGGACGCGTTCCGCAAGCGGCGGAATGTATTCGTTATCCTCGCGGCCACAGAGCGCATGGATGCGCGTCCGGCCGGGCGCATCTCGGACAGACTCGGAGGAGTGCCGGTTCTGACCTCGGACCAGTACAACATGTATGAACTGGTCAGCATTCTGCGCTCCTGCCAGATGATGGCTTCGTCGCGCTATCACGGCATCGTGACCTCCATGCCGGCGCTCGTTCCTTCGGCGGGGATCACCATGGACGAACGTATTCGCAACCTGATGCGGGAGCGCGGCCATCAGGAGTTGTTGATGACGGTCGAGGATCCGGATCTCGAGGAGAAATTGCTGGTTGCGCTGGAGATACTGGCCACCCAAGGTGAACGCATTGCCGATGGCATTGCACGCACGGTCGTGAAGAATCTGAAAGTGATGGCCCGCATGGGCGTTCTCTTCGAAGAAGAAGTCCAGCGGCGGTATCCCCAATTTCCGACGCGCACCGGCGAATGGAGTTGGGAGGACTATCTGCCGCCCATGAACGAATCGCTGCGGCAACTGGTGGCAGCCTACAGTTGAAGTCTGTTTGCGGAACCTATCGCATGCCATTTGTCGGGGACATATTTTCGCAACTCAAGGCAACCGCGGACGCCAAGGTGCTCCTCGAAATCCGCGACGGCCAGGTCACTGGCGTGACGGGTGGTGAACTCCTCGAGCGGATCCGCAAGGCGCGCCAGTTTCTCGCGACGAAGGGGTTGAAAAAGGGCGACCGCTGCGGGGTACTTGCCGCGAACAGCATCCGCTGGGTGGCACTGGACCTCGCCGCGATGGCGGAGGGTTTGATTGTTGTCCCGCTGTACTTTCGCCAGGCCCCGGCTGAGTTGGTGGCGATGATCGAAGACAGCACGCCGTCGCTGGTGTGCTGCGGCGACACGCTTCTGCGTGATGGAATCCTGCAGAATTGGCTGGGCGCGCACGGGCCTGCGCCGCCGCATTTTCTGTTGGATGAGATCTTTGCCGGAATTGAGGAAGTTGTGCTGGATCGCCCGCAGGTGCGGGACACCGATCCCGTCACCATTATCTATACCTCGGGTACTTCCGGTGAGGCCAAAGGCGTAGTGCTGACCGCAGCGAATGTTGAGTTCATGCTGGGTTGCACCTCGGCACGGTTGGACTTGCTGATGGGAGGCCGCTCCGGTCAGGATCTCATTTTCCATTACTTGCCGCTAAGTTTTTGCGCTTCGTGGATCGCCGTTCTGACTTTCCTTATGCGTGGCAGCCTGGTGACGCTGAACACCGACTTGACGAAAATTCCGAGCGACATGCCGGCGGTGGCTCCGGATTACTTCTTAAACGTGCCGCAGTTGCTCGAGCGCATGCGCCGCGGAGTGGATGAGCAGATTGCGCAGAAGGGCGGTGTCGCGCAGGCGATTTACTCACGCGCCAAGGCTGCACGGATACGACAAAAGGAAAATCGGATGAAAGCGGGCGATGGCCTCTTTCTGTGGCTGGCCAATGCGGTGATCTTTCCGGCGATCCGCAAGAAGATGGTGGGCGGGAATCTGAAGGCCCTGATCTGTGGCTCCGCGCCGCTGACTCCGGAGACCCAGGATTACTTCAGCATGCTCG
The DNA here is from genome assembly GCA_049792875.1 of Candidatus Sulfotelmatobacter sp. Classification (GTDB taxonomy): domain Bacteria; phylum Acidobacteriota; class Terriglobia; order Terriglobales; family Acidobacteriaceae; genus Sulfotelmatobacter. Next base: position 10,730 of record JBARBI010000247.1, read on the forward strand.
CCATCCCCGTTTTGCAGGTCTACGGCCTTACGGAAACGACCGGGATCTGTACCATGGACGATCCTCATCATGTCGTGCCCTTACGCGTCGGGCCTGCGATCCCCGGCATCGAGATGAGGCTCGGCGACAACGACGAAATTGTCGTGCGTGGGCCGAATGTTTTTCCGGGGTACTGGAATCGCCCACAGCAGACGGCCGAGGTGCTGCGCGACGGATGGTTTCACACCGGCGACCAGGGCGAAATGGACGCCTCGGGGAACTGGCGGATCGTAGGCAGAATCAAGAATCTGATTGTTCTCGGTTCCGGCCACAAGATTGCGCCGGAAGCAATGGAAGAGGAAATCGCCCGCCATCTTCCGGCTGCGCAACAGGTGGTTATCGTGGGCAACGGCCGCGGTTACCTCTCGGCGATTATTACGGGGATCGTTACCGGCGAACAGGTGCAGGCGGCGCTCGATACCGTCAATCCAGGGTTGCCGCACTATAAGCAAGTGCGTGCGTTCTGGTTGCGGCAGGAGCCATTCTCTGTTGAGAACGGGATGCTTACGGCAAACGGCAAGTTGAAGCGCGACTTGATTTCCGCCCGCCTGAAGGACGAGATCGAGGACATGTACCAGGTGAAGCAGGCGGTATAGCTGGGGGATATGGCATCATCGACGCAGACCGGGGAGCCGGCGTTACGCATGAAACAATTTCACGGGCAGACGCTGTCCTGGGATCTGAAGGATGGCATCATCGAGCTGGCGCTCCACCGCGAGCCTCTCAACGAAATCGGCTCGCTCACCCTCGAAGAGCTGGAGCAATTTGTCTCAGCGCTGGACGGCATGAGCCATGAAGCGCACACACTCATCTTGTACAGTGCGCTGAAGTCCGGATTCTGCGCCGGGGCTGACCTGCGCGAGCTCTACCAGTGGATTCAGCAGTACGGGCAATCCGAAGTAGTCAAACATGCGAAGGAGTACCTGGAGCGAATCCATGCGGTGATGAACGCGATCGACTCTTCACCCCTGAACACGATCGCGGCGGTACATGGCGTGACCTTCGGCGGCGGTTTCGAGTTGGCCCTGACCTGTGACCTGATCATCGCGGACAAGATGGCGCGCTTCTGTTTCCCTGAGCTTCGCCTGGGCCTGATTCCCGGATACGGTGGAATCCCGCGCCTCAAGCGGGATCTCGGCAACGCAGTCGTCCGCGACCTCTTACTGACGGGCCGCAGTTTTAACACCACTAAGGCCCAACAGATCGGGTTGGTGAGCCAGGTGGTTGCCGAGGGTGAGGTTTTCCGCGCAGCCCGCGCCACGGCCGCGCAGATGGCGAAGTTCGACCGTACGACCGCCGCTTCTGCCAAAGCCTTCATCAAGCCGATTCCGCGGGATGAATTGCGAAAGGAGATCGACATTTTCTGCGAGTTGCTCTCGCGCCCGGCGGTGCAGGCTGGATTAAAGAAATTTGTCGAGAGCACGGACGCGCAGCCCTATTTGCCGTAGTCCAAACTGGATTAGAATGACTCCCTATGGAAACTGCTGAAAAGACGCTCGACGAGATACTCGCGCTCGCCGCCGCGCACTTTAAAGTGCCGCGTGAACAACTCTCTCCCGACGAGGACTTCTTCAAGGCGCTCGGTATCGACAGCCTGCAGACGCTCGACTTGCTCACGAAGCTGGAAAATCACTTCCGTGTGGAGTTGCCGGATTATGAACTGCAGGGTGTCACCGACTTTCGCACGCTGGCCGCGAAGATTCAGGCTCGGTTGTAGTTGAGAACCCCATTTGTCGATTGTGGTTGCTGATGATTAATTGACGGGGATCGTGCCTGCGGACACCAGTCCGATTAATCGAAGCAGCAATCTACAATCTTTAGTCAGCAATTCTTTTATGCTCGATCTCCGCCAATATACGTGTCTGGGCGACGCTTTGCGCGATGCGCTCGACCGCTTTTCCTCCGAAATCTGCCTGATCGAGGCGGAGCGCGACCGTGAGAAAGTCCGCCTGACTTACTCCGACTTCAAAGAGATTGCGCTGCCACTGGCGCGTGCCCTGGAGGACGCCGATTTCGATGGCGGCGACCGCGCGGCCATTATCATGACGAACCAGTCCAAGTGGCTGATCTCGGCATATGCAATCTTCTTCTGCGGAGGCGTGCTGGTGCCGCTGGACTATAAGTTGACCGCGGCGGAGCACCTGCAACTTCTCTCGCATTCCAAGGCCAAGGTCCTCATCGTGGAGTACCACTTATGGCGGGCGATCATGCAGTCGCCCGACTTTCAGAGCATCGGGACAAAGATCGTTCTCGTGAGCGAAGCCCCGCTTGGTGCGGAGCTGGCCGGCGCGTTTCGCTGGGAGGACTTCAAGCGAAAAGGCTCCCCCGATTTCGTCATGCGGCGGAAGGACGACGTCGCCTGCATCGTCTATTCCTCGGGCACAGGGGGGCGGCCCAAGGGCTGCGTCCTGACGCACGAGAATTACCTGGAGCAGTGCCGGGCGCTCATCGCCTGGTATCCATTCTGGCCGGGGGTGCGCTATTTGAGCATTCTCCCCACCAATCACGCGATTGATTTCATGGTGGGCTTTATCGGCCCATTCGTCTGCGGGGCGTGCGTGGTGCACCTGCGCACGCTGCGTCCTGAGTTCGTGCGTGATGCATTTGTGCGCTACCGCATCACGTATGTAGCGCTGGTCCCGATGATTTTGAAGAACCTGGAGCGCGGACTGCGCGCAAAGTTTGACGAACTGCCGTCGTGGAAGAGGGCATTTCTGAACGCGGCCATTGCGACCAATCGACTCCTCACGCGCCGCCGGCCCAACGTGAAACTCAGCCGCATATTGCTCTCGAATGTGCATCGCGGATTTGGGGGCGAGGTGCTGGCCTTGATCACCGGCGGAGCATTCATAGAGCCCTCGACCATGCAATTCTTCTACGACCTCGGCATTCCGGTGGTCAACGGTTACGGTCTTACCGAGGCCGGTACAGCGCTCACGCTCAACGATCTCAAACCGTTCCGCGCCGACACGGTTGGCAAGCCGCTCCCCGGAGTCGAACTGCGAATTCTGAGCCCCGATGCCGATGGCGTGGGGGAAGTGGCCGCCCGGAGCAAGACAGTGATGTCCCATTATCTCGATGATCCGGAACTCACCCTGGAAACGATCGTCGATGGCTGGCTTCTGACGGGCGATCTGGGGCGCTTTGAACAGGGTGGACACTTGCAGTTGTTCGGGCGCAAGAAGAACATGATCGTCACCGAGGGCGGGAAAAACATCTACCCCGAAGACATCGAAACCATTTTCGACGGTCTGGCCGTGAAAGAGTATGCCGTGTTTGCAGCGAACTATCTGTGGCCCAAGAAGGAGCTCGGGCGCGAATCGTTAGTCCTCGTGTTGCGATTGGAACAGAATCAGAAATTCGACAGCCAGGTGCTCGAAGATGTCTCCTCTCGAAATCGCCAGTTGCCCGATTTCAAGCGTGTTGGCGGATACTTGATCTGGGAGAAAGACTTCCCCCGCACCGCCTCGATGAAGATCAAGCGGCAAGAGCTGGCGGAAGAAATCGGAACGTCAGTGGAGCGGAGCGCAATCGTGGGATTGTGACCGGCCACTGAAATCGGATGCGCCACTCAGAGTTTCCGGGACAAGATCACATTGATGGTTGGAGATGGAAAACCTTGGGGCAAAACTATCTTGCGATCGTGAATCCAGCGGCGGGAGGCGGAAGGACCCGCAAACTCCTGGGCCCTGCGCTCGAGCGCCTGCGGGCTGGCGGGATTCAGGTTCAGGTCGCCGAGACCCACGCTCCCGGAGAGGCGACCGAGATGGCTCGCGAAGCATACGCGCGCGGCGTGCGCGAGTTCATCGCGGTCGGCGGCGACGGCACTTCGTATGAGATCGTCAATGGCCTTTACCCGCAGGCCCTGGGCGGTGAGCGGCCGATCCTTGGATTCTTGCCGCTGGGCACGGGGAACTCTTTTCTGCGCGACTTCAGCGAGAAGGGCTTGGAGTATGCGATCGAGTCTCTGCTCGCCCGGAGGAACCGAGTTTGCGATGTGCTGCGCTTGCGCCATCAGACTGGTGTTATCTATTACATTAATTTGTTGAGTATGGGTTTTTCGGCAGATGTCGCTACGCTGCGCGCCACGCGGTTCAGCTCATGGGGAGAGGTCGGGTACAAAGCCTCGATTTTTCTGACGTTGGCTCGCTTCAACCGCCGCCCCTTCCCAGTTCGAGTCGAAGGCCAGGAGTTCTTTGACCACCGCCCTTGTCTCTTCCTGACCTTCAACAACAGCAAGTACACAGGTGGGAAAATGCTGATTGCTCCCCAAGCCGAGATCGCCGACGGCCTGGTGGAATTCGTTCGTTGGGGGCCGATTGGGCGATGGGGGCTGATCCGCAATCTGCCCGGCCTTTACGACGGCACGCACATCAACCACCCGCTCGCTGAGCGCAAGGGCTCTCGGCGGATCGAATTCAATCTGGAGAGACCGGTAGACGTCATGGTCGACGGGGAAGTGCTGACGCTGCATTGTGAGGAACTCGATGTGCTACCCGGGGCGCTCAACGTGGTGGCGTGAGCTTCGGCAAATAGTCCCGTGATATAAGGATGTGTCATGTCTGAAGAGAGAAGGAAAAGGCAAGAAGAGCGCGATGGCAGCGCGAGCGATGGAAAGACAAACAAGAAGATGCTCACCTATGGTGGCATCGTGATCTTGCTGGCTGGGGCATTCATCGGCGGCCGCTACTACCGGAATCACAAATACGATTCCTTCGCGCAGTGCCTGGCGACGAAGCAGGCCAAAATGTACGGTCTCTACTGGTGCCCGCATTGCATCGAGCAGAAGGAGATGTTTGGCGACGCGTTTCACTATGTACCCTACACGGAGTGCGCGATCAAGGGTTCCAATGAAATCACGACGGAATGCAAGATCGCCGGAGTCAAGTTGTTTCCCAGTTGGCAATTTGGAACAGATCCACCGAAAGAGGGCGTGTTGTCCGTGGAAGCTTTGAGCGATAAGACCGGGTGCAGCCTGCCGTGACAGAACGAGCTTTCGGGAACCGAGTTCTGTTCGGAGTCATTGCGGTTCTTGCCTTGGCGGGCATGATCGTGTCCGCAGTTTCGCTCCAGCGCCATTATGCAAAGTCGGCAACCGCGTTCTGCGATCTCAGCCAGAAGTTCAGTTGCGACATCGTGAACCGCAGCGAGTATTCGACTCTCATGGGAATTCCCGTCGCTGGGATCGGCCTGGCCGGCTATGCCGCGCTCTTCGTGCTGGCTGCATTTTGGAAATCGCGTGCGGAGACGCCAAACCGCCTGTTAGGAGCCGCGCTCGCGGGATTAGGCTTTGCCCTATACCTTACTTATATAGAAGCCTACCTACTGATGACCTGGTGCATTTTGTGCTTGATTTCTCTGCTGCTGATATCTCTGATCAGTGTTCTCGCAATCGTGGTGAAACTCACAGGAGCGAGAGCCTGAAACAGGCCCGCCGTTGTATTCTGGTAGTGCACTTTTCCTGATGGACGAAACCCAGCAAACAGAAAACTACGCCCCCGGATCTGCTCCCGGAGTAATCCGCGCGCAGTCCGCCACCGGAGATTTGCGTCTGCACGAATTTCGCAGCCGCATTTTTCATAACATACGATTCCTGCGCGTTTGGTTACCTCCCGGCTACGACGATCCCGCCAATGCCGGCCGGCGCTACCCGGTGCTCTACCTCAACGATGGCCAGAATTTGTTCGAGGCGGCGACTTCCTTTAACGGCGTCGAATGGCAGGTGGATGAAACCAGCGACCGGCTTATCCGCGAAGGCGTGGTTCCGCCCATGATTATTGTGGGCATGGACAACACGGGTAGAAACCGGATCCGCGAGTACATGCCGCACCGCTCGCTGCATCCGATGATGTTGCGCGTGCACGGCACCCGTTACCCATCGTTTCTATTTAAAGAAGTGATGCCGTTCATTGCCCGCAACTACCGCGTCGCCAGCGGGCCAGAGAATACGGGACTGGGCGGTTCATCTCTGGGAGCTCTCATTGCGCTCTACACCGCGGCCGTACGTCCGGGAGCGATTGGCCGACTGCTGTTGGAGAGTCCCTCACTGTGGGCCTCGAACCGACAGTTGATCAGACAGAGTCGCAGTGTCAGGCGCTGGCCCGAACGCGTCTTTCTGGCGATGGGCACGGCCGAAGCGGGGCGAAAGGATCGGGATCAGAGCATGGTCGACGATGTGCGCGAATTTGCGGGGATCCTGCGCCGCGCCGGATTGGACGACCAGCGGCTGATGTTCGTCATCGACGACGGCGCTTCGCACCACGAGTCTGCCTGGGCCCGCCGCTTTCCTGAAGCTCTGAGGTTTCTGTTCGGGACATAGGGTTTTAACTACTCTCCGCGATCTCTCGCGTCGCTTCCCGAAAAAGCTTGCGCCACAAATCGGCCCTGTCATCCTGAGCGAAGCGAAGGACCCCCGCAGTTTGCTGACGCCGACCGACTGTCTCCGCGGGAGACGCTCCAGATCAGATGCACCGCCATCGCCATCGCAACAACCGAAATCTGAACGTGCGTCCATCGGGCGAACGGTCCCAGCAATGGGAGCATGTATACCAAATACATGAGACTTCCCAACCATTCAGTTGAGGGCGTGCGTGCCTGACCAAGCAGCCAGTCAGCCAGCAGAATAAATGCCGGAGCCAAAATCACCAGATCGTACACCGTAAGATGTGGCGCCACGAGCACAGTCGCCAAAAGCAGCGCCGAATAGCGCAAAGGCAGAGGGACCTCGCGAGCGCGCCTCCAGCACGCGATCGTGAGACCCAGCACAACGGCCGCGCTCAGAACGTACAGGGTCAGAGAGAGCTCAGCCCAGGGCACGAGCATAGACCAGAACGTTCGCAGCGAGTGGGTTTGATAAGGCCTGGGTTCGACCAGAGGCAGCAGAGCAGGCACACTCCGCAGCATGCGCATCCATTGACGAAGCGGTTCGATTCCGTAATAGAGAACTCCGACGGCAAGTTGTCCCGTCGCTGAGAGAGCCGCTCCCACCACCGTCTTCCAGGCGCCGATCGATACGAACACGATGGCAGCGGCCAGTCCCAACTGAGGCTTGAAAATCAGGCAGCCAAGGACCAAGCCGGCGAGGAACTCCCGCCGGTCCCGCAGCAGGAAGAACGTCAGCGTAAAACAGGCGAGTGCAACAGCTGAGGTTTGCCCCCACGCGATCAGATGAAAGAAGGCGGGGTACGCGGCTGCCAGAAGAGCGACTAAGCCCCCACGATCGCGCAAGCTCGGACACCCGCGCCAGACGCTGTAGCAGCAAAGGCCATAGATGACTGCGCTGCAACTCCACCACAGCAACAGGGCTCTTCCGTACCAGAGGTAGGCCAGTGGCGCGAAGAAGACGGAAACCTGCGGCGGATACAGAGGCAAGTAGCGGATGCCAGCTGCTTCCGGCACGCGCTGTGCCGCCAGCCCCGCCTGCACATCCATGTTGTACAAATCTACCCCGCGATGCGCGAGCGCCACCGAACCCAGCGTGTAGAGATGAAGGAAGTCCGTACCTTTGAGGTGTCCGTTACGGTCGCGCAGGCCAGGAGTCGCAACATTCCACGCGTAGAACGACCACAGACAAAGCGCAAGGATCGTCCCGTGAACGCGCAAGCGCTCGGCCGTCAGCCATGAGCCGGGATGATCGCGAAAAGGTGTCAGAGATTGAACCTCAGTTCACGGGATATGGCTCAAGCTCCGGTGGGGATTCGTCGCCAGACATCAGCCAGGCTTGGTGATCGCGAAAATAACGCAACAATTCCTCGTTCTGCTGCTTTCCCATGTCGCGGGCCCAAACGATGCGGGCTCGATCGATATCGGGTGCGTTATAGATCCAATCGCGATCCACATTGTGGTCCGGCCCATACCGCACGATCACAAGATGCGCGCCAGGAATCGCGCTCAGCCGCTGAATAATACTCACTCGATCGCGGTTGCCCAACGGCCATCGGGGTTCCAGTGGTGCGTGCACCGCGATTCCGACCAGACGCAGAAAAATCATGCCCACGCACACCAGCGGGACACTGCGCACAAGAAATGGTCCTACCGGAGCGCCCTTGCAACTCCACAACCGCAAGTGCCGCATGCACTGAACCAGCACGAGATAGACCAGGCCTGTGGCGGGAGCGACGTAGTGGGGAAAGGTCCAAGTCTCCACCAGCCATCCGAGGCAAAACACAAAGCCCGCAAAGAGCGCGAGACGCATGCGACGATCCCGGAGAATCCTGGGAAACGCAATCAGTGGCAGCAAGAACGCTGGTCCAAGATAAAACCGCCACAGCTGGAGAATCTTGTTGGCTGTCCTGCTGACGAAGCCAACGAGAGTGTGAGCTTCGTCGAACTGACTGACTTCCCAACCCGCATAATAATCACGCATCACCGCGTGATGATACTCGGGGATGGCGCGTTTCGAGAAAAACAAGAAGTAGGGAACCACGGCATAGGTCTCGCGGTTGACCGCATATGTCATCCGCAGTGGGCTTCCCGTGACCCGCCAGTAATAGTACCCCGTGGCTGCGGCCGTGACCATGAGAACACAGGTTGCGGGCAGCAATGCCCGCCAGAGCAAAAGTCGCCACGGCGGCAGCCTTCGGTCCTTCAGCCATAGCACAAGACCCACTGCGACTGCGATGCTGAACACCAATCCTTCGTAGGGCCGGCTGTTTGCCATCATGGCGAGGCCCAGAGCGAGCAGAACTGCATCCCGAACACGAGGGTGGTTGCGCAGCCTGGGAATTGCGCCCAGCACAAGCGCGCCTCCGGTGGCGGCCAACGCGGGGCACCAATAGCTATTCATCCAGTAGCTGAAAGTGGCGAAGCGCAGGACGGCAAGCATCGCTCCGAAAAGCGCCCAGGTCGGCGGGAACCACCCTTGCAGCATCCAGCAGAGCGCGGCGCACAGGGTGGCAGTGATCAGCCATATCCCGATCCAGGGATGTCCGCCGAGCACGATGCCCGCCGCCATCACGAGCGCCTGTCCGGGCGCATACATCGACATATACGTGGGGTGCTGGATGATCTGGAAACTCTCGAAATGGATCCACATCGGGTGAGTGGGGTTGGTCAGATGCCCCGATGCAAATGTGTTCGCGGCGAGCAGGTGACTATATTCGTCATTCCAGTCGGGCAGAGGAATTCCTAGCAGTGGAATTAGGATGGCGCGAATGCTCAGCGCAAAAGCTGCGACCAACCATACCGCCAGGCTACGTTGGCGCGCGAGTCGACCTAGGAGATTTTGGATCCGATCAAAGAACGCCCCGCTAGCCTGCTCATGGCGGCGAAGCGAGATGCCGACCGCGGCCAGCACCATGATTGCCTCGGTGATGGTCAACAACCATGGCGCCAGGCGTCGGTAGATTTCGTTCATGCGGATCTGGCTGGGGCGACGGCCAATCAATTCCCAATCCGCCGCAGGGGAACCTAGTGCCCCGCAGGTTCCTTCACTCCGATCTCTTCGAACAGTCCGTCCACGATCTGAATCATTTCGTTGTCGACGACGCGATTCTTGGAAATCGCCTCTTTGAGCGGGATGGAGACAATCTTGTTCGAGCGCAGCGCTGCCATGCTGCCAAACTCCCCACGATGAGCCATATCAATCGCTCCCAGGCCATAGCGCGTCGCCAGTACGCGGTCAAACGCGCTGGGCGAACCGCCGCGCTGGATGTGTCCCAGCACTACCGCGCGCGTTTCGAAGCCCGTTCGCTTTTCAATCTCACGAGCGAGAATGTTCGCGATGCCGCCCAGTTTGGCGTGCCCGAATTCATCTTTCCCCATGTCCTGCAGGATGGGGGCCCCGGAGCCTGTCTCGGACGAAAACTTCGCGCCCTCCGCCACCACGACGATGGAGAAGTAACGGCCACGTTCGTGCCGCTGGCGAATCGACTCGGCCACCTTATCGACGTCGAACGGACGCTCCGGAATCAGGATCACGTCGGCGCCGCCGGCGATGCCGCTGTACAGCGCAATCCAGCCCGCGTCGCGTCCCATCACCTCGACCACCATCACGCGGTTGTGAGCCTCTGCGGTAGTGTGGACGCGGTCAATTGCCTCACACACCACGTTGCAGGCGGTATCAAATCCGAAGGTGTAGTCGGTGCCCCCCAAGTCGTTGTCAATGGTCTTCGGAACGCCGATTACTTTCAAACCTTTTTCGTGAAGCTTTTGAGCGACCGACAACGTGTCGTCGCCCCCGATCGCGATCAAAGCATCGATCTTGTGCTTGTCAATGGTGGCGATACAGCGGTCAATTCCATCGGGACGCTTGGAAGGGTTCGTTCTGGAAGTGCGCAGGATGGTTCCGCCGCGGGGCAGAATTCCGCTGACCGCGTCCAAGTCGAGCGGCATGCTCTGGTCCTCGATCAAACCGCGCCAGCCCTCCAAGAATCCAACAAATTCGTCGTGATAATGGAACACTCCTTTGCGCACCACGGCCCGGATGACTGCATTCAGCCCGGGGCAATCGCCCCCGCCGGTTAACATGCCAATTTTCATCGTGTGCTCCTGTACCAGTATGAGTTCAGAATGAAGTCCTCCGAATGCACCCCGGGTGCAGGGGTTATGACGAAAGGGCCCAGAACGCAGGGTGAAAATTCGGTCGGAACAAATAGAGTAACACTAAATCGATCGACGCCAAAACCAAAGCTCCCACAGAAAATCGTTCATGTTGCAGCCTTCCGCGCCGGTTGAATTGGCATTGCGCTCTGGCTCAGGATTCGACACAATGCTCGACGGACATGAACAGGACCGTGTCGATCCTTGCCTGGGGTACCGTCGGCCTGCTGGGTGCTGTGGCGGTGTGTGTGGTGGCCGTTCACCGCGGAGAACCGATTAACGCGCTCTGGCTCGTTGTGGCCGCGACCTGCTGCTATGCCCTCGGATACCGCTTTTACAGCAGGTTCATTGCTGCAAAAATCCTTGCCCTCGATTCTCTCCGTGCCACTCCCGCCGAGCGCCTGGAAAACGGTCGCGATTTCCTCGTCACGAACAAGTGGGTCGTTTTCGGGCATCACTTTGCCGCCATCGCGGGGCCGGGTCCCCTGGTAGGGCCGGTGCTGGCCGCCCAGTTTGGTTATCTTCCCGGAACGCTGTGGGTACTGGCCGGAGCCGTCTTTGCCGGGTGCGTGCAGGACTTCGTGATTCTGCTCTTCTCCGTACGCCGCGATGGCAAGTCGCTCACCGAAATGGCCAAGGAAGAAATCGGGCCGGTGGGCGGCTTTGTAGCGTACACAGCCGTGATCGCGATTCTCATCATTCTGCTCGGAGTTGCCGCGCTCATCGTCGTCAATGCGCTCAAGGACAGCCCCTGGGGCACGTTCACCATTGCGATGACGATTCCCATCGCCCTGCTGATGGGCCTCTACCTCCGCCGGATTCGTCCCGGCAAAGTGCTGGAAGTGTCCATCCTCGGTTTCATCCTCGTCCTGCTGGCGATCTGGGGAGGCCAATGGGCTTCGCAGAATCCTGCCATGGCAAAGGTGTTCACGTTGCGAGCGCCCACTCTGGCGATTCTCATTATCTTGTACGGATTTGCTGCGTCCGCTCTCCCCGTGTGGCTGCTGCTGGCGCCGCGAGACTATCTGAGCACCTTCGTCAAGCTGGGGACGATTACACTTCTGGGCATCGGCATCGTCGCTCTGCATCCCACCCTGCACATGCCCGCGCTGACTCGGTTTGTGGACGGCTCCGGGCCAGTCTTTGCCGGCAAGATATTTCCCTTTGCCTTCATCACCATCGCCTGTGGCGCCATCAGTGGCTTCCACTCCTTGATCTCGAGCGGAACCACGCCAAAACTCATCGCCCGTGAGACTGAGACTCGCATGGTGGGCTACGGCGCCATGATGGCCGAGTCCGCGGTTGCCGTGATGGCGATCATCGCTGCCTGCGTGCTTCAACCTGGCCTTTACTTCGCGATCAACAGTCCCGCGGGCATTGTCGGACAGACGGCTGCGGCGGCAACGGCGACGATCTCCTCCTGGGGATTTCCCGTGACGGTCTCCGACATGCAAACCCTGGCTCAGGCCGTTGGTGAGCAGACTCTGTTCAACCGCACCGGCGGCGCGCCCGCGTTCGCCGTCGGTATGGCGCACATCTTCTCGCAGAGCCTCGGCGGAGCGACGGTGATGGCGCTGTGGTATCACTTCGCCGTCATGTTCGAGGCCCTGTTCATCCTGACCATCCTCGACGCCGGCACGCGCGTGGCCCGCTTCATGATTCAGGACGCGCTGGGGCACCTCTACAAGCCCTTGGGTCGCACGAGTTGGTATCCGTCGATCCTTGCCACCAGCGCCCTGATCGTCGCCGCATGGGGCTTCTTTCTTTGGCAAGGCGTGAAAGACCCGCTGGGTGGCATCAATTCTCTCTGGCCATTGTTCGGCATTGCCAATCAGTTGCTGGCCACCGTGGCTCTATGCGTAGCCACCACGATCATTATCAAGATGCACAGAACCCGCTATGCAGCGGTCACGCTGGTGCCGCTAGTGTGGCTGGTCGCGGTCACGTTCACCGCATCGTGGCACAAAATTTTCGATCCTGATCCGCGAGTCGGGTTTCTGGCCCAGGCGCAAGTTCTGGCGGCTGGTCCAGCGACCAATGCCACCGCGCGGCTGATTTTCAACAACCGACTGGATGCCGCTGTCACGGCCGTTCTTGTCGTGATGGTCGCACTAGTGCTGATCGAATCCGCGCGGCAGTGGATCGGCGTCTTGAACGGCAAGCAACCGGCGCGAGTGAAAGAGGCCCCGTTCGTAATGACACGCCTGGCGGAGGAGAGAGGATGAGTCGCTTCTTGAAGGCAGGTCGAATCTTGCTGGCAACTCTGCGCGAGATTTTCGACGAGGCCGCGTACGAACGTTTCTTACGCCGCACCCAGCTGACGTCGTCCGCGAAGGCGTACGCTGCGTTTCGCCAGGAATTCGAAGAGGCCAAGACGCGGCGGCAAAAGTGTTGTTAGAGTCCATGAGGGGCGGACACTCTGTCCGCCGCCTTTGACTATCATGGTTGACCTATGGAACTCCGGGTGCCCCATCTTTCGCGTTCTTTGCGAAAGGTGAGATTCCACAAATCCGAACGCCCCTCGAGGTGGCAGAACCAATGTCATCGTCTCTAGCGGTTAGAGCAATCATTGCGTCTCTCATCGTTGGCGCACTCGTTCCACTTACCCTCGCGCAAAGCGATGACTCCGGCCAGACCATGCGCCCCGTCATCCGCGGCCGTCAGGCCGCCGTGGCCTCCATGAAAGCCGAAGCCACCGAAGCCGCTCGCCAAATTCTCGCAATGGGGGGCAACGCCTTCGATGCCGCCGTCGGCGGTCAGGCCGCTCTGGCCGTCACCGACTTCTCCCTCAACGGCATGGGCAGCGATGCCGTCATCCTTCTCTATAGCGCCCGGGACAAAAAAGTCTATTCCGTCAACGCCGAACCCCGCGCGCCCAAACTGGCAACCATTGACTGGTATCAGACCAACAACGGCGGCAAGATTCCCGAGAGCGACGGCCTGCTCTCCGGTGGCCTGCCAGGCGTCGTGGACGCCTGGTACACCCTGCTTGACCTTTGGGGCACGATGAGTTTTGAGCAGGTCCTGAAGCCCGCCCTCGACCTGGCCGAGAATGGCTTTCCGCTCAGTGAATACGGCGCGTCCTATATTGCCGACTCGAAGAAGATTCTCAAGTATCCAACGACCGTCGGAGTCTATCTGCCGAACGGTCGGCCGCCGAAGTCCGGCGAACTTCTGAAGAACCCCGATTTGGCGCGCACTCTCAAGAAGTTGGTCGAAGCAGAAAAGGCGAATCAAACCAAAGGCCGGCACGAAGCCTTGAGAGCGGCGCGCGACCGCTTCTACAAAGGCGACATTGCCAGGGACCTGGCTGCGTTCTCCGAGGCCAATGGCGGCCTGTTCCGCTACGAAGATTTCGCCGAATACACCGCCGAAGTCGAGACGCCCGTCTCCATCAACTACCGCGGCTATCAAATTTATAAGAATCCGTCGGCGAGCCAGGGACCAACCGAACTCATCGCCCTCAACCTTCTCGAGGGTTACAACCTAAAAGCGCTGGGCCACAACAGCCCCGACTTTCTTCACCTCAGCGTGGAAGCTGTAAAACTCGCCATGGCCGACCGTGAAAAATATCTCGGCGACATGGACTTCATCAAGATTCCCTATGACGGCCTACTGTCGAAAGACTACGCCCGCGAACGCAGGAAGCTCATCGATCCCGCGAAAGCGTCGCTGGAACTGCGTCCAGGTTCACCCGAGAAGTTCACGACAGGCACCCCATCGTTGGACCGCCCGGTCCACGAAATCCTCGACGGCGACGCCAGCCACACCGGTGATACCAGCTATATCGCGGTCGTCGACAAAGAACACAACATGGTTAGTTTTGAGCCCAGCCTTCACAGTTCATTTGGCACCGGCGTAGTCATGGGCGACACCGGCATCATTTTCAACTGCCGTGGCGACTACTACTCGCTGGTTCGCGGCGAGGCCAATGCCCTCGAACCCGGTAAGCGCCCGCGAAGCACGCTGCAAAGCACGCTGATCATGAAAGAAGGACAGCCCTACGCGATCTTGGGCAGCCCCGGCGGTGACGATCAGGTAATGCGGACCATGCAGACCCTGATCAATATGATTGATTTTGGCATGAACATTCAGCAGGCCATCGAGGCCCCACGCTGGTCGTCGCGCGCTTTTCCGGCCTCGCCTTTCCCGCACACCATGCACCCCGGAGACATGTCCGTGGAGGCGCGCATCCCGGAGCCAACGCGGCGAGCCCTTATCGATCGTGGGCACAAACTACGGGTCGCGCCTCCCTGGTCGCTCGGCTCGAACGCGGGAATCATTGTGGACGTCAACACAGGCATTCTCAGCGCCGGAGCCGATCCCCGCGTCGATGCTTACGCCTGGGCCTGGTGAAGTTTTCCAAACTGCGAAAAGCATGGAACCGCAAAGTTCGTCAAGAAAGCCGCAGTGGACGCAAAAAGGAAACGACCCGTTTTTCTCATCGACCTTCGCGAAGCCTTAGCGTCCCTTTGCGGTCAAATGCTTTTCCACAACCCAAGCATAACCCTCCGCACTAGGACTGCCGGCGCTTCCGCGATACACTGCACTGACATGCGAGTCCTGGGCATCGATTGCGGCGGAGAGTACACCGGCTACGGCGTGGTGGAGATGGACGAGGGCGGGAAGCTTTGCTGTGTGACGTGCGGCGCCATCAAGCTCTCCCCACGCGAAGTGCTGCCTCGACGCTTATCGCGCATTTTCACCCAACTCGGCGAAATTATCGCCCACCACCAGCCCGACGAGGTTGCCATTGAAGACGTCTTTTACGCTCTCAACGTGAAGTCGGCACTCAAACTGGGGCAGGTCCGGGGGGTTGCCATGCTGGCAGCCGCCACCGCAGGGTTGGAGGTTGCGGAATACTCGCCCCTCACCATCAAGTCGTCGGTCGTCGGCTACGGGCGCGCCGAGAAGCAGCAGGTCCAGCACATGGTGACCCGTCTGCTGGCACTCTCCGTCGCCCCGGAGCCCATGGACGCTTCCGACGCGCTGGCTATTGCCATCTGCCATCTGCATACGGCGGGAACCCTCAGCCGGCAGCGTGCCGTGACACGATAAGTTCGACGGACATTTCATTTTGGGATAATGCAAGGTAACTTGTAGTTTGAGTGTGAGTTTTACAGCGAGAAAGAACCTGAGGCTGACGATCGCAACCGGGGAGGCAAGATTGCAGCGCGCGGGTCGGAGGCGGCGCTTCGCCCACCGCTTGCTGATCCTCGTCGTCCTGTCTCTGCTCTGGAGTCTTCCCTCTCGTGCCGCAGCTCCGGCCACCGTCACCTACTCCCAGGACTTTCAAGGCTCCGACCCCGATCACTATGACATTTCCGTGCAGTCCGATGGACGCGCCCTCTACGAATGTTCGGCGAAGATTTCCGCGGACTCAGACGACCGCGAGACCTACAAGACTGAATTCAGCGTCTCCGACGCAGCTCGCGTCCACATCTTCGAACTCGCCACCCAGGCGCATTATTTTGCTGGCAAGATCGACTCAGGTAACAAGAAGCTGGCTTTTACCGGAGCCAAGAAATTGGTCTACAAAGATGGTGACCGGGAAATCACCGCGACCTACAACTATTCTCAGCTGCCCCCGATCCAGCAGTTGACGACCCTCTTCCAGAGCGTTGGCGCCACGTTGGAGTACGGCCGGCGTCTTGCCTACTATCATCGCTACCAGAAGCTTGCCCTCGACGATGAGTTGAAGCGGATGGAAGATCAGGCCCGGCGGGGTGAACTCATGGAGTTGCAAGCCGTCAAGCCTGTGTTGAAGAAGATTTATGATGATAGTTCCGTCCTCAACGTCGTCCGGGCGCGGGCGCAACGGATCATGGACTTAGGGCCGGTCCCGCTCGCGGGACGCTAACCCGTTCAGAAACCTCGACATTCCCGGGATCGCATCCGTGGTATTCAACTGGGGCCGGTTGGCCATGGCCGGTCGGCCGACCTAACCCAGGTGCTAACTTTTACAACTCCTGTTGCAAAACCGTGTTCTAATTAAGAAAGATGTTTTGGGGGTTGCTATGTACAAGCTAACTCGGTCCGGATGCGGTGTCCTGTCGGTCGTTGCTTGCGCGCTTATGGCGTTGCCCGCTCTGGCCGATTCGCAGGCGCGTATTGTCCGCCTGAGCGATGTTCAAGGTTCGGTTCAGATCGACAAGAACACTGGCTTGGGATTCGAGAATGCGTTCCTCAACCTCCCGATTACGCAGGGGACGCAGGTAAAAACGCGCGACCGCGGCCGTGCCGAAATCGAATTTGAAGACGGCAGCACACTGCGCCTGACTCCAAATACGACGGTAGAATTCAGCACTCTGGGCCTGAGCGACTCGGGCAAGCGCATCTCGGTGATCAATCTCGTCGAGGGCATGGCCTACGTCAACTGGCTGGGTAAGAGCGGCGACGAATTCAGCCTGAATTTTTCCCGCGAAAAAATTTCCCTCGACCATGCCGCTCATTTCCGCGTAGACACTTCGCCCCAGGTCTCGGATCTGGCCGTGTTTAAAGGCAATGTGGACGTAGACGGATCCGCGGGCAAGGTCGTGGTTGAAAAAAAGAAGACCGCGACCTTTGTAGCGGATAACGACAAGTACACGCTTGCCAACAACGTGGAGGAATCCCCGCTTGATTCCTGGGACAAACAGGCCAGTTCCTACCACGATCAGTACGCGAAAAATAATTCGTCTCCCTACGGCTATGGAGTGAGCGACCTGAACTACTACGGCGCGTATTCCAACGTCCCCGGCTTCGGGATGATGTGGCAGCCCTTCTTTGCCGGTGTCGGGTGGAATCCTTTCATGGATGGAGCGTGGTCTTTCTATCCCGGCTACGGTTTCATGTTCGCGTCTGCTTATCCGTGGGGATGGATGCCTTTCCACTACGGAAACTGGATGTTCGCCCCGGGATTCGGATGGATGTGGCAACCCGGAGGATTCAATACCTGGAGCACCGTGCCGCGTTACGCCGGGACATTGCCGGCCAATTTCCATCCGCCGGTTGCTCCTGCTGCAGGTACCGTGAAGACGGTTGTGGTAGGCCGGGCTGGCACGGGCTCGTCTTTCCCGACGTCTCGCCTGGTAGTGAACGCCGGCTCGGCGGGCATGGGGATTCCGCGCGGTTCGCTGGGGAATCTGCACCAATTGAACCAACAGGTTGCCAAGACTGGATTAGCCACTGTGCGGCCTGCTCCTCAGTTTGCGGCGAACGCTCCGAGGCCTTCCAGTCCTGCTTACACATCCAGTTCGTCACACAGCACGATGTCAGCTCCATCAATGAGCCACAGCAGCGGGTCGTCCGGGCATTCGTCCACTGGCTCGCACCACTAAACTTAGCTTTCCGTCTCTATAACGGGCGGCCCTTGGGCCGCCCCTTTTCTTTGGTGTGCCAAGCATGTTCAACAGCTCGACCCGACGATGAACTCCATCGACCCCCAGACGACGCGGCCCAGCAGAAAGGGGTTACCCTGCCACGAGCACCGAAAAGCCTTATGCGAGCCTTGCTTGATCGCAGTGCAGTAGGCTTGCGAGCCATGCAGGCTCGCTAGTTGTCGCACCACGCTGAAAAGTTGAGTGTCGCTAATGTTAGCCGGGATCGGAATCGGAGCGCGCGCCAGCACCGCGGTATTCGTGACTCCCAGGCGCGAACCAAGCAGTACGGCGCCGCCATTCTCGCGTCCCTCGAGACTATGGGGAAACGGCACAAACAACCGGTAGTCGCCGGCGCTGTAATTCTTGAATCCCGTGGGAGCGTTTTCCGTCGCCTCCTGCTCCTGTTGCATCTCGTCGACCAGTTCCTGTGCCTTACTGGATTTCCCTTCATCCGAGGCGTGCAGGGCGCTGGTTTGACGGGCAAGGTCGCCTAGAGAATTCGGACTCGCAGAGTCCTGCGCCAACAATGCGGCGGCCAGGCAGATCATCGCTGCTGCCGATGCCAGCACCATGCGAACTGAAGGCACGTTCCTCATTCCTGATCTAGTCGGCCGGGAATGCTCAGTTCGACCCGGTCGCTGCGCTAGCCGGCTGGACGGCCGCTTCCGGCAGGTCGAATTGAATGGGCGAGTTGTAATCAGAGAACGAGGATCGCGAGTGCTCCCAGTCCACGGTCATCTCATACGGGAGATGATCTTCGAGGCCCAGGCACACCGTGTCGTGCTCAAGGCCGCTGGTCCCGCCCTTCATGGTCACCAGCCACTGCCGGCACCGCATGCCGTTCACGGTTTTCTTGTCCCCTTTTTGCAGTACGCCGCGCTTGATCATGGTCGCAATCTGCGGCAGCAGGTTGCTGTCAGTCCCTTGGGCCAGGTTGCCGCAATACCATTTCGCCGTGCCGCTCCTGCTCGAGTACCGGGCTTGCGACCAGGATCCGTCGCTCTTCCGGTCATATTGCCGACCGGCCACATGGATCTCGTCCTGATTCATCTCGGTCGGCGGACTGGAACTAGTCACCACTATGTGCGACTGGTAGTGAATCAGGTCGCGGTTGCAATCCACTTCCCACAGCATTTCGTTGTGCTGAGTTCCGGGAGAAGCCGTATCGGCCACCCGAAAGCTGTGAACCTGCTTCATGGCGTCGAGCGTCTTCTGAAATTCTTTTTCCCCGCTCCCCGCTGTCATATAGCTCGCCGCCCAGGCGACGATAGCCACGCCCGCGCCCAGACGCACCAACATCCAGAGCCAGTACCGATCGCCCATGACAGACCTCTCCCGAGTAAGCTCTCAGGTTAGGTTAGTGTCCCCTGAAGGAGGAGAAAGTTACCGATGTACTGGACCAGATTGTCCGTTCTTGCCTGTGTTTACAGGTTGTGTCCTGGTTTTCTGGAATGTGTATGTTCCGGAATGCTCATGTTTAGACCCCCCGATGTCTGGGTGCCTGAAACGCTCATGTGGAGACCGTCGGCTTCGGCTGTCCCGCCATGGCGAAGCCCGGAGCGCGACCAAAAGATCCCATCACGAAACCACCACTCCCGCATATCCCACTACGGTGTCCCGGTCCCCCGAAATATCCCCCGAAGTCGCATACTTCACCAACTCCGCCGACTTCGCCCCCAGTCGCCGTGCCGCTGTGAGCATTGCCACCGCTGGCCCGAAGCCACACATGCTGATGTCCTGCTGCGTGACTACTTCAAGGAGTCCGCGTGGGTCCAGGCAGAGAATTCGCTCGATCGCCCGGTGATCCTTCGCGCGCGTCACGGCGTCGGATTCGTAATGATTCATGTCGCTTGAAGCCACGATCAGCACCGGATCGTTCTGCGCCGCGATGACGTCCGCCAGCGCCTTGCCCAGTTGTTCCAGAAATTCCAATTGTCCTGTCCCCAGGGCGATGGGAACGAACCTGAGTTCCGGCTGGCGCAACAGCAGAAAGGGAAGCTGGACTTCAGCAGCATGCTCGGCGCGATGCGCAGTAGAGTCCTCGTGCAGGGCAGGGCAACTCCGCTTCAATGCCTCAGCCAGTTCGGCATCGATCGGAACCTCGCCCATCGGCGTCTGCCACGCGCCTTCGCTCATAATGGCCAGGGCGCGGCCCATCCCCGTATGGTTCGGACAGAGCACGATGCAGCGCCTCGGCACTTCCACCCGCGCAAAAACTGCGCCCGCCACATGCCCGGAATACACGTATCCCGCGTGCGGGGCGATGCATCCCAAGGCCCGGACTGGAGTGGAACTTGCTTGCGATAGATAGCCGCGCGCTTCGGCGCGAAGGTTGTCAGGATCGTCAGGGTAGAAGCGCCCCGCGACTGCGGGGTGACGCAGGATGGTAGTAGCCATGGCCCCTCCTCGCCCAAAGCGGGACCGACACCATGATGCTATGACTCGGTGTGTGCCTTGCGCAAGGCGCGATACACAGCCGCGCTTTCTTCGAGGTTAAGGGTCTCGGCCCGCGACGTGGGTTTCACCCTGGCTTCTGCCAGGGCGCGCTTCAATTCCGCTCCCGCATACTTCGTTTTGAGGTTGTTCCACAGAGTCTTGCGCTTTTGCCCGAACGACAACCGTAGAAAGTCGATGAACCCATCCCCCGCCACTCCCAACTTCTCCTGCTGCGGGTCAATGGTCAACCGCAGCACCGTCGAATGCACCTTTGGCGGCGGAACAAACGCCCCCGGGGGTAAGCTGAACAGCTTGTCCACGCGCCCGTACAACTGCGCCGTGGCCGAAAGCATGCCGTAGTCTCGGCCCCCCGGTTCAGCTGCGATCCGGTCCGCAACCTCGCGCTGCACCATGATCACGATACTGTCGAAGTACTTCGAAAACTCAAACAGCCGCAGAAGAATGTCAGATGTAATGTAGTAAGGAAGGTTTCCCACGACCTTCACCGGCTCAGGCTTGAGTTCGATGCCGGGACGGCTCAGCCCCGGTTTTGGTCCGAACAGGGAATCGAAGTCGATGGCCAGCACGTCGGCCTCGATAATCTCCACATTCCGCGCCATGCCAAACTTCAGCCGAAGCTGGGCCGCCAGCACGCGATCCAGTTCGACCGCGATCAACCGTCGCGCCCGCCTGGCCAGCAGCGATGTCATAATTCCGCGCCCAGGCCCGATCTCCAACACGGTGCTCTGCGAAACGTCGCCCAAGGCGTCGACCACACGCGCCGCGAGTTCTTCGCTGGCCAGGAAATGCTGTCCCATTTTAGGCTTGCTTTGTGGACGGCGGGCAGAAACCACCTTTGGCACGTTGACCCTCACTGCCCCGGGAATTAGACTTTTAAGTCGGTCCACACATCTGAGTTTGCGGACCCTCTGGGCCCCGAGACACATTCATAATAGCGTGCGCCGCGAAAAACGTCCTCGCTCTGGAGGTTCCCCCTCATGAACATCGCATTTGTCGCTTCCGAAGGCGTTCCCTTTTCCAAGACTGGCGGGCTGGCTGACGTGGTCGGTGCGTTGCCGCGCGCCCTGGCCGCCCTGGGCCACCAGGTCAGCGTGTACTTGCCGCGCTATCGCCAGACCAAGCTCACCGAGCCTGCGACCGTAGTTCGCAGCGTCACCATTCCCTTCGACGACCAGTACCGGTTTGCCTCCGTCGTAACCGGTGGCAGTCAGGGCGGTGTAAAGTTCTACTTCGTCGAATATCCCCCGTACTTCGACCGTGATGCCCTCTACGGCACCCCGGCGGGTGACTATCCCGACAATGCCGAGCGCTTCGCTTTATTCTCCCGCACTGTGCTGGAAGCCTCGAAGATCCTCGGAGTCCCCGACGTATTTCACTGCCACGACTGGCAGTCGGCCCTGGTGCCCGTCCTGCTCCGCACCATCTACGCCGAGGATCCCGCCTTCCGCGATGTGGGCGCAGTTTTCACCATCCACAACATGGGCTACCAGGGATTGTTCCCGCCAGACACCCTCCCGCTGCTTATGTTGCCTTGGGATCTTTTCACCATGTCGAAGATGGAATTCTTCGGCCAGGTGAACTTCCTCAAGGGTGCCTTGACCTATTCCGACTTCATCACCACAGTCAGCCGCAAATACAGCCAGGAGATTCAGACCGCGGAGTACGGGTTCGGTCTCGAAGGCGTCCTGCGCGATCGCGCCGCGACCGTGACCGGAATTCTCAACGGTGTTGACTACGACGAGTGGAGTCCCCAGACCGACAAATTCACCGCAGCCAAGTATTCTCCGCAGGACCTCTCCGGCAAAGCCAAGTGCAAAGAAGATTTGCTGGCGGCATTCGGTGTCAAAAACGCGGATACGAAACTGCCGGTGATCGGAATTGTCTCCCGCTTCGCGGCCCAGAAGGGGTTCGATTTGATCGCGCAGATCGCGGACCGCTTGGCGCGCGAAGAGATGAGTGTGGTCGCTCTCGGCGCCGGCGATAAGGCCTATGAAGGGATGTTCCTGCGCCTCAACAAACTGTTCCCCAACAAGATTGCCGTGAAAGTCGCCTACGACAACGCCATCGCGCACAAAATCGAGGCGGGCGCCGACATGTTCCTCATGCCATCCCGCTACGAGCCTTGCGGACTGAACCAGATTTACAGCCTGAAATACGGCACCGTGCCCATCGTCCGCGCCACTGGCGGTCTCGACGACACCATCGAGCCCTGGGACGCCCGCACCGGGAAGGGAACTGGTTTCAAGTTCAGCGAATACAACGGCGAATCGCTCCTACTAACCATCAAGCAAGCACTCACGGCCTATCGTGATCAGACATCCTGGCAGGCGCTCATGCGCAACGGCATGAACAAGGACTTCTCGTGGAACGCGTCGGCAAGGGAGTATGGCAAGATCTACGAGAAGGTAAAGCAAATACGCGGAGCAGCCCCAGCCGCGGCCGAAAGAGTGCTGGTCGGCTAGGCTTCTCGCCTGAGTCATGTTTGCAGCAGGTGTTCGCTTCAAAGAGTCTAACCGGACGTTCGTTTGCGAAAGGCCAACCAGGCGTATCCCAAGGTAAGGCCGAGTGAGCCGTACACCGCGGCGTTCATGGGAGCAAGCAGGAAAAAGGTGGCCACGAGCGAGGGATCGAACGTCATCTTTACGAAATACATGGGACACAGCCCAAGCATGAGTTGGGGGTCGAGATTCCAACGGTGCGGAGCCAGATAGGCGAGGAGCGCCAGAAGATATGAAATCGCCGCGAAGCCGCCAAGGAGTTTCAGGGGCGCTGAAAACAACTGTTCATCGTCCCGATCTTTTTTGCATGCGGTCGCGATCCACGAGCGGGGCAACACCGCAACCGTCACGCTGAAAACGCCCACCAGCGCCAGCGCAACCACGAATATGACCCATTCGCTCTGAACCGGCAGGTCGACGCCACGCATCATCACGTAAGGAACACCAGTGAGAAGCGAAACCAGCCCGCAAACTGCGAAAACGATGCGCGACGTAGCCCTGATAGCGGGTCCGGACATGAGGCGGATTCTAACAGCGGTTCCGCGTTTGAGCGCACTTCCGTAACCACAATCGCTGACCGCGGCAAGCAAGAAATTGCCTAATCGGTATCGGGCGCATCGACCTCAGCCGTGGCAGTCTTGGTGAAGAAGCTTCCCTCCAGCGGAGCCGGAATCGTTCTGTAGACGGACGGGGCATGATGGAAATCGAAAAAATCGTGCATGTCATTCGCAGCCCGCGCATCGGCAAAACCGAGACTGCCCAGGCCAAAGATGCCCTCGATCGCCTTCAGGATGCTGCCAAAATCGTATTCCCGGTTGCTGATATACCCCACCTTGGTCGAGTAGGCAGAAACCACCAGCAGCGGCACGCGAAAGCCGAGTTGATAGTCTTTCTGGTTCGCGCCCGCCTGGAACACCGGCCGCACATGGTCGTACCAGCCTCCCCAATCGTCCCAGGTAATCAAGATGACAGTATCCTTCCAATAGCCGGTGCCGCCGTCGCAATTCGTGTTATTTCCGACATTCACGATGGCCGCTACCCATGCCGGCCCCTGGCCGCTGTTGATGGGATGGTCCGAATACTGTCCGGCGGGCGTGACCCAACTTACTTGCGAGAGAGTGCAGTTGCCGATGTCGTTCAAAACATCGGGCGGCGTAGTGTCGACGTAACCATTCGATTCACCCTTAATCCAGTTTGGCCCGGTGCAGATGCCCGACAGCGGGATGCAGATGTTCGAGAGCGAGTTCGGTGCCACCCAGAGACTGCTCTGCCCCTCGGAATAGTAAGTCCAGGTGACCTTCGGACTGGGTTTGCTGAATAGGTAATCCATGGCATTGCGTGTGAAGCATTGCGCCGTTTCGTCGCCGGGGGTCTCCGTGCCAAAAGGCGGCGCACCGTTCCCGTTGGGCCGGATCCGTTGCACCGAGTTTCCCGAACCACAGCCATAAATTGTGCTAGTGCCGTTTTCGGCGGCAAAAAATGCCTAGGGCGTCATCTCCCGCGGTCGGCGCCGAAGTGGCGCCGAAAATATACTGATGCGCGGGATAACTCGGCCCCTGGTTGGTCTGAAACATCCGGTTGCCCCATCCATAGGTCGTGGCTAACGCAATGTAGGGGTCGAGGAGGCCGCCTCTGCTCCCATTCGCATTCGTCACCGGCGAGTTATACACGTACATGAATTGCGAATAGTTGTCGGCCGGAACCACGCAGTCAAAGATATTCGCTCCACAGCCGGTAGGAACGTTCGCCGCGGGTTTGCCGCTGACGCCCTGGTACTTATACTCGAAATCCCATCCGCTGATGGTTCCGTTGAGCCTGGGTCCGGCGTGGCTGTGATCCAGGTCGAAGTTGGAGGCCAGCCCGACGGGGGTTAAAGGCACAGTCTGACCGTCGGCATTCACATAGGTTGTTGCGATGTCGTAGGTTCCTGCCGTGCCCCTGGGAGTACATCCGGGCACGCCACCGTTGGCCGTGCACAATCCCTGAAACAGATTGTCGGGCGTGCGGTTTTCCTGAAAAATCACAACCACATGCTTCATGGGAGTGGACCCGTACTGGGCGTGGGCGGCCGTTGCCACGAGCGCGGCGGCAACTACCAGAACCTTGGGGCTGGACTTCATAACATTTCCCTTCTGACGGAATAGGAAGGTGGATGGTGTGGATTACGTAACGCGGAGCTCGATCCGCCGGCGATGTTTCCGTTTTGTGCTAACCCGGCATCCGCGTGGAGCACTCGGTTATATCCAAATTATTTTGGCCCCTGCCACTTCGAACGGCAGCTATCCAGACCGTTACCCATCAGCTGATAAAATCCCTTCAGCATGGCTGCAGCGCAACAGCCCGCCTTCACGCGCACCATCTTCCACGTCGATATGGACGCCTTCTTCGTATCCGTCGAAGAGCTCTTTGATCCCACGCTGAAAGGAAAACCGGTCGTGGTCGGCGGCCAACGCGACGAGCGTGGAGTCGTCTCAGCGGCTTCCTATGCAGCCCGGAAATTCGGCGTGCATTCGGCCATGCCGCTGCGCACTGCCGCCAAACTCTGTCCCCGGGCGATTTTCGTCAATGGCCACCCGGAGCGTTACCGCGAGTGCTCCGGGAAGGTCCATCGAGTTCTCGGCACCTTCTCACCCCAAGTGGAAATGGCCTCCATCGACGAGGCTTACCTTGACATGACCGGCACCGAACGCCTGCATGGACCTCCGCTGAGAGCCGCGCATACCCTGCACCTCCGCATGAAAGCCGACACCGGGCTGAACTGCTCGGTGGGAATCGGCACCTCCCGCCTGATCGCCAAGGTTTCCTCGGCCCAGGCGAAACCGAACGGGGTGCTGTGGATCGTTCCCGGCCAGGAGGCGAAGTTTCTGGCTCCCCTCGACGTGGGCGAAATTCCCGGCGTCGGCAAAGTGATGGAGAAACACTTACACGCGCTCGGCATCAAGAAAGTTGGAGACCTCGCCCGCCTGGAAGAATCCGACCTCGGCGATCGCTTCGGAAAATGGGGACTCGCGCTCGCCGGTAAGGCACGCGGCGAAGACGCCGGCGGCTGGTTCGACTCTGAAGTCGGAGAGGACGTCGGGGCCAAATCCATCAGCCACGAGCACACCTATAACGAAGACACCGCCGACACCAGCCAACTCGAAGCCACACTAATGCGCCTCTCGGAGATGGTGGGCCGCCGCCTGCGCGAATCCCAGTTTTATGGGCGCACCATCCAACTCAAACTGCGCTACAAAGATTTCACCACCCTGACCCGAGCCCACACTCTCCCGGCCCCGACCCAACTCGACACAGAAATTTTCGAGCAGGTCCGCACACTGTTCCGTAAGAATTGGAAAAAAGGCGTGCCCGTGCGCCTCTTGGGAGTGCAGACATCGTCATTCACGTCCCAACCCGATCAGATCAACTTGCTCGAGGGCAAGCGCCAGCAGCGCTGGAAAGATGCGATGGCCGCCGCGGACCGCTTGCGCGACAAGTTCGGCGAGTCCAGCGTCAAACTCGCAGCCGGGATGAAAGGCAACTTCCGCGAGCGTATCCACGAAAACCCCGCAGGCCTGCCCGGCAAAAGCAAAGGCAAGTCCACATAGTCTGCGGCATTAAGATGTGGCGCGGGCGCTCGCGCCGGCGAACGCCCCGCCCCGGGAGCACTGATCCACGCAGTTGTTTACGGCGTTTCGCCCTCTTCATCAGACGCGATCTGCACGAGTGGAGTCTTCTGCCCCACAAAGCGGACCCCCTCTTTCCACCGGTTCGGCGCATCGCTGTCCCCACGCAGTTTCCGCAAGACCGAGCCCACGTTCAGCGAGCCTTGCACCAGGTGTCCGACCTTGACCGGCCCGGCAACTCTTACGTCCCGAATCCAGTGCAATGCGCTGCTGATGCTGCATCCACACTGGCTGCAGTCTGGAGTACCGCCGAAAACACACGGCTCGACGTGCGTTCGCAAGTCCGCAGAATAATTCATGGACATCTTGGAGAACAGGCAATCGTCCGGGTTCGCCGGCGGCTTTACAAACGCCCTCCCCATGCCTTCCGGCAGCAGCAACTTCCGATACGAACGGCCCAACTGCGGCAACTCTCGCGCCACAAGCTCTCGATCTTGCGGCATCAGCCGCTCCTCGCTCTCCTCCCCGATCTGCGGACTATAAAGGCTCACCCAGATGTGATCCACCTCGGGTCGGGCGTTCCAGAAAGCGACGTACTCCTCCAGGTAAGAAGTCCTCGACAGCATGGGCCGCGTGATCACCCAATGCACGTTGATGGATCGCCCCGCAACGTTGCTGAGGATGCGCTCGTAGGTAGCCGGCTTGCGACGCTCGTTGTGATGCTCGGGGAGCCCGTCCACAGACACCGCGACGCGAAGACGTGGAATCTCCATCCAGTCTGGCGGAATTGCGATCACGCCGCTGGTTACGACCATCGTGAACACCCCCATCTCGCTGAGGGCGGGAAGAATGCGGCCCAGTTCGCGATGGCGAACCATGGGTTCTCCTCCGACCAACGAGACGTGCATGGGTTTGTGACGGCGTACCAGTTCCAGCACTCCTTTGATCAGTTGATCCCCGCGGAAGTCGCTGAGTTCGCGCAGGGTTGTCGTGCCACCCAGATGACTATCCCCGTATGCATAACAACCGGGACAGCTGAGTGGGCACTCACGCGTGATCTCAATCGACAGCATCGGAACATGACCGTTGAGGACACGCCACCCCGCCAGTAACAGGTCGCGCGGGGTAAGACTGGAACCAGATTGGGCGGCTGACATATACGTGCGTTAGATGCAGGGTTCCCTCGTTCGGTTCACCGAAGATCTAGCTCAGAATCCGCCGCTCGCTTTGACTTTCTCCCGCGCGCCCGCCTACCATCATGGGTCCTTCCTCGTCTGTTGTGAGGTAACCGTGGCGTCGTCGTACTCCTCGTCGGATTCGGTCGTTACCGAGGCCGTAGTTTCATTTCTCAGGAATGTCCCCCCGTTCCAATTTTTATCCGCCTCCGAACTCTCCCGCCTCGCCAGCACCATGACACTCGAATTCTTTCCCAAGGACACCGTCATCCTCAGTGCTGGGCATCCCGCGTCGGAATCGCTCTACGTGGTGCACAAGGGAGGCGTCAAACTCGCGCTGCGATCGCAGGTCGGCAAACAACTCGTTCTCGACATGCGCAGCGAGGGCGAGATCTTCGGCCTTCTCTCCCTGATGAGCAAGGATCTCGCCCGCCTCGACGTTACCGCCATTGAAGACACGCTCTGCTACCGGGTCCCGGCCGAGCACGTGCAGCGCCTCATCTCTTCCAATGCCGAGGTGGCGAACTTTCTGCTTCGGACCTCCGTCACCCGCTACATGGACCGCAGCCTGCAAGAACTCCGTACCCAAACCGGGCTCATGGGCGATACCGAACGCCTGCTCTATTCGCTCTCCGTAAGTGATATTCCGGGTTGCCGTCCGCTCCTTTGCCGGCAGGACACCTCAATCTGTGAAGCCGCACAGATGCTGGCCCGTTCGAAGGCCACCTGCGTGTTCGTGGTTGACGCCGGTGGTTCGGCGGTCGGCATCGTCACCGACCGCGATTTTGCCGGCAAGGTCGTGGCCGAGGCACTGCCGCTCAATCGCAGCGTAGCGGAGATCATGAGCAGCCCGGTGGTCTCTGTCGAAGCCAGCGATCGCTTGTTCCATGCTTTACTCGCCATGGTCAGTCGGAACATCCACCACGTATTGGTGACGCAGCAGGGAACTCCCGCCGGCGTCCTCACGGCTCACGATCTGATGGTGTTGCAGGGCAAGTCGCCGCTCAACGTGGTCCGGTTCGTGGACTCACAAACCACCGTGCAGGACCTTGCCGCCGCCAATGGCCGCATCGTTGGTCTGCTGCCCCTGTTGCTGCGGGAAGGCGCCAAGGCCAGTCACGTCACCCGCGTCGTGGCCGAAGTGAATGACCGCCTCATCGCTAAGATTCTGCAGTTCGCCGAAGCCAAACTCGGACGCCCTCCGGTTCCTTACTGCTGGGTCGTGCTAGGCAGTGAAGGCCGTCGCGAGCAGACCTTTAAGACTGACCAGGACAACGCGCTGATCTACGCCGACTCCGCAGACGCTCCTGCCCGCGAATACTTCGACCAGCTTGCCAACTTTGCCCAGGAGTCGCTATCGACCTGCGGTTACCCCCTTTGTAACGGCAACTACATGGCCAGCAATCCCCGCTGGCGGCAGCCACTCCGGGCGTGGCTCAGCTACTTCCGAGCCTGGATCACGGAAGCCGAACTGCACGGCACGGAAGACGCCCTCATCTTCTTCGACATGCGCCCCGTGGCCGGCGATTCCTCACTGTTCCAGACGCTCGCCGCGAGGTCGCGCGACTGGTTGAAAGAAGCGGGCATGTTCAGGTCGGTGCTGGCCTTCATCTCCACTACCGACAAGCCCCCGCTGGGATTCTTCCGGAATCTTGTCCTCGAGCGCAGCGGGGAACACAAGAATCAGCTTGATCTCAAACGCTTCGGTACGGGTCCCATCGTCAACTCAGCCCGGCTGCTTGCCCTCGATGCTGGAACCGAGCACACAAATACGTTGGACCGCCTGCAGTCTCTGTCTTTCGAACAGGACAGAGACCCAACACTTTTGCGGGATATGCAAGAGGCGTTCGAGTTCCTCACCCTGCTGCGCCTGCAGTGCCAGCTTGGTCAAGTCCGCGACGGACAGGACGTCAGCAACTACATCAATCCCGAAAGCCTCACGCACTTGCAGAAGAGTTTGCTCAAAGAATCATTCCGCGCCGCCGCGCGGGCGCAGGCGCTAATCGAAGAAAAATTCCGGACCGCGATCTGGTCCCAGTTGGGGCGTTAAATGCCGGCCTGGTGGAAGCGCGCGTCTGGGTCCGGCGAACAGAGCAAGCCAATCCTTTCCGGCGATACCGCTCTCGATTCCGTCCGCTACGTGGTTCTCGACACGGAACTGACATCGCTCGACCATCGCAACAATCGCTTGCTCTCGATCGGCGCAATCGAAATGCAAGGGCGGAGCATTCATCTGGGAAACCAGTTCTACCGCGTGGTCAATCCCAGCGTCCCCATTCCGGCCGAAACCATTCTCATCCACAAACTCCGCTCCGAGGATGTGGTAGATGGAGAACAGCCGGTTCAGGTTCTAGACGACCTACGTCAATTTATCGCAAGCGCGGTGCTGGTCGGCCATTGCCTGGACATCGACTTGAAGATTCTCAAAAAAGAAATGGCCAATACCGGGCACAAGCTCAGTTGTGCCGCCATCGACACGGCCCGCGTTCATCACTGGATCCTGCGCCACGGCCCGTATTCCGAGGATCTTCCCGTCCAGCTTGAAAACCTGGGCCTGATGACGCTGGCGAAGTTCTACAGCCTTGACGTGCAGGGAGCCCACCACGCGTTATCCGACGCGTTCCTCACCGCTCGAGTCTGGCAGAAGATGCTGTACCTGCTGCAGACAAAGGGCGTCTGGAGTCTCCAGAAGTTGTTGAGAATTGGCGCCGCATGAACGGAGGTTTATTCCGCGACCTCAGCAGTCTTCTAAGCGAACTCCGCGGTTAAAGCCTCTTCCTCGAATCTCGCGGAAACTCTAGCGCTCCACCGAGGCTAGCAACGATCCCACCCCAGGCTTGTACCCGTAGTAATCCCCGATCCAGTGGAGATGCTCGATGATCTCTTCGTCGTAACGCTGCTTGAGCGGCGGGGTCAAAATGTTGTGCACCGCATTAGGGTCAGCCGTGAGATCGAACAAATAACTCTGCGTCGGCGAATCGTACGTCGTATATAAATAGCGCCCGTCCGCGGTCAGAATCCCATATACCGCCCGCACGTCCGATGCTAGCAGCAGATCCCGCCGCGGGTAACGGTCGAGTTCCTCGTGTGTCTCCGCAAACAAAGGCCGCCCGTAGAGCAGGTTCTGCCGAATCGGCCGGTGCCCGAGCAGGTAGTAGAGAGAGGGTGCAATGTCCGTCAACGTCGAAAGACGGCTGGCGTCGTAAACCAGGTGCTCCCGCATCTTTGGCGGCAGATGAATAATAAGCGGCACCCGCATGATTTCCGGCCAGATGGTGATCCCATGGCTGACCCGTCCGAACTCGCCCGTGGCGTCACCGTGGTCACTGGTAATGACGATGATGCTGTGGTCATACAAGCCATGCTGTTTCAGGTAGCCAAAGAACCCGCCCAGGCACGAGTCCACCCAATGCACTTCATAAGTAATGCGAGGGTTCAGGCTCTCGGGCGATTGCCAGTGCTGAGAAGTTGGCGACGGCACGTCATTGCGCGCGAACTGGTGCACATTCATCGACTGTGCATAGAAAAAAACGGGTTTCGATGGATCCTGGCGCGCATCCAGCGTCGATTCCAGTTGCTGCACCGTGGAACAGGCCTCGTACTGATTCCATAGTTCCTTGTTGACATCGAGCTTGGTCAGTTCATCCGACGGGGAGAACATCTGCCGCAAAATTGTGTCGTAGCTCGCCACCAGTTCGTACCGGTCGGTTCGGGCCAGCGTTCGCAGGCTGTTGACTTCATCGAAGGGCTGCGGGAAGTGCGTGTGCAACAGCAGCGCTCCCGACCAGATGGCGGGCTCAGACAACGACGTTCCCGCATACTGCGTGTAAGCGTTCCTGAAGACGATGCTGTCCCGCGCCAGTGCATCGAGACTTGGCGTGTAGTTGACATGCTGCGGGTTGTATGCCCCCAGGTAGTCGGGCCGCATCGAGTCGATCACAAAAATGAAAACGTTCGGCCGTTCCCCCTTCGTCAAAACAAGGCCATCCACCAGTTGGACTCCCTGGCTGATGTGGGTGTCGCGAATGTTGGTGTACTCCCGCAGGATGCGGCAAAGGTCCCCGCAAGGCTTGTTCCGGCTATTTCCCAGTACGTGGTGAGCAAGCTGAAACGAAGCGTCCCGGCTGCCGTACTCTTCGAATTTCAGGGATATCTCGTCGTCGGTGGAGCCGAGCGGTTTGCCCCAGAAGATCTCTGTGGCCAGCAATGCCTTGTAAGCAAATGCGCAAACAAACAGTGTTCCCACGATCACGGTAGCGGAATAGTTGGCCCGCGCCGGACGGAGGCGGTACACGCACAGGCTCATCGCGATCCAGAAGATCAAAGCCCAAGTACTTGCGACAAAACCATTCCAGTCTTCACCGCCAATCATGGAGCGCGACGCCATCCCCAGCGCCACCAGAAGCACAATCGCGATCCAGGTTGCGAGGATTTGTCCACGCGAGAGTCTGGTTTCCACGGTGCGACCCGGCAGGAAGGGAAGCACCACCGAGACTCCCCACAACGTGAGCGCCAGGGCCAGCGCTGCGGCATATCCATAGGCGCTCCAACCGTCGAAGCTCATGGCCGTATCGAGAAATCGCGCCAGGACGAATGCCAAGGTTGCGAAAATCAAAGTCCCAGTGAGCATTCGCCTCACTGCGCGCGGTTCCGGAGTCTTTAAGGCGACAAGGCAGATAAGGTTCAGCGCGGATAAGATAGCGACGGCGAGCACGAAATGAGAGATCAGACTCCACACTGCGAGCTCAAAATCCTGGGTGTGAACTTCCAGTGTGTGGCTTTCACTGTAGACCCGCATGCGCGCGCCGGTCGTATAGATCAGGCTGACCGCGAGAGCGACCAGCAGTCCCCCGGAGTATCCATAGACCCGATTTCCAACCTTGTCAGTTTTTGCGTCGGGAGCCTGTTCGGACTCCTTCGATTGCCACAAGGCCAACCCGATGACCGGGAGCAGTGCCGCGAGACTCCACCAGTATGCCGCGCGATTATCTTGCAGGCCCGGAAGGAACGGCCACCGGGTAAGATAAATGCCGCCCACGCACAGCAGGCAGACTCCTGCGAGAAAAGGTGCGTTCCTGTTTTTCCAGTCGGCGAGAAGGGACGAACCATTTGCTGCCAACAACCCTGCCGCGACCGCAACCCAATACAGCGCGGCCTGATGGTGGGCGAACCACGGCATCCATGGATAAGGCGGCGCCTTAATAAACGCGCAATAGGTGTACGGCAGAAAGGCCAGCAGGCAATACAGTGACGTGAGAACGAAGTAGGTTCCCGCGACCAGCCGCAGCAATGTGTTCGCCAACAACCTCAAAATGGCCAGCCCTCAGAGCGACACAACTCCCCAGCAGGTATACCTTAATTCTCAACAACCGGCGTCTGTCGGGGCAAGTTACCGTAGCGTCAGCAGCCTGGAGCATTCCTGCTGTTGGCAGATCGTGTGACCAAAGTACCCGCCTTGCCACCACTTCGGTTGGGGGGGGCACGGTCTAGATGAGCCCCAGATCAGCTAGGATGAAAGCTGCTGTTCGTCGTAAGCTGTTTCTGAGGAACCTTCGGGATGCCGCGCCAGGCCGCTAAGCAGTCCGCAGTACAACCTTCTGCTGTCGCGCTATTTGCCCGCAACTTCTTTAAGTATCCCTCGATGCTCGGTTCCGTGATTCCGAGTTCTCGCTTTCTGGTCAAGGATCTGATGGCCCAGCTGGAGTGGGATCGGGCACGAGTGCTGGTGGAATTCGGCCCCGGCGTCGGCACCATCACGCGCGAAGTACTCAAGCGAATGCGGCCCGACGCGGTGCTGCTGGTCATTGAACTCAACGAAGAGTTTGTGCACTACCTGAAGGTCACCATTCGAGACCCGCGGTTGCGTGTGATCCACGGATCGGCCGCGCATGTGCGCCGCATTCTGAGCGAGCAGGGCCTGGCGCCCGCCGACTCCATCATTTCCAGCATCCCCTATAGCCTGCTACCGGAGACGCTGCGGCAGGAAATTGTAGCCGAATCTCGTCTTGCCCTGAAGGAGCGCGGCTCGATGCTGGTGTTTCAGTACAATCGCACTCTATTGCCCTATCTCAAGTCCAGCTTCAGTACGGTCAGACTCAACTTCCAGCTATTCAACATCCTGCCTGCGCTCATCTTTCACTGCACGCCCTAAGGCGGTTGGCTGATCTCAAAGCCCCACAAACCGTCGATTCCTGCCCGAGATCGTTTGCCGTGTATTCGACCACGTCACCTAATGACGCGGCCGTGGTTGGACGTATTGGAAATCAGCTAAGGCATCTCGGTAGTCCAGCCTGACCTTGAGCAGTCGCAGCATGACCATACCGAGCGTTCCGGAGATCTCTGTGCCTGCTTGATGGCTGATACGGGACATGTCGAAGGCGACCATGTTGGGCACGGTCTGCCGAAGATGCCCGAAGTCCAGCACAACCTGATCAGCAACGTAAACTTTATTCACTTCGCCGTTGACGCCGCGGATGTCGATTCGGGGCGCGCGGTGCACCTTGGTCACTTCCTTGGCGGCGTCGAGGGCAATCGTGTTGTCGAACGAGCCTGTGTCCAGAAGGAAAAGCTTCTCGGGGCCTTCATTGATTCTGGTCGGCACCAGCAACATGTGACCGATGTGGAAGGCCTGAACGTACGAATGCATCTCGGGCGCAATGTCGCGATCGACGTATTTCGTGGTCCAAGCCTTGGATTGCGATGCCACACCCGGCTCCGCGGAGGGTTTGGCCTCAGGCTCCGCGGTGGGCTCTTCATCGCCGGTCTTCAAGGAAGCTTTGGATGGCGCTTCTCCAGGCCTGGACGGCAACTCGCTCAGGCGCAGCGTTGAGCTGGGAAAATCCATTTCGATCAGGAATTGGGAGAAAACATCGGCGCCAATGATTCCGTCATCC
The DNA here is from genome assembly GCA_049792875.1 of Candidatus Sulfotelmatobacter sp. Classification (GTDB taxonomy): domain Bacteria; phylum Acidobacteriota; class Terriglobia; order Terriglobales; family Acidobacteriaceae; genus Sulfotelmatobacter. The sequence continues at coordinate 45,297 of JBARBI010000247.1, forward strand.
GTCGCCGTCAGACGGTCTACCACGTGAACTGGGCAATTCTGGAACTCCAGCTTGCCAATGCGAACCGAATTTGCGGATTCGAGGTGAGCCTGGAGGTCGGGCTTATCCCCGACGCCGCTGATTCGAATGTCTGCGACTGGCTTCAGGCCCGCCTGGCCGGCGAGTTTGCTGGTAATCAGAATCCCTGAAGTACCCGTATCGAGCAGAAGCTTGGAGTCTTGCCCATTGATTGTCACCTGCAGCCCAATCCCTTGCACGTTCCCGTTACGCGACTGCAGGGGAATCAGATTCGTTTCGGTGGAGGTCACGTCTGAAACCAGGCGACAGCGACCCGACTGTGCGAACTGAGACGCTTTGAGGAAGTCCAAGCGTTCCTTCAACGTGCGCCGCGTATCAGCATCGTCATTTGTCGTCTGGCCGAGATAGTCTTCGAGCGACTTGATGCGCTCGGCAATCGACAGCGTCTGCATCCAAATCTTCCGCACATCCGGATCGGAAGGATCAATCTCGTGGGCGCGCATTACCAGGATGTGCTCGCGGGCGTACATGGCGCTCGCTGCAGCCACCCGCGCCGCCCCAAGATATGCGCGAGCGTTGGGCGGGTCCGTGCCGATAACTTCGTCAAACAGTGCTCCCGCCTCAGGGAATTCACCTTGCCGGAAGAGCAGTTCCCCTTCCGCGACCTTCAAATCCGCGTGGCCGGGATTGGCCAGCAGACCCTTGCGAAGGGCATCGTCGGCCTCCCGAACCTTGTCCTGCTTCAAATAGCATCGGATAATTCCAGCGTAGGCATCTCCCGAGGCAGGGTCCGCTTTCAGGACTTCGTTATACCCAGCCAGCGCCTGATCAAAGGAGCCCTTGCGGTAAAGGCTCTGAGCACCCGACAACATCGCCGCAGGGTCAGGGCGGGCGCTTGCCGCCGGATTCGTTTTCTGCGCGAGCATCGCCGCGCTGACGATCCATATGCCGGTCAAAAGCAAGATTCCAACTCGCATGTTGCACATCATATCTAGCCCATAAACCCTCTGACGGTAGGCCGATCATCGGGATCGCCCCAGAGAGCGGGTGGCCGCTGCGCTTCTCGCACCACGGCTTCAGCTTGTTTCAAGGTTCCAGAACTTCAGGCGTCATCCTGCAAACGGGAGTAAGTGAGCACTCGCCCATTCGAGAATGGTGGGACGAAGATGCTTCCGAGTAGAGGGCGCTGGCAATACCTGGCTTTGCCGATAGCGTCATGCCCCAGCCTCAGTGGCATTATGCTACAACAGACCCGGTTCCAAAAACACCTGCTTGCACTACTGGACTACCTCTCACTGCGATAGTGTACGAACGCGAGGCGTTAGCGCTTATTGACTTGGTCGTGACTGTGAACGCGATGTTACAACAGCTGACGCTTGGAGGTTAGCCCCGCCAAACGGAACTTGCCTTCCCGCTCAGCAAAGGATTCCCAGCGAAAGGGTCAGAGCGACTGCGCCAAACGAACGAAGGCCGGGCATCCCGGAAGGAAGTTCCGGATCCCGGCCCACGTCTTACCTCAACTTGGAGTAGAGCCTTGCCGGTTAGTTGCCCGAGCCTGAGTTGGCGGCAGCGGTGGTCGGAGCCGCAGCTGGAGCGGCGCCTGCACCGTAGCGAGCCAGTCGCGGGAAGAAGGGCGTGACCTCAAACGGCATCTTGTCACGCGCCGAGGTGATGGCGACCGGAGCCGTCTTCACCATTTCCGCTTTGTCGTCCCAGGGGTTGACCTTCACGCGGCCGCCCAGGGGCAAGGCTGCGATCTGATCGAGTTTGGAGTTGTCCAGCGCCGGGCCTTGCGATTCCAGAGCCGACAGGCGGTTCACCGTTCCGCCTTCGGCCAGCGGGTTGCCCAGGTGCGTGGTCAGCAGCGCGCTCAGTTGCGGAGCTCGCAGTTGCAATGCCTTCAGGAACAGGCCCACATTGTCCAGCTTCTGCGCGTACGGCGAGTTCTTCAGCAGCTCGATCGCCTTCTTGTCAGCCGCCTGTTCTTCTTCGGGAATGTGCTTGAAGCCCAGGTTCTGATAGGTGGAGTCATCGTTGAACAGCATGCGGTCGTTGAAGGCGAACTTGCTGCCCAGGTTGTGGCCGAGCACGATGTGCGCGAGCTCATGCGACAGCACCGCAGCCAGGCTGGCCTCGTCGGGGAGCACGTCCACCAGCCCGCGGCTGATCACGATGGTGTTGCCCACGCTGAAGGTCTCCAGCGGAGAAGTGAGCAGCACGCGCGTCCGCACGGGTCGCGGCAGGTCAATGTTGTTGGTGACTTCCAGGTTGTTGACGACGGTTTGGAGAATGTGGTCCACATCGCCCTCGGGCGCGAGCAAACCGGCGCTGGTCAGGCGCTCGACGACGTTGTCTTCCGCCTGCTGCTGCCATACCCGCTCAGCCTGCAGAGGGGACGCATCCTGTGCCGTCGGACTCTCGTCAGTCACGCTGTCGACGCGGATCTGGGTCAGTTCGTCGTCCTTGCCACCCTTCTTCAGGTCATAGCCCCAGATGCGGGTCTGCGCCTTGAAAGCCATCTTGTTCTTCACACCAGCGCTGAAGTCGCCTTCTTCGCTGTAGATGTAGGAAGGTACCCAGTAGCCGGGGATCAGGTTCAACCGCCAGCTGTCCATGTGGAAGAAGAAAGAGTTGCGCGGCGCCGGGTAGTAGGTTCCATTCAGGCGCACGATGTTGTAGCCCTGATCTTCCACCCAGACGCGTCCCAGGAAACGTCCTCGGCCGGAGTTCTTCTTCGGGGTGACGTCGAACACCAGGCAGCGCACATCGCCCAGGAATTCGCGGCGCGCGTAGCGGAAGTCATAGTGCTCGCGGTCGAAGTCGCTGCGGTCGGCATAGACCATCCAGGAAAAGCCCAGGGGCTGGTACTGCACCTTGAAGAGCTTCTGGAATCCGCCCATCAGGCGGGTCTGCATGCCGCGATCGTCATCCTTCAAATAATCCTTGCGGTCGACGGTCTCGCCCATATCCATGCGGCCGAGGAAATAGTGATCCTCGCTCGGGACGGGGCCAAGCTGCGGGTCGGCCGTCAGGTTCTGCAGGTAGGTCTCGACCACCGGCGTCCGGTTCGAGAGCATCTTGATCAGACCGTGTTCCCGCTCGATGAAAAGGTTCACGACTTGGTCCATCGTGGTCGGCGCAGGAATGGCGGCCGGTTGTGGTACCGGGGCGGACTGTGCTGCCGTGGGTGCCGGTTGCGTAGCCTGCGTCGGAGCGGGCTGCGCGGTTGACGGAGCCGGCTGAGACGATTGCGCGGTCTGCGTCGATTCCGACGCAGGCGGCTGTGCAGGCGGCTGTGATTGCGCCGCCTGCTGAGCGGCTGCACTCATCGATGCCAGCAGAGCCGCGGTAAGTATCCAGTTCCAAGTACGCATGACTCTTTTCTCCAAGTTTCTTCGACCCAGTTCTTCGAGCCAGATTCAGTAACCCAAGTTCGTTTCTGCCTAACTGCCAAATCGAACTACTTCGCCAAAACTTTTCAGTACGCCATCTGGAACGTCACGTGAACGATCGCGGTGGAATCCACCGGCTGCCCATTCCGCAACGCCGGCTTGAACCGGATCTTGTTGGCGGCAGCGACGGCGGCCTCGTCCAGCCCGTGGCCCAGGCCACGCACCACGCGCTTCACATGCAGGGATCCGTTGGCCGAAAAACTCACCTCGAGCAGAACTTCGCCCTCCAGCTTCAGACTGCGCGCTTCATCGGTGTAAACCGGATTTGGCTTGAATGTAATTTCCACCGGAGTGGTCGCCGGTCCGGTGTCCGCCTGCGCGATCTTCGGGCCCTGATGTACTACCTGCTCCGAGCCAAATCCGCCGGTCGCAACTCCTTTGCCGTTGCTGCGTCCGTCACCGTTCCCCCCGGTCGCGATGCCGTTGCCGAAATCGGCGCTGGCCACCGAGCCTTTGATTCCTTTAGCGCCACCTGATCCGTTGCCTTGCCCCGGACCTACCGGCATGTCAAAACCGCCGGCCTGGGCCGCGTAGAGCTTCGCACCCTGCTTGCCCGTCCCGGTCAAACCATTGGGATCGCCGAACCCGCCGGTCTGCACTTTCTCTACAGCAGCATTGACTGTGGGCTTCTGCGAGCTTCCGCCGAAATCACCGGTGTGCACCAGTTGCGGACGCGCCCCGCCCACCGCGATCTTCAACTGCGGAGCGGCGAACTGGTTGACCACCACTTTGGGCGCTTCCACCGGCTGCGGAGCCTGCCGGCGAACCTCGCGCGGAACCACCAACTTGGGCTGCTCAAACACCGGCAGCTTTACGGCCGGCAGCAGCTTGGGCTTAATCTCCGGCTTCACCTTGATCGGTTCTGGAACCGGCCGCAACGACGGCATCGGAATCAGCTCCGTCACGTGGTACTGCGACATCTGCAGCTTTTCCGGCAGGATCAGTCCCAGGTTGATTACGATGAGCAGGACCAGCGTCACCAGTCCGTAGCTGGTCGCCAGCGCCCGTTTGTTGATCTTGCGTTCGGGCAATAGTCCGAGTTGAAACCCGCGGTAAGCCGTCGCCATGCAATGTCACTCCAATTGGGACCCGGTTGGGGAGAAGCGCCGGGACTTGGAGTCTTCAAAATACGGGAGATAGGACAGGGGGTAAACGTGTCCACGGCTCTTGACCTTAGGTAACCTGGGCTACGTCGTTTGGGAAGATGGGCCCGAAACGGGCCTGGGGACAGGCGTTTGGGCCGATGAACCAGCGTAGGCCCCATCGAAACCGGGAAGAAACGCGGAAGTAGCGGTGAAAATCACCAGACTCTCGGACAGGATGCCAGTCGCCAGTTACTCGAGAGAACTCCGGACTGGAAGAAATTTCTCCACGTCCTATCCCTTTCCTTGGCGCGCTTGCGGTCAAAAGCTTTTGCTGGCTCCGCGCCCCCGACGCAAGAAAGAGAAGTAAGCAAACACCGGAATCCCGGCGAGAATCACGAGCACTCCATACCCCGAATTCGGCCAGTCGTTGAGGAACGTGTAGCACAAAAGCGCCGCCGCAACCGCGATGAACAGTGCCGGCACGAAGGGATAGCCCCACATTCGATAAGGACGCGCAGCCTGCGGTTCGCGCCGACGGAATACAAAGATCGTGCTTCCCGCGATCATATAGAACAGCCACTCGGCAAAAATCGCCAAGGAAAACAACTGGCGAAAATTTCCTCCCAGCAGTAGCAGCAGAATCGACAGCACAGCCTGTACCGCGATCGCCACCGAAGGGGTGTGGAACCGCGGATGCACCTCCGCCAGCGCGCGAAAAAAGTATCCGTCCCGGGCCACCGCGAAGGGCACCCGCGCTCCGCTCATGATGGTGCCATTCAGGGTGACTAGCATTGAGAGCGCCATGCCGGCTGAAACAATGCTGGCGCCCATGCGCCCCAGGACCAACGCCACCGCGTCGGACGCCGGACGCGGGGAAGCTGCAATCGCACTGGCCGGAAGCACATACTGCACACCGGCGTTGACCAGTACGTAGAGCACGCCAACCGTAGCCACGCCCGCAATCAGCGCAATCGGAATGTTCCGCTCCGGATGCTTCACCTCGCCCGCCACCATGTTGAGGTCATTCCATCCGTCATAGGCCCACAGGGCGGCCACCAACGCCGCCATGAAGCCCGCGACCCCGCCCTTTGCGCCCACGAACGTCCCGGCGAAGTTGCTCCATCCCCGGCCCACCGCGTTCCCCGCTCCGCTAAAGCACACCACCACGATTCCTAGGATGATCGCCACCTTGAGCAGTGTGAACACGAGTTGGAATTCACCCGCCTTTTTCACTCCGAGGTAGTTCAGCAACGAGATCAGAAGGGCGGCGGCGATGGCAAACATCTGTCCCCAGTTCACGGCAAACGGTGTGCTGATGACATGGGTAGAGAAAAACGAAAAGACAGAAAAAGTCCCTAGAATTCGCACCAGGCCAATGACCACCGTCGCCACCGACGCCGGCTTGGCAATTACAAACCACGTCCAGGCGTACAGGAAGCCGCCCAGTGGACCGTAGGCATCGCGCACATAAACGTATTCTCCGCCGGCCTGCGGCTTCATCGCCCCCAGTTCGGCGTAGGTGAGAGCGCCCGCAAACGTCAGAAGCCCGCCCACGATCCACGCCAGATATACGAGTTTGGCGGAGCCGACCGCCTGCATCATTTCCGCAGGGACTAGAAAAATTCCGCTGCCGATGATCGTTCCGACGACCACCGCGGAGGCGTGACTGACGCCCAGGTCGCGGGAGAGTTCAGGACGGGGAGTGTCGAGTACAGGCATGGTCGAAGGGAGTCAGTATACGCGAGAGGCTGGGAAAGCTTTTGAAAGCAGAGTGCGCGGAGTAATACTCCGCAAAGAAAGCAAAGAAAGCAAAGAAAGACTACTGCTCTTGCATGAAACGGCTTGCTCCGTACCCCACCCCGAACGTCACCGTCGTGCCGACCATCACCCACCAGGTCCACGGCACATGAGTCCACCCCCACAGATAGGATTCGACACCGAACCCAAACAGCATTCCAACCATCGCTCCGCGCTGATTCGCACGCCGGGTCAAAACGCCCAGCAGAAACACCCCCAACAGCGCCCCGTACGCGACTGACGCGATCTGCAGCCCCACCTCGACCACACGCCCCACCTTGTGCAGCGCGATCAATGCCAGCCCGAACAGCACAAGCGCCCACGCCACGGTCGCCAACCGCGAGAACAGCATCTTGATCTTGTCCTCCGCCTGGGGCCGCAGCCGCGCATAAAAATCCATGATCGCGCTTGAGGACAGCGAGTTCAGTGCCGCGCTTAGGTTCGACATGGCAGCCGCCAGGATGGCTGCAATCAGGAGCCCCGAGATCCCATGCGGCATCCGGGTCACGATGAACGTCGGATAAATCCGGTCCGGCTTCCCGAACGCCGCCGCCGGGACGCGGTAATACGCCCACAGCATGGTTCCCAGCGTGAGAAAAAGTGCGAATTGAAACAGAACGGCCACCCCGCTCGACACTAAGGCCGTCGCCGACTGCTTCTGCCCTCGAGCGGCCAGCAAGCGCTGCACGATGAGCTGATCTGTTCCGTGGCTCGCCACAGTGAAGAAAGCCCCGCCGATCACTCCCGACCAGAAGGTGTATGGAATCCAGACGCTCCCGCTGAAATCAAACACCCGCAACTTGCCCGCGCCAGCAGCCGCCGCATGAATCGCGCCCCAGCCACCGGGTACAAGATGAACAATCGTGGCCAGCCCCACTAGCGTTCCGCCCACGTAGATCGCCGTCTGCACCACATCGGTCCAGATCACCGCCGCCAGCCCACCCTCAAAGGTATAGATCAGCGTCAACGCCGTGATGATGGCTATGGACGCCACTTCGCCCGTTCCTAGCGCAATCGACACGACAATCGACACGGCATACACGCGCACGCCTTCGGCTGCCGCCCGGGTCAACAGAAACAAACCTGCGGTCAGGGACCGCAGTCCGTGCCCGAAGCGCCGTTCGATCAGTTCGTATGCGGTATAGAGATCGCCGCGGAAGTAGTGCGGCAGCAACACAAAGCTAATGACCACCCGGCCCACCACGTAGCCCATTACCACCTGCAGAAACGTTAGGTTCGTATCGTAGGCCAGCCCTGGAATGCTGATGATGGTGAGTGTGCTGGTCTCGGCCGCGACGATCGAGAGGGCGATCGCCCACCACGGAATATCGCGCCCTGCAAGAAAGTAGTCCCGCAGCGATTTCTGCTTCTTGCGGAAGCGCAGCCCAAACAGAGTGATTCCTGCCAGGTACAACGCGATGATCGCGAAATCCAGATGACTCAGGCCCATATCTCCTCAGCGCGTTGCTCCTGATCTTCTCAGCGTCCTCTCCGGCTGTTCTCAGCGAAACTAGACCCGCAGGCATCCCCACGATTCTTGAGCTCTGCAATCTGTATCTTCCGTGTCATGAAAGGTTTGTGGAACAGTCACCCATTATGGAAGCAATCCGTCCGTTCCGCGAGTGAGACTCTGTAGTCCCCGCCCCGCAGCAAGAACGGGTAACGGGCGCCCGGCAACTGGCGACTGCACTGTGTTAGAAATAACCCGTGCCTTACTATCTCGGCATCGACGGAGGCGGTACCAAGACCACCAGCGCGGTGGGCGACGAATCGCGCGTGCTCGCCACCTCGACAACCGGCCCTAGCAACATCGTCCGCGTCGGAGAGGTGCAGGCCCACGAGTCGCTGCAGCAGTCGGTGCGCCAGGCATGTGCCGCCGCCGGCATTGCGCCTGCGCAGGTTGCGTACACTTGCGTCGGAGGTGCGGGTGCCGCGCGCCCCGAGTTGGCGGCAATCGTCCGCGGCTTCCTGGCCGAAGTTCTCCCCACCCCGATCGACGTTGTCGGCGACATGCAGATCGCCCTCGAAGCCGCTTTCGATACCGGCCCGGGCGTCATCGTCATCGCCGGCACGGGTTCCATTGCCTACGGACGCGACCGGCAGGGAACTGCCGCCCGCGCCGGAGGCTGGGGATTCGCCATTGGCGACGAAGGTTCCGCTTACTGGATCGGTCGCGCCGCCGTCAACTCGGTTCTGCGCGCCAGTGATCGGACCTACGGAACGGCCGAGGACATTCTCCACCGGACATTCGTTATGGCTTTGTGCAAGGCCTGGGGCGTGACTTCGCTGGACGACCTTGCCCGCGCAGCGAACTCAATTCCCCCTCCTGACTTTGCTGCGCTCTTTCCGACTGTTGCCGCCAGCAATCACGTCCTGGCCCTGCAGGTTCTGTCCAGCGCGGGCAGAGAACTCGCGCAGATCGCCGCGGTGGTGGTTAGTCGACTTTTTCCGAAAGACCAGATCGGTCCTGTCCCTGTGGCCATGACAGGTGGAGTCTTTCGTCATGCCGAGCTTACGCGGGGAGATTTTTACAATGAATTGCGGCGACTCGATGCGCGCGTAGAGATCAATCCGCAGATCGTCGATCCCGTGGAAGGGGCACTACGATTGGCGCGAAGAGGGGCGACGAGGGCCATATGAGTTCAGGTGGAGAAAGCCGCCCCCAGCGGTCCATCGAGCCTTTAGCCCGCCGGTGCCGATGATGCCAGAAGAACCCCAGTCCGAGCATGCACGGGAATCCGAGACTCGATCCGCTTCGGATGTCATTGCTCTCGAGTCTCACTCCGCCTCTGCCACCCTCACCGAAGATCTGGCCCTGGCTCATTTGAAAGACCATGACCTTTCTGCGGACATGGTGGAACAAATCACCAAGAGCGACGCGCTGATGCAGTCCCGCAAAGTGCGTGTGGCATTAGCGTCGCATCCCCGTGCTCCGCGCCGCCTCACGCTGCGCCTGATCCGCGAACTCTACACCTTCGATCTCATGCAGTTCTCGCAAATCCCCTCAGTCGCGGCCGACCTCAAGCGTATGGCCGACCAACTGCTCGTGACGCGCCTTGCCTCGATTACTCTCGGCGAACGCATTTCGCTTGCACGCCGCGCTTCTGCTATGGTCGCCGCCGCCCTGCTGCTCGACCGGGAATCACGCGTCTGGCAAACGGCCCTGGAGAATCCACGCCTCGCGGAAGCCTCCATCGTCAAGGCATTGCAGCGCACGAATGCTATGCACTCCTCGTTTGTGAAGGCTGTCTGCCAGCACGTCAAATGGTCAGTGCGTCCTGAGATTCGCATGGCGCTGCTGCGCAACGAACACACACCTCTGGCCCGCGCCCTCGAGTTTGCCCGCCGCCTTCCCCCCGCGCAACTGCGCGACGTCCTGCATGCATCCCGCCTGCCGGGAAAGATTAAGGCTTATCTGCACAGAGATTTGGAGAGCAGGGGACCCTTAGGCATGGCGAGCATCTAGCGCTTGGCAATTAGCATTCGGCGCGCGAGGTCAGCCGACGGGAGGACAGAAGACCGAGAACTGAGAACTGAGAAATGTCCTCCTCACCGCCCGCCCCCAATCTGCAGAATCGCACCGGTCGTGTACGACGCGGCAGGTGACAACAGCCACAGCACGCCCTCCGCAATTTCAAGAGGAGTCCCGGCCCTGCCCATCGGGATGGTTCCCAGCAACCGCTCCAGTCGGTTCGGATCACCGTTCGCGGCGTGCAGTCCGGTGTCCACCAATCCAGGCGCTACCGCGTTTACCCGGATCCCTTCCGTCGCAACTTCGCGCGCCAGCCCAATCGTAAAGCTGTCGATCGCGCCCTTCGAGGCCGCGTAGTGGACCCACTCCCCCGCCGCTCCGGTGTGTGCCGCGCGCGAAGAAATGTTCACGATCGCCCCGCCGGTTCCGCCGTGTCTCGTCGACATCCGCCGCACCGCCTCGCGCGCGCACAACATCGCCCCGGCGACGTTAACCGCCAGAACCTTGTGGATTGCTTCGCCCGAAACTTCCGACACTCTGGCGAATCCCCCGGTTACCCCCGCGTTGTTCACCAGTGCCCTGATCGGGCCTAACTCCCGTTCCGCGGCTTCGAACATCCGCACGATCTCCGCTTCGGACGAGACGTCAGCCTGAATGGCAACGGCGCGGCCGCCCCCGCGGACAATTTCCTGTACCACCTCGGCTGCACCGGTGTTGCTCGTGGAGAAGTTGACCGCAACCGCGAAGCCGCGTTCGCCCGCAAGCGTCGCTACCGCCGCGCCAATCCCACGGCTCGCACCGGTCACGAGGAGTGTCCCAAAGTTTTGTTTGGTGGTCACTGTGTGCCGATCACCGATCGAGCTAGGAACTGGAAGCCCTACGGCTTCACCGCTTCCCGCTTCCCGTGGATCAACTCGAGCACGGCCGCATTCAGTCGCTCGCGGACCTCGTGCCGCTCATAGGCGCGTGTGATGTAACGTACACTAACCTCTACGCCCGATCCGCTCGGCCGCACATTGACGGCGGGCTTCGCAGAGAACGATTGCACCCGGTAACGCGTCGTGGAGAGCGACCACTCCTCTTCCGCCTTGCGCCCGCTTGCCTCGGTCTCCTTCGTCACCAGTTTCTGCAGTGCGTCGATGACGGCATAGGGATCCTGCCCGCTCGGGATCGTGATCGTGAGTTCATCCCACATCCACTGTCCCGAGGTCGTGAAGTTGAAGAAGTGTCCTTCGATCGCAAAGGTGTTGACGAACGAAACTCTCCGGCCCGTGGGATGCCCCGCGTCTGTCCAGTTCCCGGTCTCCAGCAGGATTGTCTTCAGCAGCCCTACCTCAATCACTTCGCCCGCCACGCCGTTGATCTCGACCCAGTCGCCCACGCGCAGCCCGTTGCGCCCCATCAACACGAACCATCCGAAGAATCCGACAATGAAATCTTTCATTGCCACTGTGAGTCCGGCGCCCGCCAGGCCGAGCACCGTTGTCATCTGATTGGGCATGCCGAAGATCAGGAACGCAATCACCACGGCGGCCACCGCCTGCGCCGCAAATTTCGTCACCGCCCTTAGCGTGTCAATGCGCTTGTTCTCCGCGGTCATCCCGGTAAACAGGCGCTCAATCAGCCGGTTCGCCGCGTACATGGCCAGCAGCACCAGCAGAATCAACAGCAAAGACTCGATCAAGTTGTGCAGGGCTGCCCGCTCGCGGTTTTCCACCAGTACGATCCAACTCGCATAAACGTCGCTCAGTTGTTGCTGATCCTGGATGCGCCGGCCCAGGTCGGCAAGGTTTTTCTGATCCCGCGTATATTGCTTCAGGGAATCGAGGGCCACCTTTGCCGCCGCCGTCGACTCTTCGCGGCTCACTGCGGTGCTGTTCTTCGAGAATCCCTTGGCCTGCTGCTTGGCTGCCTCACGGTTCTCATTCTCTTTCACAACTTGTGCGCTTAGACTTGCGTGCCGCTGCGCCAATCGCGTTTGTTTGACGATAGCTTCATCCCGTGCGACCTCGAGCTGAGAAAGTTTGTCGCGCAGCGCCCGCCACGCCCGGAACACGTTCAACAGAGTGTGCGTTTCGTAGTCCCGCTCGTAAGGGCTGACCGCTGAACCCGGGGCTGCCCTCGGAAGTTGATCGTTGGCATCGTGCTCGGCTTTCAGCCGCTTGATCTTGGCCTGCGGGTCGCCCCCCGCCTGTTCCAGATCGTCGGACGCATCGTCTACCTCGTCCTGGTCGAGATCCATTTGTGCCTTGGCGACGTCGATCTGATCCTGCAGGTTGTCCTTCTGGGCTTCGGGCGCGGCCGCTAGTCTCCGCGTCAACTGCACGATCGCGTCCTGATCCTCTTTCAGCGCGTGTTCCGTCTTCTCTTTCCGCTCCGCCAGTGTTTTGGTCTCCGGGGAAAGCGGGGGATGATTCTCCTCGGCCGTACGCAAGGCGTCAAAGAACGCCAAATCTACTTCGTGGTCGCCGACTTTTTCTGCTTCATGCGCCAGCGCTTGTTCTTCCGACGTGCCTGCAAGCGCCGCCATCCGCTTGGCCGTTTGCAGCGGTCGCTGGTCCACCAGCGGATGCCGCACCGCCCGTGCCTTCCGCCCCAGCACCGTCTTGAGGGGAGTTGCGGAGGTCTCGTCGGTCGCGGTCGGCAGCTCGCGCGTCCACACCATTCCCGCAATGGCCGCAGCCACCAGCAGGAGCAGCACGACTCCGATAATCCACTGGCGCACTTTCATGACGATTCTGAAATCATCTCTCGTAGAAACGGAGCTCGCTCCGCCCCCTCTTGCCACGCCCGATCAACGGCTGCCATATAGGTTCTGTCGCGTTAGATCACTCTAACAAGAAACGTTGCCTTCACGCGACGACCACCGGTCCTAGTCATTCTTGCTTGCGCCGAACCGAGGCGGCGCCGTTCTCAGGCCGCAGATGCCGCACACCTTGGTAATCTGCACCGGGCAAATCCTCGCCCGTAGAATTGCCTAACGCATGCTCGAATCGCTACAAGCCACTTTCGACGAACCCTGGCAACCAGTTTCCCGACCGGCACTGGCAGCGTGGCTGACCTTCTACATCGCGTTCCTGGCTTACGCCTTCTCCGCGCACGGTGGGTTCCTTTTCATCGACAGCGCCAACCTGGTCGTCCACGAGGGCGGCCACAATCTGTTCGGCTGGTTCGGCCCCACGCTTGGCCTGTGGGGAGGCACGCTGCTGCAATGGCTGGTCCCGTTTCTTCTGGCGGTGTACTTCTTAACCCAACGCCATACCACCGGCTTCGTCTTCTGCCTGTTCTTCTTCTTCGAAAACTGGCTCTACACCGCCACCTACATGGCCGACGCGCGAGCCCAACTGCTGCCGTTGGTCACGACCGGCGATCCGGACTTCGTGGAGCACGACTTCTACGCCATCTTCTCGAGCCTTGGCGTCCTCAACCACGACACGCGGATTGCGGCAGTCGTGCGGCTAATAGGCTGGTTTGGAATGCTGGCCGTGGTGGGATGGCTGGCTGCGAGAGTTCGAGACGCTTCCTTACCTGAGCGAACCCGACCTGGTTTCTGAGTTGGGCCAGGGAGGCGACCAATGGCTTAGGGCGAATTTAAACTTGGGATGCAGTCAACTCCCGGTCCAATGGATGCACACCCACCAACGCCGCTACGGCACCCAATCCCCAATGAAGATGTTCGTCTCGTGCGGCGCCTTGGCGTTGCGGTTCGAGGCCCACACCAGCTTCTTCCCGTCAGGCGAGAACATGGGGAAGCCGTCGAAGCCGTCGCTGTACGTGACGCGCTCGAGGCCCGCGCCGTCCGGATTGATCAGCCACAGTTCAAAATTGCCCATGCCACCGGTGGCGTGCGTCTCCGGATCGTAATTCGACGAGAAGATGATCCGCTTCCCATCGGTCGTGTACGCAGGCCCAAAACTGGCCGCGCCCAGGTTGGTGATCTGCTGCTTGTCGCTGCCATCGGCTTTCATGGTCCAGATTTCGAGCGAGGTCGGACGGATCAAATTCTGCGCCAGCAATTCCTTGTAGTCGGAAATTTCTTTTTCCGTCTTCGGATGATAGGCCCGGAACACGATCGACTTGCGGTCCGGTGAGAACGTGGGCCCGCCGTCATATCCCAGTTCGTGCGTGAGTTGTTTGACGTTTTTGCCGTCGGCGTCCATCGAGTAAATGTCGAGATCGCCATTGCGCATAGAAGTGAAAACAATCTTTTTGCCGTCGAGCGAGATCGTGGCCTCCGCGTCGTAGCCGGGCGTCTTAGTCAACTGCTGCAAGCTCGATCCATCAGGACTCGCGGTGAAAATGTCGTACCCCGAATACACCGCCCACACATACCCCTTCGAAAAATCAGGCCGGGGCGGGCACTCCGGACTCGCCAGGTGCGTCGAAGCATAGAGGATCTTCTTGCCGTCGGGATAGAAAAAACTGCATGTCGTGCGCCCTTTGCCGGTCGAGACCATGTGCTGGTCACTGCCGTCAATATTCATGATGAAAATCTGGTCGCACTTCACCTCGCCATGGGACGACTGGAAAATCAGTCTCTTACTGTCGGCAGAGAAATAGGCCTCCGCGTTCTGCCCTGCAAACGTCAACTGGTGCACGTTGCGCAGATGCTTTTCCTGCGGCGTAGCCATGTCAGGCGGGTTTTGAGTCTGTGCTGAAATCGTGTGCCCGAAGGCTACTTCCAGCAACGAGAGCGTGAGAACGCAAAATAAATTCGGTTTCATGAGAATGACCGCTAGTGTAACGCGGTAGTGCGACAACGACCAAGGGCATGAAGTTCTACCGAGTCGTTCGAGGGTTTCCTACGTGAAACTTAGTGCCCTTTGTGGTTCCTGCCTTCTCGACCGGAGGGGAAGCGTAAAATAGGCCCGCTCTTCCGCGGAGGCCGCATGAAATCATTTCTGCCCATTCTCGTTGTCGCTTTTCTTGCCGTTACGATTGTTCTGCCCATCCCTCACCAAACCGTCTCCGCGTCTCCCAAGCCCACGCCCGAGACGCTGAAGCAACTGGAAGCCGACTTCATGAAGGCCTCCGCCGAAAAAGGCTCTCAGGGATACATGTCGTACTACGCCGACGACTCCGTTGAAGTCCCGAACGGCGGCCCCTTGATCCAAGGCAAGGCAGAGATCGCCAAAGGCATGGGCTTCCTCGACGACAAAAACACTCGCCTCACCTGGACTCCCGTCGGCGCCGACATTTCCGGTTCCGGCGATCTCGGCTACACCTATGGCAACTATGAGTTTCATGCGAAAGCCAAAGACGGCAAGCCAGTTGTGCAATACGGCAAGTACACCA
>JBARBI010000248.1:0-7799 GCA_049792875.1 Candidatus Sulfotelmatobacter sp.
GCGCGGAATACCGAGGCTTGATCTACGGCACGCCCGACCTGGGTTTCGGAGCGTTGAGCACTAATGCCATTACGCACACCGCGCAGCCTTCGGTGGGGCTGACGTTTCGGTTTTAGAGAGTGCAGCACCCGCGGCTTGCGCCGTGGGCTGGATTCTTTCACCGCCGCGCGCGGTGCGACACGGGCAGAAAGGCGTGCCCTTCGCAGCATGACTTCAAGCTGGCCTTAATCCTCTTTCCTCTCCGGTTCGCGGGGGAGCGGTTTCTCGATGGGCTTGCGGGGGAGCATTTGATCACGCATGGCGGCTTCGTAGACGAAGCTGGCGACGATCACCGCAATCTGCTTCAGGTCGTCGGGCTGCAGGCGGTCGTAGACGTCCATGTTGGAGTGGTGGGTGCGGGTCTCGTATTCGATGGGATCCTGAATGAATTGGAATCCGGGAATGCCGACCGCGTCGAAGGACAGGTGGTCGGTGCCGCCGGTGTTACGCATGGTGAGGGTGGTCATGCCGAGATCCTTGAAGGGAAGCATCCAGGCTTCAAAGATCGGAGCCACGCCCTCGTTTTCCTGCAGGTAGACACCGCGAATTTTGCCGGTGCCATTATCGACATTGAAGTAGGCGGAGACTTTCGCTTGCTCGGGTTTCACGGTGACGGGGCCGGCTTCCCGGCGCATGAGGGTAGGCATGCCTTTCATGCCGGGGTCGTCCATGGGAGGACGCGAGCCGAAGTGCTGCTCGACGTAATGCTGGGAGCCCAGCAGGCCTTGTTCTTCGCCGCTCCACAAACCGATGCGGATGGTGCGGCGGGGCTTGATTTCGAGGGCTTTGAGGATGCGAACGGCTTCCATCATGACGATCGTGCCGGCGCCATTGTCGGTGGCGCCGGTGCCGGCGTGCCAAGAGTCGAGATGGGCGCCGAGCATGACGATTTCATCTTTTTTGTCGGCGCCGGGGATTTCGGCGACGGTGTCGTACTGCATGAGGTCGTCGTCGTAGAAGGTGTTGGTGACGTTGAGTTCGAGGGTGACGTCTTTTTTCTGCTGCAGCAGGCGGGCGATTCGTGTCCAGTGTTCGGAGGCCATGGTGAGTTGGGGAACGGTAGTGGTCTCACCCACTTTGTAGGAGCCACCGGACTGAACAAAGACCGTGCCCCCGCCCGCGGTGCCGCGGCTGTGGTCGATAACCGCGAGGACTTTCTCGTCGGCGAAAAACTGATTGAGGTCTTTCATGAACTGCTGGCGCTTGAGTAAGTCCGCGTAGCGAAAGGGAGGTCGCTCGCCAGGGATCTGATATTCGCCGATTTTGGCGAGGTCGTCGTCGCCGAGACGCTTGTAGGGAGCTTCCGTGATGGGCTTCACCTCGGCATCGGGGCCGAAAACCACAATCATTCCTGCCAGCTTGCCCTTGTATTTGTCGAAGTCCTCTTTCTTTTCCATATTGGCGCGAATGCACTTGCCGGTGACGACACCGTTGGTGCCGGGGGTCCAGGCTTTGGCGTAAACGAGGAGAGGGACGACGTCAGGCGAGGTCATGCGGGCGTTGACGGATTGGTTGGCCCAACCGCGGCCGAAGGGGCCCCAGGCTTCCAGGTGAGCGTTGCTCAGGCCCATGGCGGTGAGCTGGTCGCGAGTCCACTCGTTGGCGCGCTTCATGTTGGGGGATCCGGTGAGGCGTTCGCCGATCGAGTCCATCAGGCCGGAGGCGAGTTCCATGACCTTGGAATTGTGAAAACCCTCATAACGAATGCGGGTGATGGTGTCGAGATCAACTTTTTCCTGGGACCAAGCGGCGGGGACGATCGACAGAATCAAGAGGAAAGAAAGGACGATTCGCGAACACTTCTTCATCATGGGCTCCTGAGCGGGAATCAGTCGGGGATTATACAGCCGGGGCTGGCGCCGGACGAAATTGTAAAGTTAGTTCAACAGCGCGGAGGCGCGGGCGGTTCCGTGGACCTGTCGAGAAGTAGCAAGCGATGTCTCGACAAACGTTTTTTCACTTGTCTCCCTGGTCAGGCTTGACGACGGGTTCTTTAGGCTTCTCCTCGGAGTCGACCGAGTACAACATGTAGTGATCGAAGCTGTGACGGCGATAGTAGCGGTGTTTGCGGAAATCAAAATAAATCTCCGCGCTCTTGGGAAGCCATAGCGACGTGTTTTTCTTCAGGAACGGAACCGGACCATAGTCGACAGTCTGGTGCTCACTGAGAAGCTGGATTTCTGGCATGGGGTTGACCATCTCCGCTTCCATGCGCACGATCTGAAATTTGTCGGGAGTAATCCAGGCCCTGCCTTTCAGGGGGACGGAATACATCTGACTGCCCACCTTATAGCTGTGCATGCGGTTGGGCCGATCGTCACGCTGGCGGAAGTGGACCAGCCAGGTTGCCTGTCCCCGCCAGTCGCCGAGGCCTTCACACGACATTTCGAAGTTTTCCCGCATGACAGGATGGAAGACGAGTGCGAGGGCAACAAAGCCGTTACTGGCAATCTGGTCAGGATATTCGGAGAGGTTGAATTTGTCGGCGCGGAATTCGTCGACCTCAAGAAATCCCGGCTGGGGCTGGGAGATGGAAGCGACATAGTTGTACTTACGTGTTTCCGTGCGAGTGGGGATGCCGAATTGGTCGAGAGATTGATGAAGTAAATCTTCGACGGCAGCGAAACGCTCCACGTCCTCCACCAGTTCTTGTGCGCGCTTGCCCGATTCCTCAATCACTTGATCGGACGGACAAACGACGCCGGGAGCGATCGAGGGCTTGACGTCATCGATGCCGGGAGGCTTCCACTGTTTCGTGGAGAGTCCTGGCGCGGGAAGCGCTGCCAGAGGATCGACCCTGGTGAGGCTGCTTCCGGGTGTGTTCTCCGCGACAACGGAACCGGATTTGCGTTCCTGAAGCTGAGCGATCAGGGTGCGCACCTGGCCCGCCATGGCATGCTGCGGAGACTGCTTCAGAAAATTATTGAGGGCCTGAATGCCCTCCTGATCCTGGCCCAAGCCGACCAGAGCTTGTCCCAGAACGAGTTGCGCCGAATTGGCGGTGCTTTTGCCCTTGGTGATGGCGACCTGCGCCTCGTCACGGGCTTTGCCATAGTCCTTCTGGTAGAGATAGGCGGTGGCGAGTAAGTTATGAGGGAGCCAGTTTTCGGCATCCGCGAGGACGGCTTGCTCCAGAGCGGACCGGGCGGCCGGGTAATCTTGCCGTTCCAGGCCGGTCCGGCCGAGAAGGGTCAAGGCCTGAGCGTTGTGTGGGTTGAGGCTGGTTGCCTTGCCCAAATAAATCTCAGCCTGCGCGAAGTCGCTTCTCTGAAAATACAAATATCCCAAGAGGAAATTCAGATCGGGGCTTGAGGGAGTCATCCTATAAGCCTCGTCCAAGTGCTTCTGAGCCTGTTTGAGGTTTCCAGACTTCAGGTCGGAGACGGCCAGCTTGGTTTGCTTCCGGGCTTTCGGAGAAAGCACGGCGCCGCCGACGTCAAGGTTGACTGCCTCCGGATCGCGATGCAAGACAATTGCGATTTGCGCCGCGCGCAGAGAGTTATTGATCTGCAGTTCCTGATGGGTACCAAGATATCCCACGGCATTGACGTCCAAGTCGTAATTTCCGAAGAGGATATTGGTAAAGACTCCCTGTGCCCTATCGTCGGTGGTCGACCACACGGTGTCCTGGCTGTTGCGGTTCACCAGTTTCAACACAGCCTGACGGTCGAGGTTATCTCCATCGCGCTCGGCAAAGACCTGGAGGAGCACAACTCCTGTCCCGGGAGCTGTGGAATAAGTGTTCAACAAGGCAATGCGATCCCCGAAAGAGCCCAAGCCGTTGAGGTCATTGGGAGACTGGGCCGCGGCCGTCAGAGAGAGAAGACAGGCGAGAAAAAAAAGAACGCAGAGGAGCCGCACAGCACGACCCAACAGGCTGGCGCGGTGGGTCATAAAAAGATCCCTGAACAGTGTGGCATAGTTGATCTCAGGAATCAAACCACGCGGCAGAATGGTTCGTGGAGGGCTGCGAGGTATTCTCGTGCGGCAGATTCTTGCTGGGGAACCTCCGGTCCCAAGCTGGCGCGGAACTGGGGCAGTCCTTCGAGGCGCAGACAGAGCACGGGGAATGGAATCTGGACCTCGACGAAGGTTGCGAGAGTCTGGCGCAAGTGGGATCGCATCATCCCGTGGCTGGCCAGACTGGTCACATCGTCGATGCAACCGGTAAGTCGAAGGCTCTTTTCGCGGCGATCTGGAGTCGCGGCTGATTGGATTTCCTCAAAGGTTTCAACGGCGCCGATGATCGAGCCATGCTGGTTGTGAACGGGTACGGCGCGCAGGCGAACAGGAATTTCATAACCGGCTTTGTGGTGCAGGAAGCCGATGGATTCGGCGGGGTGAGAAGTCTTGATGGCGTGGGCGACGGGGCAATCTTCGTTACAGAATTCGCAACCCGGCTGATCGCAGTGGAGCAGCGCTTCTGCGATGCAGCAATGGCCGATCACTTCGTGGCGCAGGTATGCCGGGATGCGCTCGGCACCGTCGCTCCAAAAGACAATTCTCTTCTGCATGTCGACAACGCACAAGCCGGTGGGTAGGCTATCGATGATGCTGCGACAGATGTCGGCGTCGTGAAACGAGGACATGGGTGGTGCAGGGACCGTCCCTGCCTAATGGGCTCATCGGCAGAATCCACAGGGACTTCAGCGGATGGGCCACGGCCGAGGATCGCGGGTTGGAACCAACTCCCGATTTTTCAGCGGGATATGCAAGCGGGGCATGCCAACCGGTGATGGCACGGAAGAGCCATAGGCAGCAAAGCGGCAACCATTTTATTTTGTCGGTGAGCAGTTCTGGGGGAGGGCTGCCCGGGCGTCCTGGACTCGAAAGAGTTCAGGGCGCTCGTTATTTTTGGCGGGATTTCTCTGGCTGGCCAACGAGTCTGAGGCTTTCAACCGCCGTAGTCTCGGTTCATTCAATCTGGGCGAAAATGCGTCGCGGCTTGAAGTTCGCGTCACGGCAGTTTTCGGCCCGGTGGACCGATGGGGCCTCTTTAATTACAACTCTCGGGCGAAGATTCAGTTGGTGGAGATGGTGAAGTTTACCGTGATGTAGGTTTGGGTCTCGACGGGGTCAGCGCCCTGGTAGTGCGGTTTGAAGTGCCATTGTTTCACAGCTTCGCGGGCCGCACTGGCCAGGATCGGAGGGCCGCTCAGCACGTGGAGATCCTGGATTAATCCATCGCGGCTGATCAGCGCCCGCAAGATTACGGAGCCCTGCACTTTCATCTGGCGGGCCAGCATCGGGTAGTCCGGCGTAACCGGATGGCTTACGACCTCGGCCGTACCGACCGACATTTGCACGCGCTCGGCGGCTTTGCGGGTTACGGCGGCCGCAGTGTCGTGCGCGCCGCTGGGAGAGGGTGCCTCGACAACTTGCTGCGGAGGAGAGCCGGGCTTCAGATCGACTCGCACCGAGTTGGAGCGTGGTTGAACCGTGCGAGCGACGTTGCCGGCGACCACTTCGACTTCAAGCGGCGGGAGCACGGTTCTAGCGGTCGTCGTGGCGACGGGGGGCGCAGAGGCATCGACTGGAGCGGAAGCCGGCGGCTGTGGTTTGTCGCGGTGCGGACTCTTAGGGGCTGAGGACGGCGTAGCGACGGCGGCCTTCGTTGGAGTGGTAGGGGCGGCGGGAGGAGATTGAAGCTCCTGCTGGTCGTCGGCGTCCTGCGCATTTGGAAACCAGAAATCACGATCACGGAACAGGACCACACCCAGAGCGACAAGAAGCAAAGTCAAAGCGAGGACCATCATGCGTCGCTGCTTCGGTTCCGGAGAGTTCCGGGACTGCCATGCGGCGAACAGATAATGATTGGTCTTGGGAACTAACGTCTTGAATTCGAACATGGGGACCTCAGGCCGCTTCTGGCCCGGACTCCGCCGATTAGTATGCCTCAGAAAACCAGTGAAAGGCCAGCAAAAGAAGAGGGGTCAGGGAACTCAGAGGGACCAGGGACGGGCTGTTTGCCCGTCACGGTAGCGCACGGCACGGAGGAAACCCCGGTCAGCAGGCCAGTTGGTCGCGAGTGATTTTCAGGCCGGGGAGGTTTCCAAGGGCGGTTACGGCGACGGATTCGGTCTTGAAGAACTCGTTGGCGAGGCTTGCAAGGTCGTCGGCGGTTACGGCTTCGATTTTCTCGATCAGTTCGTCGAGGTCATAGAAGCGGTCGAAATACATTTCCTGGCGAGCCAGGTTCGACATGCGGGCGGTACTGGATTCGAGCGACAGCATCAGGCTTCCCTTGAGCTGGGCTTTGGAGCGGCTCAGTTCTTCTTCGGGAACGGGCTCGACCTTGAGTTTGTGGAATTCGCCGACGACCGACTGTACCACCTTGGCGGCTGAGGCGAGCGAAGTGCCGGCGTAAACGGCGAGGCACCCGGTGTCGCGATAGGGATTGAGATCGCTGTAGATCGAGTAAGCCAGGCCCTGGCGCTCGCGGATGTTCTGGAAAAGTCGGGAACTCATGCCACCTCCGAGCAAGGTGTTGAGAATGTAGCCGGCGTGGCGTTTCTCGTGAGCGATGGGATGCGCGGGCACGCCCAGGCACAACTGAACCTGCTCCAGAGCCTTCTTGTTGCGCAGGATGATGCGGGATACGGTCTTGGGGGCGGAGGAATGAAAGCCGTTCTTCATCGGCTTCATGTGTTCGAAGGCCTTGGTGACGAGGTCGACGAAGCGGTCGTGATCGAGATTGCCGGCCGCGGACACAATGATGTTGCCGGGAGCGAAACGGTGAGCATAGGCCTCGACGACCGACGGACGCTCGAAGCGCTTCACGGTTTCCTTGGTGCCCAGGATCGGCTTGCCCAAGGGATGATCCTTGAAGAAATTCTGGGTGAAGATTTCGTGGACGAGATAATCGGGGTTATCTTCGTCCATCTTGATCTCTTCCATGATGACGCCGCGTTCGCGGGCGATGTCGGCGGTATCAAAAACCGGGTTTAGAACCAGGTCGCTCAGGATGTCGAGCGCGGTGGGTACGTGTTCGTCGAGAACCTTCACGTTGAAGCAGATGCATTCCTTGGCGGTGAAAGCGTCCATATTGCCGCCGATGGAGTCGACCTGGCGGGCAATTTCTTCCGCGCTGCGGTGCTTAGTCCCTTTAAAAACCATGTGTTCGATGAAATGGGAAATGCCGTTCCATTCGGGGTCTTCGTCGCGCGAACCGGTCTGGAGCCAGATGCCGATCGAAGCGGAGCGGATGTGCTGCATCTGCTCAGTGATGACGGTCAGCCCGTTGGGGAGCTTTTGACGACGAATATTGCGGACCTCTTTAGCCATTGCCACTTTCCTGATTCAATACTACCGAGTAAAACCCCAGCGAAACTGGTGTTGAAGGATCTTTACTATTCTGACATAGGGGCGGTGGGTGTGCGAGAATAGTTTAGTGATTTAGAATCAGCGGGTTAAGTGAGCTCCGAATAGGGGTCAAGGGTCGCAGGCTGTAGGAGAAACCGGCAATTGTTGCTCGGAAGGTAGGATGGCGGATCTGTCACAAATCGCGATGCTCGGGCTGGATCGGGTGGAACTGGCTGCGCTGGTGGACGGCGTAGGCGAGCCGGTTTACCGCGCGCGGCAACTTCTGGATGCGGTGTACCGGCAGAGGGTGGAGTCGATTGAGGAGATCTCTACGCTGCCGCAGCAACTTCGGACAAAGCTGGCGGAGAAGGGCGTCTCGGTGGGGCTGCCTCGGATTGAACGGAAATTCGTGTCGCAGGATGGAACGGTGCGGTATCTGATTGGGTTTCCCGATGGGC
>JBARBI010000249.1:0-2296 GCA_049792875.1 Candidatus Sulfotelmatobacter sp.
CTATGTTGTACAACAACTCTGATATGTCATGGACGAAACGACTCTTCGATATCGTGGTAGCGCAACTGCTCTTGTTGCTGATGTTGCCATTGTTATTGATACTGGCTGCGTTGATCAAGGCCACATCCCAGGGGCCGGTCTTCCATTGGTCCGACCGGGTAGGGAAGAACAATCGGATATTTCGCATGCCGAAATATCGCAGCATGAGGATCGACACTCCCCAACTTGCCACTCATTTGCTTTCGGATCCTCGGGCCTATCTCACTCCCCTCGGAGCTTTTCTTCGGCGGTCTAGTCTCGACGAATTGCCGCAGTTGTTCAGCATTCTCGTGGGTGACCTGAGTTTTGTTGGTCCGCGCCCGGCTCTGTTCAATCAGTACGATCTAATTGCGCTTAGGACAGAATTGGGAATTCATACACTGGTCCCAGGGCTTACCGGATGGGCACAGATTAACGGTCGAGACGAACTTTCCATCCCGGTCAAGGTGCGGTTCGATTACGAATACCTGCAACGATGCTCCCTTCAATTGGACTTCCGGATTCTCTGCATGACTGCCGTGCGGGTCCTGCGCAGTCAAGGGGTCCATCACTAAGTTGGTCCGGGACTGGCTTCGATACCCTCGCCAATGACGCCAGTGTTCGACTGTCTTCCGACCCAGATAATCGATAACTTTCGCTGTTCGGCGCAATGCGACAGCCAATGCCGCGAGGCAAATTGCGCTCGTTCACATGGAGAATGATGACTACTCAGGTGTGCCCAGAACTAGAGTCTAGAATTGAATCGCGAACTGCCCGCGTTGGCATCATCGGTATGGGATATGTCGGGCTGCCGCTCACCTTGCTATTCAGCGAGCAGCGTTTCAGCGTTACCGGCTTCGACGTTGATGCCTCCAAGGTTGAGGCGCTCAACTCGGGCGGCTCCTACATTGTCCGCATTCCTCCCGCCGACATTGCCAAGGCACGGGACGCAGGTTTCCGCGCCACCGCGGCCTACACCGAAATCGCCGACATGGACGCCATCATCATCTGCGTTCCCACCCCACTGGATGAGTATCACCAGCCCGATCTCAGCTTCATCGAGCAGACCGCGCTGGCCATCGCTCCTAACCTTCGCGAGGGCCAGCTGATCATTCTGGAGAGCACTACTTATCCGGGTACCACCGAGGAAGTCCTGATCCCGATTCTGGAGTCGGGGAATAGGCTTGGTCTCAGCGCCATTCGCCAGCCAGGAGAACCCGGATTCTACGTCGTGTTCTCACCCGAGCGTGAAGATCCCGGCAACGAGACGGTGGCCCGCCGCGACATTCCCAAGGTCATCGGTGGTCTGGATGGGACGGCCTCTGCTTTGGCCTCGGCGCTCTACGGGACCATCTTCAACCGGACTGTACCGGTCTCTTCGCCCGCCGTCGCCGAGATGACCAAGCTGCTGGAAAACATCTACCGCTGCGTCAACATCGCTCTGGTCAACGAATTAAAGCAGCTCTGCGAGCGCATGGGCATCGACATCTTCGAGGTGATCGACGCCGCGAAAACCAAGCCCTTTGGCTATCAGGCTTTTTATCCCGGTCCCGGACTGGGCGGCCACTGCATTCCCATCGATCCGTTCTACCTCTCCTGGAAGGCCAAGCAGTTCGACTTTCGCACCCGCTTCATCGAACTGGCCGGCGAAGTCAACATGGGCATGCCGTACTACGTGATCGACAAGACTGCCCTCGCTCTTAACGGCCACAAAAAGTGCCTGAACGGATCGCGCATCCTCGTCCTCGGGCTGGCTTACAAGCGCGACATTGACGATCTCCGCGAGTCCCCATCGCTGACCATCATCGAACTCCTCCGCAAGGCCGGAGTGCAGGTCTCCTACAATGACCCATTCTTCCCCACGGTGGGCCGCGGACGCCACTACGATCTCAATATGACCAGCACGCCGCTCGACGACCTCGGCCAGTACGACGCCGTTCTCATCGTCACCGACCACACCAGCTACGATTACCGCCGCATCGTGGCCGAGTCGCGGATTGTGGTGGATACGCGCAACGCCACCAAGGGTATTGTGGGCGCTAACATCGTCCACTGCTAGTAGCACATGAATGGAAAAATGCGAGATGAACAGATATCCCATTGCGACGCTTCTACTGCTTACGGCAGCCTTGTCTTTTGCGCAGTCTCCCGCGCCTTCCATCAGAATAGCGAGCTCTGATGTGTATGTCGGATACGTGGTGAACGTTCCCGACTACAGTGTTCGCGTCCCCCTCAATAATTTCGAGGGGATGGAACTAGCGTACACGTTGAATCACAG
>JBARBI010000250.1:0-2106 GCA_049792875.1 Candidatus Sulfotelmatobacter sp.
CCAAATTTGCATCCACCTTCTCCCTGCAGGGTAGAATAGGCCCATAATTTTCTAACCCACTCCAAATCGAGGAAGTGCACCATGGTTCATTTCAAGGTGAACGGAAACGCCCAGACTTTTGACGGCGATCCTGAAATGCCGCTGCTGTGGTACCTGCGCGACATCCTCGGACTCACCGGAACAAAGTTCGGATGCGGCATGGCCCTGTGCGGCGCTTGCACGGTACTCGAAAAGGGCAAAGCCATCCGGTCCTGCTCCAAGCAGATGAGCACCGTGGACGGCCTCGAGATCACGACGATTGAAGCCATCTCGTCCAACCGTCCGCACGCCGTGCAGACAGCGTGGGCCGAAGTGAACGTGCCCCAGTGTGGCTACTGCCAGCCTGGTCAAATCATGCAGGCCGTGTCGTTGCTCTCGTCAAAGCCCAAGCCGACCGATGACGATATCGATTCCGTCATGTCGGGCAACATCTGCCGCTGCGGCACGTACCAGCGCATCCGCTCCGCGATCAAAGAGGCGGCCAAGGAGACGGCATGATTAACCTGGAAAAACCCGCCATGGAAAAGATCACAGTTGAAAACGTTTCGCGCCGAAACTTTCTGCAGGGGATGCTGGCGACGAGCGCGTTGGTGCTGTGCAGTCGAACGGCCCCACTTCTCGCAAAAGCAGCGAGAAATGGGGCAGCCTCGTCCGCGACAAGTGCAAGCGGGTCCGTCGAGTCGTCTGCCTTCCATCCCAGCGTCTTTCTCGGCATTCACACCGACGGGTCGGTCTACATGGTGGCGCATCGCTCGGAGATGGGAAACGGAGTTCGCACCAGCCTCCCGCGCATTCTTGCGGACGAACTTGACGCTGACTGGAGCCGGGTCCACGTGCTGCAGGCCGACGGCGATGCCGCGTACGGATCGCAGGACACCGACGGCTCTCATTCCGTGCGAGAATTCTTTGACGTCCTGCGCGAGGCCGGCGCGACTGCGCGACTGATGCTGGTGCGAGCGGCTGCGCAGCAATGGGGCATCCCCGAATCGCAGTGTGTTGCCGACCCGGTGCACGTTGTTTCCGACAAGGGCTCCAACCGCAAGCTCGGCTACGGAGAACTCGCAATTCTCGCCGCCAAACTCCCCGTTCCTGCGAAAGAAGAATTGCAATTCAAAACGCCGCAGCAGTGGCGCTACATTGGCAAGCCCGCGCCGGGCTACGACGTCACAGAAGTGTGCTCCGGCAAGCCGCTGTTCGGTATGGATGTGCGCGTCGACGGCATGCTCTACGCCGCTATCGCTCACCCGCCTGTGCTCGGGGGAAAAGTCAAGTCCGTTGACGACTCGGCGACTCTGAAGGTGATCGGCGTACAGAAGACGATTCCAATTGATCCCTTTAAACCTCCGCACGCATTTCAGCCTCTCGGTGGCGTCGCCGTGATCGCCGACAACACATTTGCCGCCTTCAAAGGACGCAACCGCCTCAAGATCGAATGGGATAACGGCGGCAACGCTTCCTACAACTCTGCTGAATTCAAGAAAGAGTTGCAGCAAACCGCCCGTCAACCGGGCAAAGTCATTACTACGATCGGAGATCCGGACGCGGCATTCGCCAAGGGCGGCGGGAAGATCGTCGAAGCGGAATACTTCGCGCCGCATCTCGCGCACGCGTCCATGGAGCCTCCTGTGGCGGTGGCTGATGTTCAGGGCGAGAAAGTGACAGTCTGGTCGCCCACGCAGAATCCGCAGGGCGTGCAGGAACAAGTCGCCAAGGCGCTCGACCTCAAGAAAGAAAACGTCACTTGCCATGTGACTTTTCTTGGCGGAGGCTTCGGCCGGAAGTCGAAACCGGACTATGCCGTCGAAGCAGCCGTGCTCTCGAAGAAGACTGGCAAGCCCGTCAAGGTCATCTGGAGCCGCGAGGACGATATCAAGTTCGACTACTACCACTCGGTCGCGGCCATGTACATGAAGGCCGCCCTCGACGACAGCGGCAAGCCAAAAGCGTGGCTGCAACGCTCGGTCTTCCCTCCCATTGGATCCACCTTCAATGCGACGGAGGTCTACGGTGGCGCGGGCGAAATGTCCATGGGCTGGAATGTCGTGCCATTCGAGGTCCCCAACTTCC
>JBARBI010000251.1:0-16888 GCA_049792875.1 Candidatus Sulfotelmatobacter sp.
CTTGTCCGGTTCGATGAGCGGGAAGAGGAAACAGAACCATGTCAAACCGGACTGAGGCGGCCAGGTGAAAACCTGACCAACTGCCACCGGGAGACTACAGTCACTGCGCCTCTTCTCGACTCCACTCATCGACCGGGTCGCGTGCGTGATTGAGGAGCCTCACACGAACCATCGTGACGTTCGTCAACCGCGTCGGTCCTCGGACGCCTACAAGTCGACAGTTGTCCGCCTTCAGAAAGCCCGTCGATAGCGGCGGCCACGTCGTCGCTCGGCCCTTCAAGCGACTACGACTTGGAGCGTCACTCCCTAAGCGCCCGCATGAGCGCGCTTGCGTCCGGTGGGCCTGTTCTCCGGGTTATCTTCAGCGATGCCAGACAGAATAACAGGCTCGCTGTCGGGGAATTCCGCTACTAGGGCAAGGCTGCCGCCCATAGCCTCGACCGTCTTGCGCAGCGTCGAAATCATCAGGTCTGCGCGCTTCTCGATCTTCGAGACGCCTTCCTGCCCGATGCCGAGTTGCTTTGCCACGCGCACCTGTGAAAGCTTTCGGGCGCGGCGAAGCTCCTGCAAGGTCATTTCCTCCGCGATCAGGTGTGCCGCGCGGGCCTCCACCTTCTTGCGCTGCGCAGCGGGCAAGTTCTTGATGATGTCATTCACATTCCGGGCCATGGCTACTTCCTTTCCTTCTCTTTGATGCGCGCGATATGCGCGTCAAATCTGTCGTCCGCCTTGGCGATAAGGGCTTTATAAAACTTCTTTTCGCTTACGCCCGACTTGTCTCCCGCCACGAGCAGAATGGCCTTTCGCTTGGGATCGAAGGCGAAGGCCAGGCGCCAGACGCCATCGGCGGCGTCAAACCTTAATTCCTTCATATTTGCGTGGCGGGAACCGTTAAGTGTATCCACGCGGGGCCGTCCCAATTGCGGCCCGAATTGCTGAAGTAAGCGGGTATGAGCGAGGATTTCGGTCCGGACTTCCTCGTCCAGATCATTGAATTCCGGCTCAAACTCATCGCCGATCTCAACAACCCATTCCATGATTAAGTATGCACTATGAGGCCTATGCCGTCAAGGGCATATGTAAGCCATATGTAAGCCATTGAGTTTGTTGGCAGTACGAAGAGGGACTTAGGCCCTCACCTTGTGTTTTGCGGCTTTTTTCAGCACTGCAATGCCCTGGCGAGCCTGGTCGTCGATAAATTCTATGCCGCGATCCGTGAGAGCCCGCAAGCGTCTGTTTCGCCACCTTCGGCATTTATTCAGCAGCAGCCGCTTCGCCTTCTTCGGGCTCCTCAGTTATTACACCGCTTAGGAATGCCTCGTACTTCTCTTGCAGGTAACCTCAGGGCTGTCCCCTGATCGGAAGCTGCACGAACCAAAACTCCCGGACCTCGACGTTGCGATCGAGGAGGCTGAAGACTCGACTCTTCTCATTGGAGAACTCAAATGGCTGCGGAAGGCAGTCCGTGCCTTGGAATACCTCAACCGGGATGCCGAACTGGACGAAGGTCTCCAACAACTTCTGGATGTACGAGAATTCTTGGAAGGCTCTCCGGACTTCCTGGAGGAACGCGGCGTCGTTGAGAAAGGCGAACATCAGCCCAATTTTGGATCTTGAAGACCTTCCAATCACTGTGCCGTAAATGTGCCGCGGGGTCACAAAGCCGCGAGTTTTTCGAGGTTTTTGAGGCACCTCGGAACCTTCCGTGCGAGCTTTTGTTGTGGGTAAATGATTGATTCATTTAGGTGGACAGCACTTTCTCTGGTTCCATGAATCCTGCCTTACAAGCAGGAGGTCGCAGGTTCGAGTCCTGCACTGCCCACCATGTAAATCAATCACTTGCCGTGTTTACTGTTTAGTTACTGTGCCGTAAAATGTGCCATTCGATGCCCATCCTCACCGATGTGGTCGGTCTCGTCTGCACCCTGTTTTGGATAGTGCACCACAACCTTGGACCCTCGCTGAAGATCGCGCCCTGGCTCGTCAGCTCCTTTGTAGGTCTCGTTCCCGCCATGCACCACGGTTCGGCCCACGAGATGTGCAGCACCAACGGTCCCGTATATAAGACGGCAACTCGAACGAGTGTTTCACCCTATAGAGACTGTGCGCTGCGGCGGGGGAGAGTTCACTCCAGGTTGCCGTCGACCCAACGATGGACCGAAATGAATCCTTGTGAATCTCCCCGACCGCGTCTCTTGCAATTGGCCTGACACAGGTTTCATGGTCGTTACTTTACCGACCGTGAGACCCACCACCTCCTCCATGGAATCCGCCTCCCCCGCCACCGTGGAACCCACCACCACCGTGGAATCGGCCTCCTCCGCCGTGTTGGGACTTTTACTGTTGATCGCGACTCCCGTAGCGCGAGTCGGACTTTCGATCTTTGGGTTTGCAGAGGAGCACGACAGCATGTACGTCGTGTTCACCGTGATTGTGTTCTCAATCTTACTCTACAGTCTCCTCGGATCCGCGTAACTCGGTGCAGTAAGCTACCGCTTGGGAACGACGCCGTTACAGAGATCACTGAAACCAGGCGGCAAAAGTGTTAGGTATTCTGAAAGATGCGGATGTTGAGCAATCTGACTGATCCCCTTATTCCGAGCGGTTGGTTTCTTAACTGGAGATCACGCCGCAGCGCTCCAACCGTCAAAGCGCGTGATAAGAAGATGTTGCACCAACTACGGTGTCGTAGAACGATCGACGACACAATTGATGACAGAACGACAGAAACAGGCCGCCTACAGTTCAGGAGTAGGCGCATGATGTGGCGCTCCAGAGTCAAATCGCGGTTCAGGGGTGAGCGTCTTGGGTGCCGCGTCTATAGTCTTGCGGTGCCCGATCGTTTCTTCCCAGACGAAACAGGGCTCTGACGGCTCTGGCTTCCCAGCAAGTCACGCGAGAAGTACGTTCAAGCCTTTGGACAACTGCAAGTTGCCAACGGCGGCGTGGAATTCCCACGATGGCGCTTCCTTGGGACGGAATCAGGATGTCGAGTTCTACTAATGCGGCGTCCCGCAGCTCGTGGAATAGATCCACCCGAGGCAAATAACCTGCAGAAATGGTACAACCAACGTTCACGGTGTTGTGGTCTAAATAGGGTGTTTGTCCCTGATTACTGTCGTCATGTCTATCCTCTTGCTTGCGGCGGCTTAGTTTTATATGTTAAAAACAACGAGGGTTCGGACCGCTCCTGAAATGCCACCGCTAAGCCATTTCGAAGATCAACGGCACAAGAATTGGTGTGCTGCGGTCGTTTTGGTGGCTGTATGCTCATTGATTGTGAGCTTGGCGACGCGCTATTCCTCTTCGGCCGGTGCTTCGTCCACCACGGTAAAGGCCGTCCAGATCCATGCATCCCCTGAAGCGAAACGGCAGCGTCTCGCCAAGGACGCAGCCGACTGGATGCCTCCAGTGATCTGCGTCAGCCTTTTGCAGGCTCCCAGTAGTTATCCCCGAATTGCACCGGCCGCGCCCCCGATGCCGGGCCTTCGTTTTGAAGAGAGCTTTTACAATCGGCCTCCTCCATCCTCCCAATCCCTCTCGTAGGTAGCCTCGCAGCTAGCATTGCGTCCTAACCGAATCTTGTTGAGCGGTGTTTCCGCTTTTCAGCCTATGCCGCCGGCGGAGCAGATTCGAATCAGAACTCTCGATTCCAGCGCAGCGGCTTGCCAGGCGTGATTCGAGACCTGCACACCAACAGACCACCATCTGTGAGTGTGACAAAGTATGTGTTTCTGAAAGTAAAGAAGAGTCCGGGAGGGTATGGGCATGGCCGTCGCGCCTTTGTTGACCGAAGAAGAGCTTGACGCCCTTCGCCAGTTCGACACGTGCATGATCGCAAACGCGATCGAATCGTTTAACGTCAGGTTGCGGAACACCGGTTTCGCCGATGCGAGCGTTCGATGCATGTTCGAGGACGCTCCTCCGATGGTAGGCTATGCGGCCACAGCCCGCCTTCGCAGCGGGGAACCACCGATTGGCGGCGGCAACTTCCACGACCGCGCGGATTTCTGGAACACTCTTCTCACCGTTCCCACACCACGCATTCTCGTACTAGAGGACATGGACGACCCACCGGGCCGGGGAGCCTTTGTTGGGGACATGCACGCCGCAATTCTGAAAGGTTTGGGCTGCGTCGGCTACGTGACGAACGGCGCCGTGCGTGAATTGCCGTCCGTGCGCAACATGGGCATTCAGTTGTTCGCTGGAACGGTAGCTGTTTCCCACGCCTACGCCCACATCTTCGAGAATGGTGCCGCTATCAGCGTGGGAGGAATGGAAGTGCGGCCTGGAGACTTGCTGCACGGGGACCGCCACGGTGTGCTAACTGTTCCTGCAGAGATTGCGGCCAACGTTCCCGGCGTTGCGGAGCGATTGCAACGGGCGGAGCAAAAGATAATCGATTTTTGCCGATCAAGAGACTTCTCAGTGGCGAGACTGCGCGACGTTCTGAAGACACTGAGCTAGGAAACGGCCCAGCAATGCTGGCCAAGGGAAACAAGATGACTCAAAGGTGCAGTATACCCAGGCAAATGCGCGTCCGCAGATCAAAGAAACAGATCCTCTATGCGCTCTTGCCCATTGTGGTCGCGATGGCGATCGCCGCGTCGTCCTGTTCGGGGAATGGAAACGAGCGGGTTCAAGCGGGTGGGTCGACGATCACCGTCGGCGTAACGAAGGTGGTGAACAAATCACTTGGCCGGCAAATCACTTTGTCCTCCGAGCTGGTGCCATTCCAAGAAATCGATGTGTATGCGAAGGAATCCGGTTACGTCAAGAAGTTGCTCGTCGACTACGGAACACGCGTAAAAGCTGGTCAGTTAATGGCAATCCTAGAGATTCCGGAGCTGGAGGCACAACTTCAGGAGGATGAGGCGGAAATCAAGAATGCGACGAACCAAGTGAGCCGCGCCCAACACGAGTTGTACCGCTATCAGGCACAGTATCAGGCGCTTCACCTGCAATATACGCGTTTGAATGGAGTCTTTGTGAGCCAACCCGGCATTGTCGCGCAGCAGGAAGTGGACGACGCCCAGGGGAAGGATCTGGCGGCGTCCTCTCAGGTAGACGCTGGCCAGGCGGCCCTAGAGGCGTCCCAGAGCCAGTTGTCCGTGGCAAGGGCGAAACTGGCTCACGATCAGAGTCTGTTTGACTATGCGAGGATCACGGCTCCATTCGCCGGCATCGTAACCGAGCGATATGCGAATCTCGGAACGCTGGTACAAGCCGGCACTACTTCAAGTACGCAGGCAATGCCGATCGTTAAGCTTTCCCAGGATGACCTGTTCCGGCTCGTAATACCGGTTCCGGAATCGTATGTTCGATACATCCACATCGGTGATCCCGTGGATGTCCGTGTGCCCTCTCTGAACAAAACGTTTCCGGGGAAAGTTGCGCGGTTCTCGGTGGACGTGAAGGAGGCGACACGCACCATGCACACCGAAGTCGACGTTCAAAATCGAGATCGAGTCCTGATGCCAGGCCTCTATGCCGACGCCGATGTGGCTCTTGAGCATCGCGACGACATCCCGACCATACCTTTGCAGGCCGTGAATCATGAGGGGAACAAGACGACAGTGTTTGTCGTGGGCCGGAACAGTGAAATTGAGGACCGTCCGATAACGCTAGGGCTTCAGACAGCCAACGACGCTGAAGTAGTTTCAGGCTTAAGGGAAGGTGAACAGGTTGTGGTAAGCGACCGGAGCGGCTTGAAACCCGGGGACACCGTTCATCCCCAGGTGGTGCAGATCATGCAATACCAAGAGGGAAGTCAGCAATAAGCAGTTGTTTTGCGTGCCGGCTTTCAAAGGTGAGATCAAATGCCACGTTTCTCAATTCGTAATCCTTACTTCGTCATCGTCGTCTGTCTCGTACTCACCGTGATTGGCGTGACCAGTCTGGCACGGATGCCGGTGGACTTGTTCCCGACGATTAATTTGCCGGAAGTTGTGGTGGCCACGTTCTATTCGGGAATGCCCCCGGAGGACATCGAGACCGACATTACTGACCCCCTCGAGCGATTCTTTACGTTAGCCAGCGGCATTGATCACATGGAATCTCGCTCGCTGCTGGGGGTAAGCATTATTAAGGTTTACTTCCAGCCCGGAACAAACGCGGATGCAGATGTGACGGAGTTGTCGAACCTTGCGCTCGCGGATTTGAAACGCTTGCCGCCGGGAACGTTGCCCCCCGTGGTGCTGAAGTTCGATGCTTCCAGTTTGCCCGTCTGCCTGGTCACTCTGAAAGGAGAGGGGCTGAACCAGACGGAGCTTCACGATATCGGCCAATTCACCATTCGCAACCAGATTGCGGTAGTCCAGGGGGCAGAGATACCGCCACCTTTTGGGGGCAAGTATCGACAGATTATGGTTTACGTCGATCCTTACAAGCTGGCGTCGCGGCAACTGAGCCCGATGGATGTGGTAAACGCGGTGAACAACTCGAATCTGATTCTTCCCGCCGGCGATGTGAAGATGGGGTCCATCGACTACTACGTTTATTCCAACAGTTTGGTCGACGACATGGACCAACTGTCGAAACTCCCCGTCAAAACTGTGGGGAATTCGTGGGTCACGGTGGATGACATCGGCAAAGCCCAGGATGCGAATCAAATTCAATACAACCTAGTGCGTGTGGATGGCCAGAGGTCCGTCTATCTGCCGATTATGAAGCAGGGCGGCGATACCAACACCATCGCGGTGGTGCAGGGCATTCGCGATGCGATTGATCATCTGTATGACATCCCGAAACAATTGAAGTCTTCGGTGGTATTCGATCAATCGGCATTCGTGAAGGAGGCGATTAAGACCTTGCTTCATGAAGGCGTCATCGGTCTGGCGCTCACCAGCCTGATGATTCTGATTTTTCTCGGAAGCTTCCGCGCCACGTCGGCAGTGTTTCTATCGATACCCCTTTCCGCGCTGGCGACCTTCGTGGTGCTGTACATGATGGGCAGCACGATCAACACCATGATTCTGGGAGGCCTGGCACTGGCCTTTTCGCGCATCATTGACAATTCGGTCATTTCACTGGAGAACATCTACCGTCATCTGGAACACGGCGCCGCTCCGATGGCGGCTGCGGAGGTGGGAGGTTCGGAAGTGAGCCTCGCGGTGCTGGCCGCAACCCTAACCACGGTCGTCGTCTTCTTCCCGGTGACCTTTCTCTACGGCGTCAGTAAATTCCTGTTCTCGGCTCTGGCGCTCGCGGTGGTGATCTCCCTGTTCGCGTCGTATGTCGTAGCTATGACCGTGATTCCGTTGTTCTGTTCCCGATTTCTTCAGACCGTGCCTCACTCCAGCGGCGATGCGGGCCACGAATACGAGATCGAACCTACGTCGGCCTTCGGAAAATCCTGGTGGGAAAGATTCACTGCAGGATTCAATCGGCAATTCAACCGGATGCTGGATGCCTACGAGTATTGGGTGAATCGAGCGCTGGTACGACCCGGCCTGACGGTGGCGATGCTGAGCGGCGTGTTCCTGGTCAGTCTGGTGATTTATCCATTTCTGGGTCTGGCATTTTTCCCGAGCACCGACGCGGGGCAGTTCACGATCAACATGAAGGTTCCGACGGGAACACGCCTGGAAGTGACCGAACAATACGTGGCCAAGGTAGAAGACTTGATCCGAAATGTTGTGGGCTCCAAAGACTTGAAGATGGTGGTGTCCAACATCGGAGTGGTTCCCGACTTTTCCTCGCTCTATACGACCAACGCCGGGCCGTACACCGCGACGATCCAAGTGGCGCTCCAGGATTCGCACCGGTTGAGCAGTTTCGAGTACATGGACCGGGTGAAGAAAGAAATGGCGGACCAATACCCGGATATCCGAACCTTCTTTTCGAGTGGCTCCATGGTGGATGCCATCCTGAACTCAGGTATGCCCGCTCCCATTGACGTGCAGGTGAGCAGTCGCAGCTTGAAGCAATCGTATGCCGTGGCCCAAGACTTGGCGAGTCGCATTCGCCAACTGCCCGGCGTGGGCGAGGTCTACATTCCGCAGGACATGAACTATCCCGGCATACGCCTGAACGTTGACCGGGTGCATGCCGGCGAGTTGGGGCTGACACAGAAAGAAGTGGTCGATAACGTCATCACGGCGCTCAATTCGAATTCGATGATTGCGCCGAACTACTGGGTCGACCGGAAGAGCGGCAACGACTATTTCCTCACGGTTCAGTATTTCGAGAACGGCCGAGCGGCCATTCACAACTTTGCGGACCTTACCAACATCCCGATCCGCGCTCCCAACCTGAAGCAGCCCACAACCCTGGACGCGGTTGTAAAGCTGCAGGACATCCGGACGCCTACAGAAGTGGATCACTACCAAATTCAACGCGTCACAGATGTGTATGTCACGCCGGTCGGCGAAGGACTAGGGAAGATCGCAAGCGAAGTGCAACGGAGGGTCAACGAGACAAGACTTCCAGAGAACGTCCGCGTCGATCTTCGAGGAATGGTGAAGGGCATGAACGCCTCGTTTCGCAGTTTTGCGATCGGGCTGTCGATGTCTGTGATTCTTCTTTACCTGATTCTTGTGGCGCAGTTTAAGTCTTTCAAGGATCCCTTGCTCATCATGCTGGCAGTTCCGATGGGCTTCATCGGCGTCCTTATCATTCTGCCTCTGACGGGTACAACGCTGAACGTCATGTCGCTGATGGGCGTGCTGATGTTGGTCGGTATCTCGGCATCGAACAGCATTTTGATTGTGGAGTTCGCTCATCGTCTTGAGGATCAGGGAAGCTCAGTGAAGGACGCCATCGTGACTTCCTGTCGAGTGCGGTTGCGTCCGATTCTTATGACTTCGCTCGCAACCATCATCGGAATGGTGCCCATGGCGTTGAAACTGGGTACCGGAAGCGAACAATATGCGCCCCTTGCACGGGCGATCATCGGCGGGCTGACCTCCTCCGTGATTTTGACCATCTTCATTGTGCCGGCGGCCTATCTGCTGGTCTACGGCAAGCAAGGAGCGAGGGCTGCGCAGGATCCAACTCCCGGCAACTTGACGTGAGGAGTTAACCGTTGGCGCCACGAAGGCGGGAGATTACACCGAGATGAGAAACCTATTGCAGATTTGTTTGATGCTGGTGCTCCCTGCAGGCAGCTTTGCGCAGGTTGGATCGAATGCGACCATGACGTCGAGCCTGCCTTCCGCCCCGGCGCCACAGGCCCCGTCCAAGTCGAGTGGGGCCACTGCAACTCCTATGGGGCCGCAAGCCACCGTGCCGCAAAATGCTCCTGGCACGCCCACAACGCTATCGTTGAAGGACGCCCAGGCGCTTGCCTTAAAGAACAACCCGCAGATCTCTGTTGCGCGACTCACGGCGTTAGCCTCGCTACAGGTCACGCGAGAGGTTCGATCGAGTCTATGGCCGACAGCGACCGTTTCGCTGACCGCCGTCGAGGCCAATCCCGGCACGCGGTTAACCGCCGGAGCGTTGAACAATCCGATCCTCTACCAGCGTGCCGCTGCCGGAGCCATGGTGAGCCAACTGCTCACCGATTTCGGACGCACGACGAACTTGGTTTCGAGCGCCAACTTAGCGGCCAAAGCGGAGAACCAGAACGCACTGGCCACGAAGGAACAGATCCTGCTCGCGGTAGGTCAAGCCTTCTACAATTCTCTGCAGACCCACGCCGTCTTTACCGTGGCGCAGCAGACTGTCAAAGAGCGCCAAACCGTTGCCGACCAGGTGGACGCTTTATTTCGGAGCAAGCTCAAGTCCCAACTAGACCTCAGCTTTGCCAACGTGAATCTGGCGCAGGCCAAACTGCTGCTCCTGGATGCGCAGAACAACGAAAACGCGGCGCTGGCCAGCCTTTCCGCGGTGCTCGGATTCTCCAACCTGCAGAGTTTTCAGCTCGTAGAGGACTCCGCTCCCAGTGCTCCGCCTCCGGGCAACGTAGATGATCTGATTTCGACCGCTTTTACCATGCGGCCGGAAATCCTGGCTCTCGAGCTCCAGTCCGAGTCCGCGAGGAAATTTCAGACGGCCGAACGAGACTTGCTGTTTCCCGACATCCGCGCGCTTGGAGTCGTGGGCGATACTCCCGTGCGCAATCCCGTTATCTCGAGCTGGTATGGAGCGGTGGGCGTAAACGTAAATATTCCGGTTTTCAATGGTTTCCTCTACCCCGCGAGGGCACGAGAAGCGTCGCTTCGTGCCCAGGCAGCCCAGGAGAGGTTGCGGGATCTCCGTGATCGAATTTCCCGCGATGTACGCACCAGTTGGTTGAATGCCACAACCGCCTATGACCGGCTCGCGGTGACTCAACAGCTCCTCGACCAGGCCAACCTCGCACTGAACCTTGCTCAGTCACGATACAACCTGGGTTTAGGTTCAATCGTGGAACTGAGTCAGGCACAGCTTCAGCTGACGCAAGCCCAAATCAGCGATGCGCAGGCCGGCTACGACTATCGGCTGTCACTGGCTGTCTTGCAGTACCAGACGAGCGGAATCTAAGAGAAATTGTCGGTCGCCGGAAAGCTTGAATATTGATGAGCGGCCGCGCTTGAGCCCCGTGAGCCTTAAGCAGAGTTTTATATGACCACATTCGTAAAGGTTAAGAAAAGGAAAAAGAAGCAATCATCGTTCACCACACGTCAGGGAATTATCCTTTCGATTGTTCTGGGCCTGTTTTTCGCTCTCGTGTTTCTATTGGTGGGACTTTATTGGGACCCAACTCAATAGAATTTGCGGATGAGGGATGAACCAACCTGTTTCTGGGGGCAGGGAACGATCCAGCCCGCATTGAGGGGATGAACGTCTTGTGGATCTCCAGCCGGTTTCTATTCGGCTTTTGTGTGGCCGGGTGATGGCGATGCTGGCTTGCGGGTTGTATCATTTTCGACATGCTGCCCTTTTGCCTTTATTTCGTCGCGAGTGTAATCACCGGATTTCATGTCTACACGTTGCTGACCCCTGCGGTTTATGGTGCTCCGTGGAATCCGTTGGAACTTGTTTCCTTACTAGGATCGTTGTGTCTCTTGATTGCCGCTTATGTCAGTCTTTTCAAACCGTATGCCGCCGCAAGACTGGCACTGATCGCTTGCCTGGCGATTTGGTGTTTCTATGGTCCAGCAATCGCGAAATCTATCAGGCCGAAAGTCGGCGGGCAGAGTTCCGTTCTTGAAGCCAAATGATATTGCCGTACGCAGCCACCGCCCTTTTAGTAATCGCCACGTTGTATTCAGCAGTCGTTAGCTTCAGGCAAGCCGAAGTCGGCAAACGGAGTTGGATTTTCCCGCAGACTTCAAGCCGGTCCGCGCGAATCGTCGTGGGTGCTTTTACCCTTGCGTTGTTGACTGGCCTTGCGTTATGGCTGAGCGTGAGTGCCAGGAATTCGACTCGTCACGCGTCGCGGTTTCTGATTCCCGATGGATACACGGGCTGGGTACGAGTTGAGTTTGATGTGCAGGGCGCACCGCCTCTGCCGATCGAAGACGGCCAATATATTCTCAAGATTCCTCCCGACGGAGTACTCCGAACCTCTTCTGCAGAGCAGTACGGATGGGCAAAGGATCACTATTATTACTATTCTGCTCAGGGCGCGCGCCCACTCCCAGATTCAGGATCGGCTGCGCTTGTTTGGGGAAAGATCAACGGGGAAGGATCTGGGTCCTTCGGCAAGCGAAAATACGAGGAGTTGTTTGTGGGAACCGCGCAGCAGTTCAAGAACCAAGCACCAATGAAGTGAAGCAATCGCTACTACGGGCACACCACATCATGGGTCAGGCATCGCTATGCCGCTTCCTCGACCCGTTCTTCACTGTTTGCAACGAACTTGCAAGTACGTAGGGAGTCCGCGACCCAAGGTTTTAGCCTGAATCGGGGAGACCATTCTCCCTGTTCGGATTATGGATTTACTACGTCCTGTGAGGCCAGTAAACGTCCGATAAAGCCTGTCCGGTGCGGCGTTCGGGCCGATGAATTCTAACTTTATTTTGTCCGTCAGGAAACTTTTCAGAACTGGCCGGGTGCTCCTGGTTCTGGACTGTAGCTTTATCAGGTCCACCTTGAGTCTGTGTAGACGAACCGGAATTCAGAATCAAGCTAGCCCGACGTTCGCCATGCTACATTTACGCCAATGCGCCCTGAGATAGAACAAGCCGTGCGACTCCTGCAGCGGGGTGACGACGCCGCTCTGGAGCAGGCTCTGGCGCTGCTCCAAAATACCGTGTTTTCGTTCAGTATGCGGGTCTGCGGCCAGCGCGAGGACGCGGAAGATACGATGCAAGAAGTGCTGCTGAAATCGGTTCCGCACCTGCCCAAATTCGACAGTCCCAAGGCCCTCGGGGTGTGGCTTTATAAGGTGGCAAAGAACCGCTGCCTGATGAGCCGGCGCCGGAGCAAGTTTGCTCCCAATCCAGACCTCTCTTTGGAAGAACTCATGCCGGATCGGAACGAACTTGAGCAACTGGGGACCGATGGCAGCATTAACCCCGAAGCATTCGCCATTCGGAGTGAGGAAGCGGGACGGTTGCGAGCCGCAATTCAGCAGTTGCCACCACAATATCGCATTGTTTTGGTGCTGCGCGATATGGAAGGACTAACCGACGAAGAAGTGGCAGAGATCACCGGGCTACGTTCTGGAACAGTTCGGGTTCGTCTGCACCGTGCGAGGTTGTTTGTCCGCAAGGAATTGATGAAAGGGTTGAAACCACTCCACGAGAAAGCGGCCGTCGCCTTGCGGGCGGCTTCCCAAGAACAACAAGGCAATGAACAGCCCAGACCTGCCCGCTGCAAGGCCATGTTTGCGGAGCTCTCGAACTATCTTGACGAAGAGTTGGATGATTCGCTTTGCGAGGAACTGGAGCGGCACCTGGGCGGTTGCGAACCGTGCAAGGTGTTCCTCACCAGTCTCGAAGCAACGATTCAGCAGTGCCGAATGGCCCCGACGGGGTGCCCTGCGAGTAAGCAGGCCGTCCGGCTCCGCAAGCAACTGCGGAAGAATTACGAACAAGCCCTCGCAGTGGTCAGAGCGAAGTTGTAGCCCTCCTTACGGCCACCAGGTTCCACGGCCAATTTTCTCTGTAACAAAATCCAACTTCCTGCATTTATTCGTGTGCTTTGTCGATAGAACCAAGCAGGAGGCAATCATGATCACAGCCAAAGTCGAACTAACTCAACCACTTAAGCAGCAGCGCCAGTTTGTGGCCCAGACCGGAAGCGGCCATCACCTGCTGTTGGACGATGCAGCCGGAGGTACCGGCCCAAAGCCGATTGAACTGGTCGCAGCCGGACTGGCAGGATGTACCGCGTTCGATGTCGTGACCATTCTTCGCCAGAAGTACCACCAAAAAGTTACCGGTTACGAAGTGCGGGTCGAAGCTGATCAAGCGGAACGGCCACCCCAGGTGTTCACGGCCGTGCGAATCCACCATGTGGTAACCGGCTTTGAACTTGACGTGGCGGCGCTGGAGGAGGCTATCCGTCTCTCCGAGGAAAAGTATTGCTCGGTGGGGGCCATGGTGCAGAAAACCGCCAGTTTTCACACAACCTACGAAATCGTTGAAGACAGTACGGACTGGATGAAGCCAGCTCAGGCTGCGGGAGTGCAAGGTTGAAAGCCTTGTTCAAAGTGGTTCTGAGCATCGCTACGCTGTGGCTATCTTGTGTGTCGGCCTCGGCTCAGCAAGAGGCCCAGCCTACGTCTCTGACTCTGCAGCAGGCTGTGACAATCGCGCTGGAGAAAAATCCTCTGCGCAAGGCAGCTATCGCGGACACGAAGGTGGCCTCTGCGGGTGTTCACGTGGCGCGTTCCTTCCTAATGCCTCATTTGAGTTTTTCTGAAACGGCGACTCGTGGTGATGATCCGGTTTACGTGTTCGGCAGCAAGCTCCGGCAGCAGCGTTTTACCACTGCAGATTTGGCACTGAATCAACTGAACTCACCGCTGCCCTTCGGCAACTTCGCCACCCGGTTTGGGGGGAGCTGGAACCTTTTCGACTCATTCGCCAGCTGGCACGGAATCAATCAGGCAAAACAGATGAACGAGGCCGCCGGACACCAATTAGACCGCACGGATCAGGAGATTGTCTTCCGGGTGATCAGTTCCTACTACGGCGTTCTATTGGCAGCCAAGGAACTGGAAGTTGCCGAGCAGTCGGCCAAAACTGCCCACTCCATCATGGACCGTAGCCAGGCGAGATTCGACAGCGGACTGACTGTAGAGTCCGATCTCCTGACAGCGAAGGTTCGCATGGCGGCGCGCCAGCAGGAAGTGATCCGGGCCAAGAACACTCTGGAAGTGGCGTGGGCACAGCTGAACACGGCGATGGGCGTGCCCCTTGATTCTCAGTTCCAGACTACCGAAGCCTTGGCTGAGCGCACGCTTCCCGCCCCTGTGCTCGGGGAAGTCGAGAAGCAGGCACTAGCAAATCGACCCGACTTGAAGCGGATTGCCTCCGAGGAAGCAGCTCAGCGGCAAAGCGTGTCGATGGCCAAGTCGTCATTTGGCCCGCGGGTAAACGCCTTTGCAGGCTGGGAAATGGATAACCCTACGTTCGTCGCCGGTGGCGGGGGCAACAACTGGCAAGGCGGGATCGAAGTGCAATTCGACATCTTTCAAGGCGGTGCCAAACGGGCGGAACTCTCCCGGCAGCGAGCCCTCGAAGAAAAGGTTGTGGCGATGAAGCAGGCAGCTGGCGATGGTGTTCGCCTCGAAGTGAGGCGGGCTTATTACGAGACGGATGCCAATCGGCAGCAGATCGAAGTGGCCCGAGCGGCAATTGCCCAGGCACAGGAGAGTCTGCGCATCAACCAGGACCGCTACGACAGCGGACTGATCACGATTACCGATTTGTTGGGCGCTGAAGATGCCGCGCGCCACAGCCAGACCGACTACTGGGAGGCCATTTACCACTTCCAGACCAGCTACGCCAACCTGGAGTTGGCGAGCGGAAGCTTGAATCCGCAATCTCCCGTGGTGACGCCATGAATCGTATGAATACAGGAGTGAGACTTTCGTTATTGGCACTTCTCGCTGTTGTTGGCCTCGCCGGCTGCTCTAACGAGAAGACCCGCACGGCTCCTTCGCCGGAAACCGTGCAGAACATTTCCGTGC
Source organism: Candidatus Sulfotelmatobacter sp. (assembly GCA_049792875.1). Classification (GTDB taxonomy): domain Bacteria; phylum Acidobacteriota; class Terriglobia; order Terriglobales; family Acidobacteriaceae; genus Sulfotelmatobacter. Next base: position 15,071 of record JBARBI010000251.1, read on the forward strand.
TCGCCGTGCAGCAGGCCAGCGTGCCCGATTTGCTGGAAGCGGTAGGGACGGTACGTGCCGCCCAAACCAGTGACGCCGCCAGCCAAATGATGGGGAACATCGTCGAGATCCGGGCTCACGAAGGAGACCACGTTCAGCGCGGTCAGGTGCTCGCCGTAATCGACGACTCCCAGCCGCGAGCCGCTGTAGATCGCGCGACCGCAGCCGACCTTGCCGCCCAACAGCAGGTGGTCGGAGCAGATTCCGATCTGGCTCTGACGGAATCAACGCTGAAGCGTTACCAGAACCTCTACGAAAAGAAATCGGTGAGTCCGCAGGAGTTCGACGAGGTGAAAGCCCGTCAACAAGCAGCTCTCGCGCGTCGCGATATGACAAAGGCAGGGCAGGCCCAGGCGCAGGCAGCATTGAGCCAGGCACGCACGTCTCTGGATTACACGCGGATTCGGGCGCCATTCGACGGCGTGGTGACGGAGAAGAAAGCCGATTCCGGCACGCTGGCTTCACCCGGCATGCCGATTTTCACCGTTGAGGACGTGCGCCACTATCGACTGGAGGCCACCGTCAACGAGAACGATCTCCAGTACGTACGAACAGGAGAGCAGGTTTCGGTCGTCATCGATGCCCTCGACAACGCGGGTCTGAAAGGCAAGGTCGTGCAAATCATTCCAGCCGCGGACGCCGCGAGTCGCACGTTCCTCGTGAAGATCGATTTGGCCACAGACACACATCTGCGTTCGGGGCTGTTCGGGCGAGCCCAGTTTTCTCGCGGCGAGCGGCAGGCACTGTTGATTCCGCGTTCTGCGGTCGTCGAACGCGGCCAATTGCAGGGCATTTATGTGCTCGACCAAAACAAGGTTGCGAGTTTGCGCTACATCACTTTGGGGAAGCCATCTGGGGCCGACGTCGAAGTCCTGGCGGGCCTCCAGGATGGCGAGCAGCTTGTGGCCAAACCGGGTGCAGTCGACCTGAACGGCAAGCGCATTGAGGTCCGGTAATGGCTGATAGCAAATCCAAGTCGGTGATACAGCCCCCGAAAGGGTTGCGCCTGGCCGGTCGCATTGCCCACAGTTTCATTGATTCGAAACTGACACCGCTGGTGATCGTCGCTGCGCTCCTTCTGGGTGCTTTCAGCATTCTCAAGACCCCACGGGAGGAAGAGCCCCAGATCGTTGTGCCTATGCTCGACGTTTTTGTTCAGATGCCGGGTGCGTCGGCTGCCGAGGTGGCACAGCGCGTCAGCCTTCCCATGGAGAAGTTACTGCGCGAAGTGCCGGGCGTTGAGTACATCTACTCGATCAGCCATCCCGGCGTGAGCATGCTGGTTGTACGTTTCTACGTTGGCGCCAAAGAAGAAGATGCGATCGTACAGACGTACAACAAGCTCTACTCCAACTTCGACCGTATCCCGCCCGGTGTCTCACAACCGATCATCAAGGTCCGCTCGATCGACGACGTGCCGATTATGGCCCTGACGTTGTGGGGGAAAGACTATGACTCTTATCGCCTGCGGCGAATCGCAGGTGAGCTGGAAAACTCACTCAAGCCGCTCAACGACGTTTCTGAGACCAAGATCATCGGCGGGCAGCCGAGGCAAATACGAGTAGTGCTAGACACACAACGGCTCGCGGCCTACGGCCTTACGCCGGGCACGATCGTGGAGCAACTCCAGAACGCGAACAGCCGTGGCCAAGCCGGTAGTTTTGCGCGTGATAATCGCGAGTTTCAGGTCGAAGCAGGCACCTTCTTTACGAGTCTCGAGGACCTGCGTCAGGTCGTGGTCGGGGTTCACGCCGGACGCCCCGTCTACTTGCGTGACGT
>JBARBI010000252.1:0-5730 GCA_049792875.1 Candidatus Sulfotelmatobacter sp.
TCTTCATGTCGTCTTTCTTCATGCTGTCGCCCTGTTTCATACTGTCGCCCTGTTTCATGCTGTCGTCCTGTTTCATGCTGTCCTGCTTCATGGCATCGCCAGACTGTGCAAAAGCCGAAAGCGACACTGCCAGAAGACACATTGCCATCAACCTGCTAATCATTTTGTTCATGAACTTTTCTCCTATTCACGTTCGAATTGACGCCGACGAACCTGGGCGCATTGATGGGATGTGAAGTACCGTGGAAAGTTACAGGATCCTTGCTCCAAATTGCGCCTTTCGGAAGGTCCTCCAGTTGGTAGTCATAAGACCGCAAGAATCCTTCGCTGCCGTGCGACTTTTTGCGAATTGGTCCATCTGTGTAGTATGGTGAAACGCTGTCCGAGAGCATCCATCTCTGAAAGCGCTCTATTCTCCAAAGCATGCCGACCCACTTAGACAACGAGCAATCGCTGGTGGCCGCGGCCCAGGCGGGCGATTCGGACGCTTTCATTACCTTGCTCAATCAGTACAGCCGGCACATTTATCGCCTTGGCGTCAGTATTACCGGCAACCACCAGGATGCCGAGGACGTCCTCCAGGAAGCTTCGCTAAAGGCCTATCGCGCGATAGCGGAGTTTCAGGGGAACTCGCGCTTCTACACCTGGCTGGTGCGCATCGCGGTGAACGTGGCCTTGGGCAAGCTGAGGAAGCGCGCCTTGTGGAAAGAATCATCGCTTGATGAGCCACGAGAAGGCGAAGATGACAGCTACCTCCCCATGGAAATCGAGAGTTGGGGCGATGATCCGGAAAAGGCTTGCCTACACAACGAACTGCAGCAGATACTGGCGGAGGTTATCCAGAGGCTGGACCCGAAGTCGCGGATAATCTTTACTCTTCGGGACGTTGAGAAGTTCACGATCGAGGAGACTGCCAAACTGCTCGGCCTGAGCATCCCCGTGGTAAAGACGCGACTCTTACGCTCGCGACTGAAGTTGCGCGAGGAATTGACCAAGTATTTCGGAAAGGATGCCCGCAATGCGATGCCGACAGGTCATCGATAAGATCTCTGAGTATATCGACGGCGAGCTTGACCCCGAGTTGGTGCGGGAACTTGAGCGCCACCTGCAGCATTGTGAGGACTGCCGCGTCGTAGTGGATACCACGCGCAAAACCGTAGAGGTTTTCTGCCATACGGAACCCGCACCTCTACCAAACGACGTGCACGAACGACTGAACCAAATGTTTAGGCACAGCTTCCGTAAAGGCGAGCCGAACTGAACCAGCACGAAGATTCATGGGCTAATCAAAGTCGGGAGTGAGGCCGAGGCCCGAGGAGAACCGGTTGGCGCAGGCGTAGAGCGACGTAACCAGCACAGCGTCGAAGATAGCAGCATCGTTCCAGCCCAACTCTCGCAACTTCTCGATGTCAGCCCGCCGCATGTCGCCTGGATTGATAGTAAGCTTCTCGCAAAAGTTCAACAGCTCCATGACCTTTGGATCGAGTGGCGCCGACTTGTAGTCTATCGATAGCCTGCGGCTGAGAGATTTGTCCATGCCCATGCGGCCCAGAATCTCCAAATGCGCTGGGAGGCAATAGCTGGACATGTTGATTCCGCTGACAACAGTGGCAATCTGCTCCTTGATAATCTTGGGCAGGCCACGCTCCTCATTCATGGCGTTCGTGTAGAGATTCACCTGGTCTTGAAGAAGCTGAGGGTCGTGGCCCAAAGCCTGAAAATAGTTAGGCAGGAAACCCCACCTGCGAGTGACGTATTCGTAGATCTTCCGGACATCGGCGCTCGCTTGTTCCTCTGGCAGAACTGGGAGAAAAGGCATCACAACACCCCGTAGGCGGATTGACAATCTCCGCGTTGAGAAAATGCGGCTCTCAAAATCGCAAGACCAGTTTCACGGTCGCGGTGGATGGATGATAGACGAATCTCGGGACGCTCCGCAATTAGCAGCGGCCCTCCTTTTTGAATATGAAATGATGCGAATGGAAACTCATTTCCGTCAGCCCGATCTGATGTTTCATGCGAATGATTTTCGCGTTGGCGATCGTTATTAGCTTGGCCTGGACGGCTGCCGCACCTGCGCAAGAGAAACTGAACCATAAATAATGACGTAATCGGTCTTTTTCGCGAACCGTCGACGGACGCTCGCGGTTGCCGAGATCCCACTCATCAGAATCTCAGATCGATCCAGAACGCTGTGATCGTTGACCGCAAGGCAGAAACGGTGCTTGCAGCCAAGATATCGCTCCATCGTCTCAACTGAAACGATGTGCCGGCACACGTTACCTCCCCTGCACGACCTCTAATTGAAAGGATTCTTCGGCGATCTTGCTTTTATCGGCATAACGCTTGAGAGCCTCTTCCGCTGCCTCGCGAAATGAGAGTTTGTGAGCCTTGTGCTCGGCCGGAAAATATCCCCCGCCAAAGTAGAGCTTTCCATCTGGTGTGATGAAAGATGTGAGAGGCAACCCGGCAGGCAGGTTTAGAATGGCTTGCGCCCGCTGCAGTTGCGCTACCAGGTCCGGGGCAGCGTCGAAGTCAACCTTTATGGGGACAAAGTGTTGATTGATGTACTCTGCAGTTGCGAAATTTGTATACGTGTCGCGATCCATGAGGCTGCACCACGGACACCACACGGCCCCGACATCCAGAAGAATCGGACGGTCTAGCTCTATGGCACGCTTGAAGGCTTCTGCACTCCAAGGGTACCAATCGACGGGTTGAGAAACTGCCCGCTTTAGGTACGGCGATGTCTGGCCGCCAAGGTGGTTAGGTTTCGCCTGTGCTTGACCAGAGGCGACCATAGAGGCCAGAGCCAGCACCCACAGAGAAATACTCCTAACAGTCTTGCCTACGAATTCCCGGCCCATATCTTCCCTGCTCTCACTCCGCGGTTCGGATTCTGTAAGGTCTTCTCTTCTCACTGCACGAGAGATTTCTGGAAGATCTCTTCGACCACTCGCGACTCCACTTCGCCGGATTGGTTGTAAAGTGGTTCGCCTCGTGCGTCCAATACGAGGACATGAGGGATGTAGCCCTTGTAGTACTGCTTGACCAGTTTTTGCTGCTCGGCTGAGCGCTGAATATCGAGATCGACAACCACAAAGTGCACCTGGGCGCGGTATTTGTTGTAGAGTTCAACCGTGCGCCGCGCCTGTCGCTTTGAATTGAAGCATCCTTCGCCATAAATAACGACGTAATTGGGCTTGCCCGGAACAAAACCTGATTCCGCATCCTCTCCAGTGATCAGGCGGCCGTCGAGGCTGTCACTCGTATAGTCGAGTTTTGAGTTAAGTTTCAGGTTGTCGATTGCAAAGATCGCTGGACTGGTCAGCATCAACAACATAAACAAATGCAACACTGTTTTTCTCATGACGACTCCTCTGCGTCCTTTGTCTTGCGCCAGCCTGAATGCCTCTGGCCTTCTCATACGATGAAGATCGCAACACAAAGTTACGCGTTGCGACGCATAGCAGGATCAGTCGCACCACCCCGCACGGATTTCGAGTCCTGCGTTAAGAGCCAGGCAGTAGGGCCACGGGAGAACCCATGTAACTTTTGTTAGTCAGTTGCGTCTGATTGGAAGAAACGATTCTCGACGCTTTTCGGGAAAGAAAAGGAAATAAATAAATGAAGGTTTCAATCATCTCCAAGAGCCTGCTACCAGGGCTGGCCTTGCTGCTGGCCACCAGCGCATTCGCAGCAAACAAAGGAAACAAAGGCTCAATAGAACTGGATAAGTCCACAACCGTCAGCGGACATGAGCTGGCCCCGGGGCAATACAAGCTTACTTGGGACGGAACAGGTTCTAACGTTGAGCTGATGATCTTGTCCCATGGAAAACTCGTGGCGACTGTGCCCGCTCACTTGCTTGAACTGAGTCAACCCGAACCTAACGACGCGACTGAAACGCGCACGAACGATGATGGAAGCCAGTCGCTGACCAAGATCGATTTCGGCGGCAAGAAATACGCGCTGACTTTCAGCGATGAGTCCGCGATGACGGGATCGGCATCGCAGGATAGCAGCCAGTAAGAATCCAGAAGCGCAACCGCTCGACAGTCCGACGGCACGGCCGCGCAAACAATCGCCGCATTCATTGTTTGCGCGCTCGTGCTACGGACTCTATCGCGAACGCTGTCTTCATTTCGAAGGGCGGTCCACCGATTTTCATCGTGGCGGAAGAAGTGACCTTCGTGTTCTAACGTTGAGCCGACTGGCATTGCGAGATCCAAGACAGGGACGTTTGGCTGGTACTGGCGAATACGCTCTACTCCTTGAATGCCCGGCTGAATGTCGGGAGCAATTGGTAGTCGACGCTTTCCGAAACCTCGAAGACGCTTGGGCGTTGCTCCACCAAGACTTCGCGCGCCAACTCCGTCCACTACTGGGCCAGGTAGCTAATGGGGACACCGGGCGTCCCCGCGCTTCGGAACGCTTAGATCCTCCTCGCAGCCTTTGTTAGCCTCTCTCGTAAGGACTGAACTGCACGTCGAAAAGCATCTCTATCGCCACTAACTCGTGCCAGCACAAGGCCGCCCTCCAGAGCGGCAACTGCATCTTCGGCAGCGAGTCGCGCAGTTGCAGGATCGAGCCCGCTTTCCCTTGCAAGCTTTTCAAACTTAGTGACCCAGAACTCAAGCGTGAGCTTCGCGTGCTTCTGGATCGCGGGCGGGCTACCGCCAAGCGTGAGAGTGTCAAGCAAGCAGGCTCGCTTTGCCAAGGCTTCGGTGCACTCTCATTGACGAACGCTTGCAGCAATGTCCGACAAGACGATGCCTACGGCACTCTGGAGGCCCCTGCAATCTCTTGCTGATTGTAGTTTGCTCCTAGCCACGGGATCACAACCGAGTTGGAGCGAGAAACCCCGTCAACACAGTAGCAATTTCGTGGCGATCTTAAGGTCAGGTTGTCGTCCAGCAGTTTGGTTTCCGAGGAGGCTAAGACTGGTTGTCGGGAGCCGTCCGTGTCGCAATTCTTCAATTGGTTAAGGGTGAATCGTTCCTGCCATAGCAGAAAGCATTGCGATTTCGAGACGGGATTTATTCTTGATCCATTCATGATCCACGAACTGCTCCCATCCCTTACTGAAACTGGTTTTGGTAGCCATCCGTATCGCGTAGTTTCAGTAACTTACCGTAAGCTGCGACCCTTTCACGGCGATAACCTAAGGTCAACGAGCGAGATCAACAAGAAGAATCCGAATGCCACCCAAAAGCTAGGATCTTCGGATCTTCGGCATTTCGCAGGAAGTCCTCGTGACTGCAATCGGGCGATCTGGAAGGCTTATCCAAAGTCGAAAGTGTCGATTCGGAAAGTGTTGATGAGTTGATGGACGAAGGCAACGCGTTCGAGGCTGGGATTGTATCGGGCGTCGAAAATTCGAGAGAACGCGGCGGTAGAGAGATTCGCACCCGTGCCGAAGCCGCCGACATCGTCGAGCCCGACCACGCGCAAGTTGCCGGGAATTTGATATTCCGCGTCGAGGACCGTCGTCATCAGATGTCCCAGCGGTTCGGTCGTTGACGCAATATGAGTTAGGTAGCTCTCCAGCGTCCAACCCCCCAAAGCGAGGGTCCGCGCTCCGCCTGCGTTCAGTTTTGCATGTCCGTCCCGTGCCATTTCCGTGCCGTTAACGCGGAATTGCACCGAACTAGCCGCGTTAGATGCCATCTGCCGCGGTCTAAGTGTATGTAACTACATTAGGGAGCGTTTTCGAATCCCACTCTCTCC
>JBARBI010000253.1:0-1863 GCA_049792875.1 Candidatus Sulfotelmatobacter sp.
TGCACCGCGAGAGCCTGCAGCGCCCGGTAGGGAAGCTGCAGTTTTGGTCGCTGTAGAGGTGTCCGCTCTTTGATCTGGTGGAAAGCGTCCCAGGTGAGGTGAGCGCCGGCCCAGCTGCGGCTACATAACATTTTACGCCAGTAACGCTCGACGGCTCGATATACCTCCAACAAAGCGCGGATATTTCCGGCAATGCCGTAATAGGCATAGTGGCCTCGTAGGGCGGCGTTTATTTCGCCGACCTGGTCCCTGATCGTATCATGTCGTATTCGCCGCATCAGCTCTTGCAGAGACATAAGGCCGCGCCGCAAACGAGATTTCTCGGTGCGCATCCCAACCTTAAAGTTGCCTTTTCGGTTTCGCGTGCAATACAGCGTGAAGCCCAGAAAGTAGATTGTTTCCGGGCGGTTCCTGCCACGTTTGCCCGCATGTCGCTGCGCGAACCGGCCAAACTCGACTAACTTCGTCTTGGTCGGCTCAAGAGTAAGGCCAAACTTCCCCAACCGTCGGCGCAAGGCGTCCTGCACGCGGAGGGCGTCCGAGCGATATTGGAAACAGCTCACAAAGTCATCGATATAGCGCACAAGATAGGCTTCGCCACGCAACCGGCGTTTGACCACGCGCTCGAACCATAGATCGAGCACGTAGTGCAGGTAAACGTTGCTCAGCAGCACGCTGATCGATCCACCTTGCGGAGTTCCCTCTTCATTCGGATGAACCTCTCCATCTTCCACAACGCCCGCTTTCAACCAGCGCCGGATCAAGCTGATCAGGCGCGGATCTCCAACTCGATGTTCAACAAACCGGAGCAACCACTCGTGATTGAGACTCCCGAAGAAGTTCTTCAAGTCCGCCTCCAGCACCCAGCCCGTCTTGCTGCCGGCGATCACCTCATTGAGGGTCGCCAGCGCGTGATGGGCGCCTAGCCCTGGCCGGCCGCCAAACGAGCACGGCAAGAAGTCCTGCTCGTAGATGGCGGAGAGCACCTGGGCCGTGCTGCGCTGGAGCGCCCGGTCGGAGACAGTCGGAACGCCGAGCGGGCGTTTTTCCTGCTTGCCGGGCTTCGGAATAAAGACGCGCCGAATGTCCGGCGCTCTGTATCCTTGACGGTGAATGGATTGAAGCATTGGCCCAATCCATTGCTCAAAGTTTTCCTTCGCCTCCTCCATCGTCTGGCCATCAACCCCGGCGGCCGAGCGCTTTGGAATCTGAGAAAGATTCTTCAGCACTCGATCACGCGTGATGTGATGGGCCAGCGAAGTGAAGCGGAGTTTTGGTTCACATCGAGCTTTCACTGCTATTTGTTCAAGTTTCGTTTCCATGGTCAGCTGATCTTCTCTTTGAATAGAAGGCCGTGTCTCCCGTTGAATGGAGCCCATGTCGCCCAAGAACAATTCAACCACCGCTGACCGCTTCCCCATGTGGCCGGCTCTCCCGACCTCGGAGTACTACCAGTCAGTCTGACTTCCATCCGATCCTCGGGCCCTTCTCGCCTCATCGGCTTGTCGAGCCCTACAAGCTCGCGCTTGAATCGGATGGATCTCCCTTGTTCACATCGATCCCCTTGGTTGCATGCTGGCGGTACGAACCCCGGGAGCATCCCACGCCGCTCGCTATGTCGCGGCCTGCGATTCTGCCTTCCCCTTTACGGGATAGAGTCGGCTACTCCGATCACGATCGATTTCGGGGCTATTTTCCCGTTCACTGACGTTCCGGCCTACAACCTCCCTGTCTACGCTTCGCAACGACCGTCACCGGTCCCCACGCAAGACTTGGTACGCGGCCGCTAGCTAGGCTTTGCCGCGGTCGCCATCTCAGGCGACTGAGTTCAATGCGCTTGCAAGGCGCAACCCGCACAGATCC
>JBARBI010000254.1:0-2223 GCA_049792875.1 Candidatus Sulfotelmatobacter sp.
GCGTCACCCGGAAGTATGCGATCCCGCTGCTGGAATATCTGGATCGCGAGCGGGTGACCAAGCGCGTGGGCGATGCGAGGGAAATTCTGTAACCTGGCCACGGATTACGCGGATTTCCACGGATACAACTACTTCGTATGGTTATCTGTGTTGATCCGTGTAATCCCTGGCAAGCTCTAGAGTTTTTCTTCCGGCATTTCAAGTTCAAGGCCCAGCGGGTCGGTGAAGCGGTTGGTGAGATTCGCGAGTCCGGTCAGCAAATGGATATCGACGATCTCCGGTTCGGAGAAATATTTTTTCAGTTCGGCGAAGTCGGCATCGGCGATTTCATGGGGACTGCGAGTTAGTCTCTCGATGTAGGCCAGCGCGGATTTTTCTTTGTCGGTATAGCGGGAATAGTCACCAGCCTTGAGGGCAGCCCAATCTTCGGATGTCAGGCCGACGCGCTTGGACGATGCGACGTGATGCTGCAAGCAATATCGGCACTGGTTCATCATCGACACGCGAATGTAAATGAGTTCATAAAGTTTGCGGTCGAGCGAGCGGCCGACGCTGGCATAGAAGCTTAGAAAATTCTTAAGCATTTCCGGCCGATGAGCCAACGCCTTCTGCGCGTTGCCCGGCTTGCCGCGAAGCGCTTTCTCGTAAATCTCCTGCACTTCGGGAGATGCGGATTCGGGTGCGATCAAAGAAATTCGAGCCATTGAATGATCCTCGCAGTAATAAAGCTTCGTTCTTCATCATAGCGGCGCACGACCGCAAAATTTCCACAGACTCGAGACTAGAGCAGGTGCCGCCGGCTGCCGATAGAAACCTTCGAGGACGTGTCCGATGCGACGAATGATCCAAATGATCCCCGTCATTTGCACGCTGGCGGCATCCATTGCGGCACAAGACAACACTGGCAGCGCGGCACAATCGAAAGTCCTGGCCCTGGAAAGCGCCTGGAATATTGCGGAAGAAAAATCGGATGTTCGCGCGCTGGATCTGATCTTCGACAATTCGATGATTTATATCGACGAAGACGGCATGCTGTTGAGCAAGGCGCAATTTCTAGCGCGCATCAGGAATAACCGGACGCAGATGCAGTCGCTGGTCACGCAAACCATTGCAGTGCGAATATTCGACGGCGAGATGGCCGTGGTTGTGGGTAGCTATCGAGCCCGCGGCGTGGAGCATAACAAGCCCTATCTGCGCGAAGGGCGCTTTATGGACACATGGGTTCTTAGGGGAGGCGCGTGGGTTTGCGTGGTGGCGCAAGCAACGCCGCTCCCGCGCTGATCGCTACGGACGCTCGGACTGTGAGCGGGGATTTTGCGGCATGAAAATGGTCTTCTACGCATTTATGCTGTTGACTGCGCTGGCTGGCAACACGCAAACCGCGGCGTCCAGAGAATCCCAGCAAACCAGAATCCTGGCTCTGGAGAGCGCATGGAATCAGGCGGTCATGCAAAAAGATTCGAAAGCCGTGGCGCCTCTCCTGGACGAGCAACTGATTTATATCGACGACGATGGCTCGGTCATGAACAAAGCGCGCTATCTAACGGGGGTGCAAGCACCCGAACCGCATCTCCTGCATATCGTGAATCAATCCTCGGAGGTTCGATTTTTCGCCCGCAGCGCCGTAGTGGTGGGCATCTATCGCGAACAGGGCGTGAGAAATGGCAAAGCGTATGTCCTTCGCGATCGCTTTGTGGACACCTGGATCGAGCGCAACGGCTCCTGGATCTGCGTGGCCAGCCAATCGACTTTGATCACGCACTGAAAAAAATCCCGCGCCGGTTTTTTGGTTGCGCTTGCCTGTAGAATCTCTCCGATGTGCGCCGAAACGATGTCGGCCGAACAGAGAAAGCGACTATGCAGATGAACGAAGTTCATCCAGCATAATTAGAAGCGCACGATTCCTAATCGAACGCTGCGGCGCAGGGCAATCCCGCTGAAGGAGCTTCATCCACATTGCGTTTAACCCGCCGTAAGTTTGTGCAATCTGCTTTGGGCACGGCCGCTGCCGCCGCTGCGCCCGGCCTTTTTTCGGCATGCACCTCATCCCGCGCGGGCACTCCGGCTTCCGGCGTGCTGCGCACCAGGCCGGACCTCGAAGCTTTTTACACAGCGTCGTTTCCTAAGAATTTTTTTTGGGGCGCCGCAACTGCCGCCTATCAGATTGAGGGCGCATGGAAAGAGGACGGCAAAGGGGAATCGATCTGGGATCGCTTTGCGCAC
>JBARBI010000255.1:0-17473 GCA_049792875.1 Candidatus Sulfotelmatobacter sp.
GCGTTGGTGATCCGGTTCAGATTCGCGGCGACCGCGATGACCAGGTGGCGCGCGTGTTCGGGGGCAATGCTGATGGCACCACTCTGGCCGCGTCTCAAGTCCCTGGGCCGTTCGGCGCGCAATAAAGTCTCACTACTTGAAATCAGGAGGACGTTATGCAGATGGCAATTACATTCTTGGCGGTAATGGCAGGAATGATCTTTTCGCTGGCGGTGGCCTTGCTGGCGGAAGAACTGATCTTCGGGCAAGTATTCCGTCTGTTCTTTTCGCGGCAGACGGTCGCAGTGAAGTCGGGACAGAAGCGCTGAAGCGCAAAGGAGAACGACCATGCTGGCGTTGAGGTATTTGCTGATTGCCGGTGGCCTCGGGATGATTCTCGTGGCTGTAGGTATTTTGGGTTATGACCTGTATCGCGAGTTGTTGTACCGGCGGGCGCTGGCGACACCCGGGGCGGGCACGCTGCCGCCGTCGCCGGAGTGGCGTTGGCGGACATCGCTGGCGCTGGCGCTGCTGGCTTGGGGGCCGATTCTGTTGGCGTTCAGCATTGTGGTGGTGCCGAGCGGCATGGCGGGGATCCGCGTCAGCGAAATGAGTGGCACGGTGCCGGGCACGCTGTATCCCGGAGTGCATTTTGTAACGCCAATGGTCGAGGACGTCGCACTGTTCGATACGCGCGATCAGGTCTTCACCACCGGAGTAGCGGAGGATGGCAAGAACGTTGCGGCGAACGTCTCGCGCAAGTCGCAGCTGCTTGACGTGCAGGCCAAGGAAGGACTGACGCTGGGCCTGGCGATCACGGTGCGTTATCGGCTCGATCCCAAACGACTGGACTACATTCAGAGCAACTTGCCGCGTCCGGTGGAGAAAGAGATTGTGCCTCCGATCGTGGCCAGCGTGTGGCGCGAGTTGGTTCCGAACTATACGGTGCGGGATGTCTTCTCCGCCAAGCGCGAAGAAGTGCGGCAACGGGCGGCCGGCATGATCACGCAAAAGCTGTCTGCGGACGGAATCGTTGTGAAGGAAGTGATGCTGCGGGATATCCGACTGCCAGAAGAGTATGCGAAAGGACTGGAGACGCTGTTGCTCAAAGAGCAGGAGAACGACCGGATGGGCGTGGAAACAGAGTTAAAGCAGAAACAGGTCCGCATTGCCGAACTTGAAGCCGAGGCGACGAAAGTGCAACAGATCAAGGCAGCGGAGGGCGAGGCACAGGTCCACGTGCTGCAGGCGAAGGGCGAATCCGATGCGATGCAGTACACCCTGCCGCTGAAAGAAAAACAAATCCAGCAGAGCAAGCTGGAAGCCGAAGCGCGGAAGGAAGCGACGATTCAAAATGCGGAGGCCGCGGCCCAGGCCAAGGTCATCGACAGCAAGGCCGAGACGGAACGCCGAGAGTTGCTGGCGAAGGCGGAGGCAGATCGTATTCGCGTGACGGCGGCTGCCGATGCGGAACGGATGTCGAGCGAGGCGGCGATTTTGAAGCAGAATCCCCTGCTCATCAACAAGATCGTGGCGGAACGACTCTCCGACAAGCTGCAGATCATGATGGTCCCGGCCGACGGCAAGTTCTTCTTCGCCAATGATGTGTTGCACAGTATGAGCGCAGCGAACCAGGCGAGCCAGGCTGAGGAACAGCCGAGATAGGCCGGCTGATCAGCGGGTCAAAATCCCCACCCTCTCGCCAAAGGCGCGAGAAGGGTGGGGCACCCGCGGCATGTTGGATTCAACGGTGTCCAAACAGTACAGGGCGTGAGGAATGGCTTATGCGCGCAGCGGTTTATAATTTGGGCATTCCGAACGCCATCCTGAATTCAGTGAATCGATTCTCGCGCACGGCGCTCAGCTGCCGATTCGCGATGCAACTCTGTTTCGTGGTCCTCGGTTTGGCAATCGTTGCAGTCGCCACAGATTGGAGCGGGCCCGAGCAGCAACTCGCGCACAAGATTGTTGCGGTGACCGGGCCTGGCGCAATCGCTTTTACCGTCGAGAACCGTTCTTCCCTCGGCAAGCGTGACAGCGAGATCGTGCAGAACGGTTTGCGCACTACGCTCGAAGGGCTCGGACTTCACTTTGTAAAAGCCGATCAGTCAGCCGCCACGGTCGCGATTTTTCTTTCCGAAAATCCCGCGTCGTACGTGTGGGTGGCGGAGATTCACCTAGGCGCGGGGGAGTCGTCGGTGGTCATGGTATCGCTGCCGCGTCCAGCGGGCGCAGCGACATCCCATGAGTCGGTACCTCTCAGCCTGCGCAAGATCTCATTGTGGACGCAGGACGATCCGATTCTCGACGTTGCCGTGCTCGAGGAAAATGCTGCACCGACGCGCATCGCGGTGCTCGACGCGGAGAGAGTCTCACTCTACCGGTCGCAGGGCGGCAAGTGGCAGCAGGAGCAAACTCTTGGCATCGTTCATGCGCGGCCATGGCCGCGGGATTTGCGCGGAAGGCTGATCCCGGCGAAAGATCACCTGCTGGACGCTTATCTTCCCGGGGTCATCTGCCGCATTTCAGCGGGAGCGGCAATGGCGTTGAATTGCCGCGAGACGGATGATCCATGGCCACTCGTTCCCTCCGCTCTGAGCGGAGGAACGTTCCCGGTGTTCCCCAGTGCCGGATCGTCTGCGCTGGCAATTCCGCCGATGGGTGCGTTCTTCGCGCCGACGCGCAACTTTTTCACGGGAGCGCTAACCCCGGGCGTGGGCAAGTTCACAACCGTATCCAAGTTTTATTCCGCAGCATTGCTGCCGCGCGAGAAATATCTTCTGTGGCTCTTTGCCGCCACAGATGGGCGCGTCCACATGGTCGACGGCATCAGCGACCAGGGCCTCAAGCTCGGCTGGGGGAGCGACCTGACGAGCGTCAAGACTTCGTGCGGCGCTGGCTGGCAAGCACTGGCCACGAATTCCGCGGAAGGGACTGGCGATTCCGTGCGCGCATATGAGTTTCTGGATCGCGATCCGGTCGCAGTGAGCGCCGCCGTCGACTTTCCAGGCAGCGGCGTGATTACCGCATTGTGGACAGAAGCAAAGGGCGACACGGCTATCGCTGTCGCGAGAAATCGAGAGTCAGGAACTTATGAAGCGTTTCGGCTGGCGGTGGTTTGTAGTCAGTAGCATGATGATTGTAGGACTGGCGGCGGTGGCCGAGACACGTCCCCAGTACGGAAGCGTGCTGCATGTCGCCATGCGGGCGGCTCCGACGTCGATGGATCCGGTGGACCTGGACCCGGCAACGCTCGATGCTGCGAAGAATGCCGAGCCGGATTCCTTCGCACAATACGGGCTCACCATGCTGATGTTCGACACGCTGGTCGTCACCGATGAGAGCGGACGCATTCAGCCCCGGTTGGCCACGTCATGGCAGGCCTCGTCGGGAAGTCAGCGGCAGTTTCGCATTCGTCACGGAGTGAAGTTTCACGACGGCACTCCGCTCACCGCCGAAACTGCGGCCGCGTCGCTGCGTGCCGCGAATCCGTCGTGGAATGTGAGCGTCGACGCGGACACCGTTATGATTGAGTGTTCCAAGTCCGACGCCGAGTTGCTGGCGGAACTGGCGCTGCCGCGAAATGCGATTTCGAAGACGAATCCCGCCGGCGCGCCCAGCGGCACGGGGCCGTTTCATGTTGTTGATTGGCAGCCGGGAAAGAAGTTGTCTCTGGCGGCGGAGGAGAACTGCTGGCGAGGGCGTCCGTTCCTCGATGCCATCGAGATCGAGATGGGAAAGAGTTTTCGCGATCAGATGACAGCGTTCGAACTGGGTAAATCGGATTTAGTGGAGGTGGCGCCTGAACAGTCGCACAGAATTTCTCAGGAAGGACGCCAACTGGTGAGTTCGGCTCCGCTGGAGCTACTGACACTGTTCTTCACACGCGACGCGGCGTCCGCGGAGGAAAAACTTCTACGCGAAGCGCTGGCCCTGAGCGTGGAGCGCGGGTCGATCCGCAGTGTCTTACTGCAGGGAGCGGGACAACCGGCAGCCGGAATTCTTCCGAACTGGATGAGCGGCTACGGATTCGCGTTCTCCACCGACGCGGATTTGTCACGAGCGCGGCACACGCGCGAACAAGTCCGTACAGTTCCGACGTGGACGCTGGGATACGATGGCAGTGATCCGGAGGCGCGGGTGCTGGCCGAACGCATCGCGCTCAACGCCAGAGACGCGGGATTGCTGTTACAACCTACATCGGGGCGGACCGCCGATCTGCGGTTACTGCGGATTCCGCTGGCGCCTGATCCGTGGATTGCGTTGGCGAACGTGGCTTCGCTCGCCGGAACGCCCCTGGGAAAAGAAGGAGCTCCCGTCGAAGATTTATACGCGGCGGAACTGGCGCTGTTGGGGACGAAGCGCTTTGTCCCGCTTTTCCATCTTCCTGTCTCTTACGCTGCATCGGCGAATTTGAAAAACTGGGCGCTGCGCTCCGATGGAGGATGGACTCTAGACGATGCCTGGATTGGAAATGGCAAACCCTAATCGATGACCTTTCGCCGCAAACTTCTGACCGTCTTCGCACTGACCATCTTCCTCTCGGTGGCAGCCGTGGCTTGGCTGGTCCTGATGGTGACGCGCAATGCGTTCGAGAAGGCCGAAGATCAGCGCACGGTGGCGTTAGTCACGCAGTTTCAGCGTGAGTTTAGCCGCAGGGGCGATGATGTGGCACGGCGGGTGGACGCGATCGCCGCGTCCAATCCCGTCAGCCGGATGGCGACAGCGCTGAACGGCACATCTGCGGATTCTGCGGGATATTTCGAACTGGCCCGGCAAATGGCTGAGGGCTACCAACTCGACTTTCTGGAATTTCTGGACGGGCATGGAGCCATCATTTCTTCGGCGCAGTGGCCAGCGAAGTTTGGCTATCCCGATACCGCATTTGAGAGCCTGTCTGCGGCGAGCGGAGAGAGCGCGTTTCTGAAACGCGAAGAACTGCAGGACTCCACCGCGTTAGGGCTTTTTGCCGTGAGGGCAACTCGCATCAGCGAACATCCCGTGTACGTTATCGGTGGGCGACGGCTCGATAAGAATTTTCTTTCCGGGCTGGATCTGCCCGCTGCCATGCGCGTCCTGCTTTATCAGAATCGTAGCGATCATTTCTCTGCGGATTCGCTCCTGGATCCGTCGGCCTCCGGGAACGGTCCCGACACTGCGCGGCCTGCCGAAAAGTTCGCGCCGCTGGTCGAAGCGGTGCGACAGTACAACCAGGAGATGACCGGAATTGTATCGTGGTCTGCGGATCAGGCGGATGAAGAAGTGTTTCACGCCATCCCGCTGCGAGGTACGGGCAAGGATCGTCCATTGCTGGGAATCTTGCTGGTTGGAAATTCCCGGCGGTCGTATGTCGAACTGAAACGCCGCATCCGTGCATCGGCTTTGCTGGCGGGCGGTGGCGGGATCATTCTGGCGATCCTGCTCAGCAGTTGGGTGGCGGCGCGGGTGACTCGGCCAGTGGTGCAATTGGCGCGCGCCGCGCAGGACGTCGCAGCTGGTAACTGGGACACGCGGGTGGAAATTCCTGGCAGCGACGAGGTGGCGCAACTCGCCGATTCGTTCAATCGCATGACGGCAGAATTGCTGGCGCAAAAAGAACGTCTCGTGCAGACCGAGCGAGTCGCAGCCTGGCGCGAACTAGCACGCCGCCTGGCGCATGAACTGAAGAATCCGTTATTCCCACTCCAACTCACCGTGGAGAACCTGATGCGCGCGCGGTCGCTGGCTCCGGGACAGTTCGATGAAGTGTTCCGCGAAAGTTCCAGCACCCTGCTCGCCGAGATTTCGAACCTCAAGAAAATCATCGGACGCTTCAGCGAGTTTTCGAAGATGCCGCAGCCGCAGTTGCGAGCAGTGCAGGTGAATGAAATCCTGGGCCAGATCGTGAAGCTCTACCAGGCGCAATTACAAGCGCCGGGGCGCAACCCGATCGAGTGCAAGTTTGAGTTCGCCGAGAATCTCGGGAACATCGCCGCAGATCCCGACTTGCTGCACCGTGCGTTGTCAAACCTGGTGCTGAACGCGATGGACGCCATGCCGACTGGCGGGACTCTTACTTTACGAACCGGGCGCGACGACGGAAAAGTGATCATCGAAGTTGCCGACACGGGCTCGGGGCTGACGCGCGAGGAATGCGAGCGGATCTTTACTCCCTATTACACCAGCAAGCAGCATGGAACGGGACTCGGCCTGGCGATCGTGCAATCGGTCGTCAGCGATCACGGCGGAAGAATCAGCGTGCAGAGTGAGCCCGGGAGAGGGACCACGTTCGTCATCGAATTGCCGGGTAATCTTGAGGCACTACAAAACATCGCAGCGACGCAAAACGCAGGCGGCACGGGCAGGTAGGTTCGCGGCTGCTATGGCGAGGAGGATGGTTGCCACTTAAAGCGCATCTCTTGATCGTCGACGATGAAGCCAACACGTTGGCCTCGCTGTCGCGCGCGTTTCGGCTCGCGGGACACGAAGCCACGGTCTGCGACAACGCGGCCAAGGCTCTGGAGCTGGCCAAGGCGCAAAACTTCGATTTGATTCTTTCGGACGTGGTCATGCCCGTAAAGGACGGGTTGTCCCTGCTCGAAGAACTGAAACGGCAGGGCGTTACCGCTCCGGTGGTCATGATGTCGGGACAAGCGCACATTGAAATGGCAGTGCGTGCGACGCGGCTGGGCGCGCTCGATTTTCTGGAGAAGCCGATCTCCTCTGACAAATTGATGCTCACGGTCGAAAACGCGCTCAAGCTGCAACGCCTGGAGAGCGAGAACCGGCAACTGCGCCAGCGACTGGGCAAACACGAAATTGTGTGGAAGGGCGAAGCCATGCGGCGGGTGATGACGCACGTGGAACGTGTGGCCGCCAGCGAGTCGCGCGTATGCATCTTCGGCGAGACCGGCACCGGGAAGGAACTGGTGGCGCGAACGATTCATGAGCGAAGCCCGCGAGCAGCTGGACCTTTCGTGACGCTGAATTGCGCGGCGGTGCCGGCGGAACTGATCGAGTCCGAACTCTTCGGACACGAGAAGGGCTCGTTCACGGGCGCGTCCGGGCGCCACATTGGCAAGTTCGAGCAGGCCGACCAGGGAACGATTTTTCTTGACGAAATCGGAGACATGCCCCTGAACATGCAAGCCAAGCTGTTGCGCGTTCTCGAAGAAGGTGAAGTGGAGCGGATCGGCGGCGACAGACCGATAACCGTAAACGTTCGCGTTGTGGTGGCGACGCACCGCGATTTAGAGGCACGTGTGCGCGAAGAGAAGTTCCGGCAGGACCTGTTTCATCGCATCCACGTGTTCCCGTTGGTGCTGCCTCCGGTGCGCGAGCGGCGCGAAGACATTCCCGCTTTGGTGGAGCATTTTGCCGCACAAGTGTGCGCTCAGAACGGCTGGAAACCGGTTCCGTTCGGCGCGGAAGCGATGGAAGCACTGCAGTCGTATTCCTGGCCGGGCAACGTGCGCGAGTTGCGCAACATGGTGGAACGCCTCATGCTGCTCGCCACCGACGGTCATGTGGATTTGGCAACGGTGCAGATGGCCCTGCCGAAGACTTCTGCTGGAGGAGGAGTTGCGACGGGCGCTGTGGGGTCGGGCGCACTGGCGGACCGGGTGCAGTCGTTTGAGCGCGAAGTGATTCTCACCGAACTGAAGCGCAGCCATCAGAATGTGAGCCTGGCCGCAAAAACACTTGGCCTGGAACGCAGTCACCTGTATAAGAAAGCGGAGCAACTTGGGATCGATCTCCGCGCCATGCGCCGCGAGCAGGGGCCGCAGGACTGAGTCCGAGTTAGCGGCTAGGCAACTTCCCCGCTTCTCGCGAAGGACGCGAGAAATGGGGCACCCGGACCACGGAGACGTCTTTGGCGAAAACAGGCTGGACATTCTGCTTCGTTTTCATTCTCTCTCTTCCTATTCTTGCGACTGAACCGCCGTCGCCTCCTGCACACGGAGTCCGCATGGAGCAGGCGTGGATCCCCATGAAAGACGGTGTACGCCTCGCCGCGACTCTTTACATGCCGGATGGCGCAAAACCGGGAGAAAAGTTCCCTGCCCTGCTCGAATACCTGCCATATCGCAAAGACGATGGCACGGCCGCGAGTGATTATCCCAAGCATGCGTGGTTCGCGCGGCGTGGCTACGTGAGCGTCCGCGTTGACATTCGCGGGTTTGGCGCAAGCGAAGGTGTTCCGCCGGAGCGCGAGTATTCCGAACAGGAGCAAGTGGACGGAGAGCAGGTCATTGCGTGGCTCGCGCGTCAACCCTGGTCTAACGGCAATGTCGGCATGTTCGGTATTTCGTGGGGCGGGTTCACGGCAATGCAGATGGCGATGCGGCATCCGCCAGCCTTGAAGGCGATTCTGGCGGCGCACGCTACCGCGGAGTTGTTTCACGACGACGTTCACTATGTCGACGGCATGGC
Organism: Candidatus Sulfotelmatobacter sp.; assembly: GCA_049792875.1. Taxonomy (GTDB): domain Bacteria; phylum Acidobacteriota; class Terriglobia; order Terriglobales; family Acidobacteriaceae; genus Sulfotelmatobacter. Next base: position 8,392 of record JBARBI010000255.1, read on the forward strand.
ACACGTTGACGAATTTGAATTGAACATGGATATGGCGCAAGGCTGGGTGGGCGCGCCGGATTATTCGCTCGATGAAAAAGTGCTGGGGCCGCGCTTCGATTCGCCGCCGTGGTCGCTGCTCTATTTGAAACATCAGCATGATGGTCCCTTCTGGCGCGAGCGGGTGCGGGCACTCAGCGAAGTCACGATACCAACCTTTCTCATTGGCGGAATGCAGGACGGTTATCGCGATAATGTGCCCGACATGCTGATGAAGTCCACAGCGCCGATCAAGGCGATTGTGGGCCCGTGGAATCACTCCTTTCCCAACGATGCGGACTTCGGGCCGCGAGTGGAATGGCGCGATCAGGCCGTGCGCTGGTTCGACTACTGGCTCAAGGGACGTGACACTGGAGTTCAGCACGATCCACGGCTCGTGATCTACATGCAGCATTGGCATCCACCGGATCCAAGTCTGCAGAGCGTGCCGGGAGAGTGGCGGCGCGAAGATGTCTGGCCGCCCAAGGACGCGGCCGATTCCACCTTCTTCTTGCAGGGGAACCACACCCTGGACGGTTCTGCTGCGGTGCAAGCTACGCATCAATTGAAATATGTCCCGACCGTCGGCGTGGAGGCAGGCTTTTGGTGGGGAGAATTATTGAGCGATCCTCGGCCGGTAGATGCGTTCAGTCTTGTGTATGATTCCGCGCCGCTGGAACATGCGATGGCGATCCTGGGTCGCCCGCACGCGTTGCTGCGAGCATCGGCGAACGCGCCGCTCGCGGATTGGTTCGCACGGCTTTCCGACGTGGCTCCCGACGGGACCGTCACTCAGATCACCGGCGCGGGATTGAATGGGGCGCAGCGGGAATCGATGACCGAGCCACGTGACCTGGAGCCGGATAAGGTTTATCCGCTGGACATCGAGATGCACCTGACGTCGTGGGTGTTTCCCCAGGGCCATCGCATTCGGGTAGCAATTTCTAACTCGCTGTGGCCGATGGTGCTGCCGACGCCGTTTGCGATGACGACGTCACTTGAATTAGGTGGCGGTGATGGATCGAGACTAGTCCTGCCGGTGGTTCCCGTGCACGGAGCTGCTGCGCCGGAATTCTCGTCTCCTCAGCCGTCCGAGGGCCGAACTGACATTAAGAATGAAGGATTCCCCTGGCCCGGCGAATGGACGGTGGAACGCGATGAAGCCCGACAAAAGACGACTGTGCACTGGAAAGGCAAGGATGGATACACGTATCCGTGGGGCACGGAGAACGATTTCGAGAATCTCACTTACGAAGGCGACGACGCACACCCGGAAACCTGCTCAGTGCGGGGCGAAGCCGAAAGCATTTTCGCGTTGAAGGGCCGCACGCTGGTGTGGCGGGGACATCTTGAGGTCACGACCGATCAGAAGAACTTCTATTACAAGTACACGCGAGAGTTGCTGAAAGACGGACAGATGATCAAGTCCAAGACCTGGCAAGAGACGATTCCGCGCGATCATCAATAGTCGCCGCCGAGGCGAGGAACTTGCCGGGACAACGCGAGACGAAGCAAGCTACGTGTCTACGGAGAGAAGTAGATGTCTCAATCGGCCGCCGCGATCGCTGGCGCGTGACGCCCCTTCAGATCGGCGGCGAGCAACTGGTGGAACAATTGCTCCCCGGCCTCCCGCCGTACGGATAGCCGGCCAGCGCCATAAGCGCGCGACTTCAGGCCGCGTTGTACATCTTCGCAAATGCCGAGATCCTCGTGTTGCACACGGTTGCCGACGTTCACCGACTCAGTGTTGTACGCGCGCCGCGCATCGCTCACGTCGCTGAAGTAAAACTCAAAGATCACGGTGCAATGATCGGCATCCACCGGGACGACGTAGTTCGTGTCCATGTATCCCTCGTAGCAATTGATCATGAGGTTGGGGTATTGCCAGAAATACCAGGCGCGGTCGCCTTTGCGGGTGGCGCCGGTCGAGGCGTCTTCCTCGGAAGCGACCATCGGGCTCGACTGCAGGCAATAGCGATCCTCATTCTCGATAGTGTACTGCCTGTAATCGAGCACGGAACTCAGCCCTTTGTGCAGGTGGGGCACGTGATATCCACCGTCGAGATAATTGTCGACGAAGACCTTCCAGTTGCAATGGATGTCGTAAGTCCTGCGGTCGAAGTGGTGCAACTTGCTGACGCCAAGCGGCGCTACACGTTTCACCAGGCCACCGAGAAATTCCTGCAGCGGCACGGCTTGGGGGTCGAGGTTAACAAACACGAAACACTCCCAGGTTTCGACGCGGACGGGCACAAGACCGTTCTCGGCGCGATCAAAGTTCTGGACGCCCTCGAACTCCGGCATGCCTTTGAGCGATCCGTCCAGACCATATCTCCAGCCATGGTAAGGACATTGCAACATCGCAGTCTGGCCGCAGGACTGGGTCACGACGGCGGCGGCGTGGTGGCGACATACGTTGTAGAAGGCGCGCAGCGCGCCATCGCTTCCGCGTACGACGACGATAGGCTCTCCGGCAAGCCGCGTGGCAACGAACTCTCCTGGCCTCTGCAACTGATCGGTGCGGGCCACAAGTTGCCAGGTCTTGCCGAATACGTTAAACCGTTCCAACTCGGCGATCCGGGGATCGACGTACCAGGGCGCTGGGATGGTCGAAGCCTCCGAGAGTGGGGAACGGTCGTTATAAATGGAGAGAATCTGCTCAATGGACGCTGGCATATTTATGTTCTCGAAGGAATGGCACGAATTCGGAAATTTATCCTACCGCATTGCGAAAACAATCGCTTCTGAATCTACCGCCGATGATTCCCTCGGGCCTGCGAGCGGGTGCTGGGCGCTGGATTTGCCGCCGGGGAGCCAATCGCCCGCTGCAACACGTCCAGAAACTGCTGGATTCTGGCTTCCTTCTTTTCGGCCAATTCCCCCTGACGACGAAACAAACCCGGATCGAGTTCGGCGGTGAGCAGTGCGTCCTGGAAACGCTCCATCATCCAATCGAGGATCGAAACAATCATCTCGATGTCCATGTCTTTGCGCAGTTCGCGGCGCTCCAATCCGAAACGGACAAAGGCCACGGTACCATAGGGATCTTCGGCGATGAGAAAGCGGTTAATCTCGCGCTTCAGCACGAAGTCGGTGCCGTAATTGCCGAGCAGAGAAATGCGATAAGGGATCCAGTCCTCGTGCACCAAGTGTTCGGTGCGCACCAGCCAGTAGCGCAGCACTTCGAAAAAGCCAGCGGCGCGGATGTCGGCAGGGGCATCCAGATACTTGGCAAACGAACGGACCGATCGCTTATAAACCTCGAAGAACAGCCCATCCTTGCTGCCAAAGTGCTGAAAGATGGAACCCTTGGCGATCCCGAGCGCCACGGCGATATCGCCGACCCGGGCCGCGTGATAACCATGCTCGGCAAAATGTTGGGTCGCGGCCTCGATAATGCGGCCCCGTTTGACCTCCGAGCGGGGCCGGGCCGGGGCCTGACGTTGATAGTGCGGTGGGGCGACGCGATTGCTGGCAATTCCGGGCATAGAATGACTCTAAGTCACGATAGGATACAGGGGGGCTTCGTCGATTTCAACTTCAATTTTGCTGCTATTTGCGATAGTGTAATTCGATTCAGGATGCTCTTCGTGACTTTCAGTCAATCCACGCCAAATGGTGCCCGGTCGATTTACGACGCCATTGTGATCGGCGCCGGTCACAACGGGCTGACGGCGGCAGCCTATCTTGCGCGCGCTGGTTTGTCGACGCTCGTGCTGGAACGCCGGGAGATTGTCGGGGGATGCTGTGTCACGGAGGAAATCGCTCCCGGTTGCCGGGTCTCGACGACCTCTTATATCGCCAGCATGCTCCGTCCCGAAGTGATCTCGGAATTACAGCTGGCGAGTCACGGGCTGCGCATGATTCCTTGCGATCCGGCGATCCAGGTTCCCTTCCCCGACGGCCATGTGGTGCCGTGGTGGGTGGACCGCGAACGGGCCCGCCAAGAATTTTCCAGGATTTCCGCAAAAGATGCAGCGCGCTTTGTGCAAGTCGACGATCAGCTGAAAAAACTGGCACGATATTTGCAGCCGTTCTTCATGGAGCCTCCGCCGGAGGTCGACACTTCCACCCTGAAGGGCTGGGGCGATTTGTTCCGGGTCGGCAAACGGTTTCGCGGCATTTCCAGTGCTGAGATCTCGCAACTTGTGTCGTTCCTCACCGGTAGCCTCGGGGAGTTTCTCGATCATAACTACGAATCCGAGAAGATGAAAACCATGTTTCTGGCCAATAACGTCTATGGCAAACATGGCGGCCCGTACCAGCCGGGCACCTCAATTGGACTGCTCTTTCATCTGCTGAGCGGTGGAGAGCACGAACTGCAAGGCTTTTACGGACACGTGATGGGAGGCATGGGATCGATCACGCAAGCGCTGGCTGCGGCGGGAACGAAACTCGGAGTGGAGATTCGCACCTCGGCATCGGTGGCGCGCATCGAGGTGCGAAATGGCCGGGCGCGCAGCGTTGTGCTGGAGGACGGAACGGAATTTCGGGCCCGCATGGTTCTTTCCAATGCCGATCCGAAACGGACGTTCCTGAAGATGTTGGACTCGAAAGAACTGCCGGGTGACTTCGTATCCGCGGTACGCGGAATCAAGATGCAAGGTCCATGCGCAAAAGTGAACATGGTCCTGTCCGAGGAGCCGCGATTCACGGGGACTGCGGCACAGGCGACGCCGCTCGAGCGCACGTTCTACACCCTCGTTCCATCGCTTGAATTCGCGGAGCGATGCTACGACATTGCCAAGTTCGGGGAGATTCCAGAGGAATTGTGGGTCGATTGCGTGGTGTCGTCGAATGCAGATGATTCGCTGGCTCCCCCGGGGAAGCACATACTCACTTGCTTTGTGCAATACGTGCCCTACCATTTGCGGAATGGCGATTGGGACGAGAAGCGCGATCTGCTAGGGGATCGCGTCGTCAGGAAGATCGCCGAATACGCACCGAATGTTCCTGGCGCGATCGAGGCGCGACAGGTTCTGACTCCGCTCGATCTGGAGCGCACCTACGGTTTGACCGAGGGAAACATCTTTCACGGCGATCTACGGTTGGAGCAACTCTTCTTCATGCGGCCGGTGCCTGGCTGGGCGCAGTATCGGACTCCGGTTACGGGACTCTATTTGTGCGGGGCAGGCGCTCATCCCGGAGGCGGCGTCACGGGAGCGCCGGGGCGCAACGCCGCCCATCAGGCGTTGCGTGACTGGAAGACGAGACGATTGCAGGAGGCGGCCGCGTGAGTTCTGCCATCGGGCATTCAAGTTCACTGCCGAAGACTGCCGACATCGTTATCCTCGGTGCGGGCGTGATGGGAGCATCGATCGCGTTTCATCTCGCCAAGCGGGGAGCAGAAAAGATTGTTGTGATCGACAAAGATCACGTGGGCCGCGGAGGCAGCGGGCGTTCGTCTGCGCTGGTTCGAATGCACTATAGCTTCCCGCCTGAAGTGCAACTGGCGTTGATAAGCCTGCGCATGTTTCAGGCCTGGCAGGATGTTGTTGGCCAACCCGGGGACTTTCGCAAGACTGGATTCGTGCGTATCGTTCACCCCAATGAAATCCTCCGCCTCAAGCAGAATGTTGAGATGCAACGCACGCTGGGAGCAAGGGTCGAACTCATCGGGAAGGACGACCTCCAGAAACTGGAACCTGACTGGAACGTGGATGAAGTGGAGTTGGCTGCTTACGAGCCGGATTCAGGATACGGGGACGGCGCGGGCGTCGCTGGAGACTTCCTCGGCGCTGCTCGCGACCTGGGTACAACTTATCTTTCGCGCACGCGCTCAACTGCGTTTGTCGTCGAGGCCGGACACGTTCGCGGGGTGGTTACGGACCAGGGAACTATCTCGTCTCCAACGGTGATTTCCGCGACCGGGCCTTGGACGCGGCCGCTGTTTGAGCAAGCGGGGTGCGATCTCCCGATCGAATGCGAATATCACCAAGTCGCAATTCTTCGAAACACTCCGGACATGAAAGGCGGGGGGTGCGCCTGCATTGACTCGGTGACGGCAACTTATTTCCGCTCGGACGCGCACGATAAGTTCCTGGTGGGCGATTTTTACGGCAAGCGGCCTGTTGATCCAGATGATTTTCCCCAGCGTGCTTCCGACGATTCATTGGAAGAAATCATCGAACGTGCATGCCGCCGCGTTCCGAAACTCGCGCGGGCGGAGGTCATGCGCGGGGTCACCGGCGTCTATGACATGACGCCAGATTCGCGACCCCTGCTGGGAGAGATGTGCGGAATCAGCGGGCTCTATGTGTGTGCTGGATTCTCCGGCATGGGATTTAAGATCTCCCCCGCGATCGGGCTGGTGATGAGTGAACTTGTGATTGACGGAAAAGCCACATCCGTAGACATCAGCGCTTTCAGGCCGAATCGATTTGCAGATAAGCAGCCGATCAAGGCTGAATACGAATACGTAGACGACTAACCATTCTCAGGAGCAAGCATGAAAAAGAAAGGCATTCTCGAACGCTTGAAAGAGGGTCCCGTGCTAGGCGACGGCGGCTATTTATTGGAACTCGAAAAACGCGGATGGGTGCGTGCGGGTCCGTTCACGCCGGAGGTTGCGCTCCTGTATCCAACCGCGCTGCGCGAGCTGCATGTGGAGTTTCGCGAAGCGGGCGCCGAGGTGTTGCAGGCGCTTACGTTCTACGCCAGCCGCGACAAACTGGCTACCGTGGGACTTGAGAACCGACTAGAAGAACTCAATCGATCCGCCGTTCGCGTGGCCCGCGAAGTCGCGGGCGATCAGTGCCTGGTCGCGGGCAACATCAGCCTGACATGGATGTACGAGCCGGGTAGTCCTTCGGCAGCCGATCGAGTTCGTAGGACTTTCGATGAGCAACTTGCGGTGCAGGTTGACGAAGGCGTTGACTTCATTATCGGAGAGACTTTTTCGTGGCTGGGCGAAGCACTGATCGCTGTGGAGCGCGCCAAGAAAACGAGTTTACCCGCCATGGTCACCATCTGCTTTGAGAATAGAGATGAGACCGCCGAGGGCACGACCGCTGCCGATGCCGCGAAAACATTGTTCGATGCGGGAGCCGACATCGTCGGCATGAATTGCCTGCGTCCGCCGGAGCACATCCTGAGACCGATGGAGCAGATGCGCAGAGCAGTCTCGGGATATCTCGCATGTCAGCCGGTTGCCTATCGAACCCCGAAGGACCAACCCGATTTCACCAGCCTGCCGGAATTTCCCTATGCACTCGATCCGTTGCAACTGACGCGCAAGGAAATGGCCGATTACGCTCTGCAGGCTCGCGATTTGGGCATCAACTTCATCGGCGCGTGTTGCGGGACGGTCGCCATGCATATTCGCGAAATGGCGCGCGTCCTCAACAAGATGCCGGAAGATTCTCGTATCTGGAAGAAGGGCGGCGAGAAGCCGATGTCGGCGTACGAATACTACGATCACGACAAGCTGGAAGCAGGCAGCAAGAAATAGATCGTTCGCGTCGCAAGAAGAGACAACAGAGCGCGGGCCGAATCTTAAGCGGCGGCCCGCGCCTGTTCGTTCAGGACAGATACCTAGCCAGCTTTTCGCACCCCTGGTTCCTCCGCATGCACCAGCGGAACATCCACCAGATGCTCGCTCAAGAACCACACTTGCAGTTCGTTGGGACGCAGAACATCGCTGACGACCAGATCGTTCGTACCATCATCGCCAAGCTCGGACGCCCGATGCGCAAGTCGGCGACAGTGACCAATAATAATCTGATGCGCATCCAGTAAGCGTGAGATCTGAACGGGCACTTCTTCCCTGCCGCGCGGTGGACGTTCGATGCGGGTGGTCTCGGCGACATCGGCGGCCATGGCGAGGGAGACTCCGCCGAGCAACTGGATGCGCTCGGCAATCTCGTCAACGATTTCCACCTGCTCGTCATAGTGCTTGTCAAACAAAAGATGAAGCTGATAGAACGTGGGCCCTGCAACCTGCCAGTGCGACTTTTTGTAGAGATCGCGTAGCGTCATGGTATCGGCGAGCAGCAGGTTCAGCTGCTCGGTCATTTCCAGTCGCAGCGGCTCTTCCAGTTCGAGCGGCAAGCCGTGCGACACCGTAGCGTAGGCTTGAATCTCACCGGCACGCTGATGGAGCCGGGGCTGTGCGTTGATTGTAGTTTGACGGGTGGCGGGAACTTCCTTCTTCGCCATTTACACGTACCTCCTGTTCTATTGAGGTTGCTCAGGCTGCGCGAACTCCAAAGAAAGAGCCGACGGCAATCTCAGCAATACCGTTTGGATGCGGCGATCTACGATAGGATGCTACCGCTTCCTACCGGTTTCGGAAATAGTGCGGAGCGCCGGGAAAGTGTGTTAAGGAGGAAGGGAGGCTTACCACACTCTACGCGGCGCGCTTCGCACGGCATCTGACAAAGTTTGACGGCACCCAAGGCGGTTGCTATGATCGAAGTGCGGGGTGGAGCAGTCTGGTAGCTCGTTGGGCTCATAACCCAAAGGTCGGTGGTTCAAATCCACCCCCCGCAACCAAACAACTTCTTGCTACACAGCGGCTTGGGAGCGATCATCTCCTGAGCCGCTTTCTTTCTTGGGCAAGTTAAGGCGAACTTGGGCAAAGAATCCCCCGAGTTGCTCCGCCACCTTCCTGTGGTCGTCCCCAATCACGTGCGTGTAGCCCATGGTTGTGCGCGGGTCGGCGTGTCCTAACCGATCCTGCCGCACCTTCATCGGCGCGGCCAGGTGATCGAGCAGACTTGCGTTCCCATGTCGGAACGCATGTGCCGCTCCATCCAAACCGAGCTTCTTCAAGATGGGTTTCAACTGCCTCTTGATGAAGTTGTCGGGATGCAGGCGACGACCTTCCGTGCTCAGGAAAAGTGGCTCCTCGGGGTTCCTGTCCTCAACGTAGAACCGAAGACGTTCAGTAAGCTGCGGCACAGTCTCCCCGAGGCGTTTCCGATCAAGGCTAGCGACCACTCATCCAGAACCGCCACAGGTGTCCCAACACTATCTACCTCATCGCGGCTTCGATGTCCTCAGCCGAATAGGGAACTCCCGGGGTGAGCAGCTCTGCGCCATCCCTAGTAATGAGGTACATGTC
>JBARBI010000256.1:0-6433 GCA_049792875.1 Candidatus Sulfotelmatobacter sp.
AGTTCCGGACGGCCTCTGTCTACCCCTAGCCGCCGCGGGTAGCTGCCTCGCAAGCGGGCGGAATAGGCTTCTTCTTCTCAAGTTGTACGGTTCAGTGAGTTGGTGCCGCTGTCGAAAATGCGGCAAATATCTTCTGGACACAATCAATGACTCGGTCGCCGAGCATGCCTACATGGGGCGCGGAACATGCCGTGATAGTGATTGCGGAGGAAGGCGACACAATGCAGTGTTCGTCCCTCTGGCTGACCAGAAAAGCCCCAACGACGACGCGCTCCGCACAATTTGGGCCAAAGCGGAACAGGTTCTGAGCCAGTCTCGTCATATTGTTTTTGCAGGTTTCTCGCTGCACCCCAACGACGTGAGCATCGGGGAATTATTGAGACGTGCCTGCTCGGCAGGCCGGACCGAAAAAGTTACCGTCGTCCTACGCCACAGCGATCCAGAAATACTGGACCGCTACAGGAAAGTGTACGGTGCCCGAGTCGAATCGTACGACTTGGGCTGGCGAAAATATTTGGAAGAGCTTGTTAAGAGTCGGAGATGGCAGCGTCGGACTTAGATAGCACAAGAGAGAGCGAGGAGCGGGCATTCCGCAACCCGGCATTGTAGGATTGCACAGAAAGGGAAAGCCCCGGTTGGAACTGCGGCGAGGATCGTTGTGAAAGGTCAGAAAAAGAGCCCAAAAGCGAAAGGTATTCCCGGAAGACTTTCTCCGCGCCACCCGCCAGCCTTCTATAAATGAGAAACCAGCTCCACGACTGCACGCAGCCCCGCCAACACGAGTAACTGCTGCTCTTTAAGGTAGCTCGTAATCACTCCCACCAAGATAAGGTCTGGCGTCCATATGGCACCCTTCGGTTCCAGGGGGCACCACGCGGCTGCGCCACTGAACCCGTGCGGTCGCAGGCCATCTTCAATTAACTCGTATTTTAGTAAGAACTCACAATTTGGATTGTATGACGAGGGTAAATACGTAGACTGATTCAAAGTGGAATCGTAGCGGGAGTGTTCGGAAACGGGACTGACTAGCCGTTTCCCTTGTCCGATATCGGCAGAGTTCCCGACCGGAAATCCTAGAAACACTACCGATTTGCCGTCAGGAATCGGCAGCGGTTTAAGAGCAGACGCATCGTAAAATCCGGCAACGCCGCGCGGTTTCTCGGTCGGATGAAGGATAAGGGCCGCAATATCATTTTTTTCGTCGCGAATTATCTCGTCTCGGTCCCGGAATTTGAGGGTGTAGTACGGTAGTGGTTTCTTGGTCGCCGTCTCACTCGTTGCGGCTGCTTGGAGATTGCCTCCATGATTGAAGCCGAACCGTAGCTCTGATAGGCGTGGCTCTTGTAAATTGTGATTCGCCGTTAAGATGAGATTTGTGGAACCGAAGGATAGCAACGTACCAGTTCCGACTTCCTGACCTTTACTCATCGAGATCATAACGGTGTGGCGCGCCATACCTTCTTCGAGCGCATGAAAGTGTGCCTCGTTAGACTGAAGTTCAGTAAACATGCTTGAAGGCTCCCACGGAGCGGTCAGTTAAGAGTACAGCTTCTCCTGCGCGTGTCCCATCCTTTCGCGAGGTCGCGAAAGGATGGGTTTCTAAATGATGCATCGCTGAATGCATGGTCACAGAACGGGTATCGGTTCAGGCGGAAACAACCGAGAGTTCGCCCTCCTGCTTTTGAGGAAGAGACTAAATTCAAAAACCCCACCTGTCGCGCGGCGCGACAGATGGGGCACCCTACACCTCAAGGCCTCTCACGCGTTGAGGCTGGCGCACCCGGCTGGGCTAGTCGAAGCGGAAGTGGACGCAGCGCGTCAAGCCTTCGCGGATACCTACAAGGTCTATTGGGAAAAGATGCGGCAAACAGCCTAGCCCAGCCCCAGTGCGCCCCGGATTCAAACTGCTAGTCCTACAAGTGCTTTCCCACAGTTTGGGCAGAACTTTGCTGAAGGGGCGCTGTCTTGCCCGCATCCCGAGCAACGCAACGGCGCGGAAGTAGCCACAATGGGAGCTGGCAAGGGGCTCGCAAGTGGATTTTTCCGGCGCACTCGCCATCGGCCTAGTTCCCAAGTGGCGAAAAGAACGATCGCGAAATCAACGGTTGCTGCACCGATTATCCCGGCCACGTCCCCAACCCCAATCAATCCTAAGACGATAAAGAAAGCGACCACTAGGCCAAGCGCGGTCAGAAAAAGAAGTTTATCCTTCTTGCTGGATTTCTTGCCACCTTTGCGCTTGTAACGCCAATCGACTACCGCGCCCCAAATTGCAAGTATTAGGGCCGCGCCCGGCACAGGGCTTGAAGCTGGGGTTATCTGCAGAATCATTAGGGCCCCACATGCGAGGATTCTACCACGGCGGGGGCCCATTCTTTCGCGACGTTGCGAAAGGATGCGGTCGATGCGCGAATGGCGGAAGACTGGCCCGCGCTTCTAGTTTAATCCTGCTTCTCGATACCAACTCTCAGGCAGCTTGACGCCGCGCGCCTTCGCATCCTTGAGGATTTCAATTTCGTCCTTGGCGATTTTGCCTTGCTGCTCGACAACAGGTTGAATGTTCGCGTTGTAAAATCTAGTCCTGTCCGACTCAGGAATCCCGGGAAGCTGCTTTGCGTACCCAATTTCAATCCTGTAGGCTTTTGCTGACTCTAGGTCCTTTCCGAAGACGGCCCTAATGACAGTGACGCCTGGAAGCAGGCTAGCGTATCTGGAGTCAGTTTTAAGATCTTCGATTTCATGCTGCGATTGGCTCATCAAATCGTCCATTTGTCTTAAAGCGGGTTCGTAATCGTCGATTACCGCTTCCAACTCAGTGCACCTCCGTAGATATTCGGCCAAACCTTGTGTATTTTCGTTCGTGAGCTGGATGAAACGCTTTTTCATCGGTGCTGCCTTCAGTCCGAGTTCGTAACTTTCTTTGCTAAGTGCACCTAGCTTGGCTATGTGACTCGCGCGAATCCCAAAGTAAGCGCCAGCGACGGCCACACTGACAAGCACCCCTGTAATAACGGCCCCGGCCTTCAGGCCAAATGCTCGATGTTTCTGGCGAAATGCGGGATTGGTTTCCGGCTCTGCTCGTACAATCGAAGACCATGACCGCGAAGCCCATATTGCTGTAAAAATCAGTCCGAGCACGGAAATGCTATCCTGAGTGAAAGCATTCGGGGAACCTTGAGCGGTTGCCAACGCCAGAAGGAAAACTCCGCTGGCAGCCACGCCCGTGAAACAAACAAGGGAAAAGACAAATTTTCCGTAGGGCGCGGACACTTTCTGGTCGTTTTCGAGTGTTGGAACTGCGTTCATACTTGCGCGGATTCTACCACGAGCGGCCCCCAGCTGGGCGCGTGGCCCACCCTTTGGTGAAGTCGCGAAAAAGTGGGGTCCTAGTCGCACTGTCTATATTTTTCCATATACCATGCATTGCCGAACGCATCGTCACAGAACGGGCATCGGTTCAGGCGGAAACAACCGAGAGTGCGCCATGCTCCTTGCGGGCGGGCCGGACGGTGATTTCAACGTCTTGGCGCAGAGCCGTGAGACATTCCATCGGGCGTCGATCAATGACTCAAGGCGACAGAAACAGAGCGTTTTGTTGCTTGAGAGGGTGGCCGCCGCTTCGTACGCAAGGCGGCGCGTTTAGATCGGACCTCGAAGCGCACACCTTCCGCTCGCTGCAAATAGGCAACGATCTCAAACAAGTTCCGAGCCTGCGGGTTGCCGCTGGGACCGAGCATGCGCATCAGACTTTTCGCTGAGCGATGGGTAACGTCGCTCAGTTTAGTAAATCCAACTGTGGCGTTGATGAAATCGCGCAGTATGATCTTGCCGGTTTCCACGTCACCGGAAAGAAAGGTTTCGATTCCCTCTCGGAGAAGCGCCTTGCGGAAGCCAGGATCGCGTTTTACGCGCGCCCGGATTGTTTCCTTGAAATCTCGCGTCAAAGCCATTGTAAGTCACCCTCCTGCCCCTTTTCGTTGTTTGTAGTCTTGCCATCGGGCCAATGCAGTATTGATATCTTCCTGCTGACGTTTCTTTGTTCCGCCGCCAACGAGGATTACCAGCCTGTCTCCATCTTTGCCGAAGTAAATCCGGTAGCCCGGACCAAAATCAATCCGGTACTCAAAAACACCGGCCCCAACGCCTTTGGCGCTGGAAAAATTGCCCTGTTGGACGCGCGCTAGAGCAGCCGCCACCTTGGCTGCCGCTTCTCTGTTCAGACGGTCAGACCAAGCGGCAAACGGACTGCGTCCGCCCCGGTCAAGGTATTCGCGTACTTCGACCATAGCTTATGGTAACACATACGATACCATTGTCAAGGCTGTCTAAGCGGCCTGTGCCTCCGTCGTCTGGTGCGCGCCCTTGCCTTGGATAAAGTCGGCGGCCTTCTGTGCCTGCGAAGCAGCGGAAACAAGTAGGCGCGAATCGGACTTTAGCCGTGCAATCCACGTCTTGAGATAGGCGGCTGAGTTTTCAAGAGTCTTCTGCTCGATTCCCGCAATGCCGCAGAGCATTGCGGCGGTCATCTCCGCGATGAGTTCCTCTTTCGAGTAGGATTCAGAACCAAAGGATACCGGGTTGTCGAAGTTGTCCCGGTGCAGGCGCTTTGCGTGGCCCGTGCTGTGGGCCAGTTCGTGAAACAGTGTGGAGTAATACCCTTCCGGTGAGTAGAAAAGGCCACGTGCTGGCATACCGACCGCGTCGCTATTCGGCGAGTACCACGCTTTATCGGATTGCTCGAACGCTGGCGGGCTTGGCATGTTCGTCACGATCTGTTCGCACGTTTCGATGGGATTGTTGCTGCGCGTCTCCTGCAGAAGCGATGCGGGAATGTCGATCCCTTCCGTCTGCGACAAATTGAACACGCTGTAATAGCGGAGCAGGAAAGGACGTGAGGTCTCCTTCGTGCCGTCTTGCGTGGTCGTCTCTCGCTCGTCGCCAACGTTCCAGAAGATGACGGGCGAAGACTTCTCGCCCTTGCGAATCCTTCCCCCTAGCTTCGTTGTCTGATTGAAAGTAACCCAGAATCGTGATGGAAACCCCTGCGAGGCGAGAGTAAAAACATTGAGGCCCCGATACTCTTTTTGCGTGAGCAGGTTTGCGGGAGTTTGACAGATCCAGGGCTTGCGCCAGGGAGCCACGCCGGATTCAAGCTGCTTGATAATTTTCTCGGTGATGATTTCGTAGACGCTAGACATTGTGTTCGCTCCAGTGTGAGTTAGTGTTTTCAGGCCCTTTCAGGGCATAAAAAACAACATGCTTTACTGGAGGCGAGTTCTGGCCGTGGTTCGCGGCTGTCAAGCCCCAAAGCGCATTTCAGCGTCGCCCGGAGGGGCGCGGAAGCGAGCACGGTTGGGGTAGACCGAGCGGAGCTGCACAAGCGGGCTTTACAGTGGGAGCGGACTACGGCCTATCTTGAGCCGAGTAAAGCATGTGGATGGGGAGTTGAGCGGGGCGCAGGCGAGAAGTTGAAGGGTTAGCACGACTGGTTCAATCCGTGCGTGAACTCTGTCGGCGCGGACAACCCAGCGATTACCGTAATTTAGCTATTAAAGCTAACCAGCTTATGCTTTAATATGAACTAGGCTTATTAAAGCGAGCTTGCATAGCAACCAATGGCAGACGAAAAACACTCAAGGCTCGGCACCTATGTCTCCACAACCACGGCGGGCGAGACGGTCAAAGCTTTTGTGCCTCAACCCTTGCCTCCAGACCCGCCTGTCGATCTAAGTGGACTATACGAGCAGCTCGACCGGGCAAATCAGGCTCTTGGACGCTTAGACGGCCTGACAACGCTCCTGCCGGACGCTCAGCTCTTCCTCTATCTGTATGTCCGCAAGGAAGCCCTTCTTTCCTCACAGATCGAAGGCACCAAGTCTTCCTTTTCCGACCTACTATTATTTGAAAACGAAGCAGTGCCTGGCGTTCCCATCGACGATGTTGAGGAAGTCTCCAACTACGTCGCTGCTGTGCAACACGGTCTTCGTCGCATCAAAGGGGGTTTCCCGCTCTCACTGCGGCTCATTCGAGAGATTCACGGAATTCTGCTGCGAGGGGGACGCGGCGCGAACAAGACACCAGGTGAATTTCGCCGCTCACAGAATTGGATTGGCGGTAGCCGTCCGGGAAACGCTGCCTTTGTTCCTCCTCCCCCGGAACGCATGATGGAGTGTTTGGACCGTTTCGAGCATTTTCTTCACGATGAAAAACACAAGCTGCCTGTTCTCGTCGAGGCCGGACTCATTCACGTGCAGTTCGAAACGATCCACCCCTTTCTCGATGGCAATGGTCGGCTTGGCCGTCTGCTGATTACATTGCTTCTCTGCGCCAAAGGCACTTTGCGTGAGCCGCTCCTCTATTTGAGTCTTTACTTCAAGGCTCACCGTCAACGCTACTATGATCTGCTTCAGCGAGTTCGTACCGAAGGCGTTTG